>JBEPVW010000083.1:0-13454 GCA_041690775.1 Acidobacteriota bacterium | reverse complement strand
TGATGCGTCGGCCCGTCATCGCCGGAAAGGCCCGCGCGGTCCATGCAGAAAACGACCGGAAGATTCTGTAGGCACACGTCGTGAATGATGGGATCGTAGGCCCGCTGCAGAAACGTGGAATAAATCGCGCAGAAAGGCCGCATCCCCTTCGTCGCCATCCCGGCAGCGAAAATGACAGCATGTTCTTCCGCGATACCGACGTCGAAATAACGCTTGGGGTGATGCGGGCGAAAATGATCGAGCGCGGTGCCGTTCGGCATGGCGGCGGTGATCGCGACCACCTTTTCATTTTTGTCCGCCAGCTTCACCATGGTTTCCGCGAAGACTTCGGAATAAGTTTTCTGACCGACTGGCTTGGTCTCGCCGGTCAGCGGATCGTATGGCCCCAGGCCGTGAAACTTCTTCTGCTTATCGAGCGCAGGTTGAAAGCCGCGGCCCTTCTGCGTGAGCGCGTGCAGAATCACAGGACGGTTCTGCGTCTTTAGGAAGCGGAAAGTTTCAATCAACAGTCCCAGATTGTGGCCGTCGATCGGCCCGTAATAGGTGAGTCCGAATTCCTCGAAAATCAGCGAAGGCAGCAACAAGCCCTTGGCCGCTTCTTCCGCGCGCCGCACCGCATGTCCCGCAATCTTGCCGCCGACTTTCTCGATCAGGCGTGTCGCGCGGTCGTGCAGGTAGGCATATCGTTCGTTGGTAACAATGCGATGCAGGTACGAAGAAATCGCGCCGACGTTGCGGTCAATCGACCACTCATTGTCATTCAACACAATGATCAGCCGCTTCGTTTGCTCGGCAACATTGTTGAGCGCTTCGTAAGAAATTCCGTTAGTGAACGCCGCATCTCCAGCAAGCGCGATGACGTGCTCCTTGCCGCCGTTCAAATCGCGCGCAACCGCCATCCCCAGGGCAGCCGACAACGCCGTGCCTGCGTGTCCGGCACCATAAACATCGTGCTCGCTTTCCGTGCGCAGCATAAAGCCGTTCAGGCCTTCCGGCTGGCGCATGGTTTCAAACCGGTCGCGGCGGCCGGTCAATAGTTTGTGGATGTAAGCCTGGTGGCTGACGTCGAAAACAAAGTGGTCCTGGGGAGTGTCGAAGACAACATGCAGTGCCAGAGTCAACTCCACCACGCCCAGATTGGGGCCAAGATGGCCGCCTGTCTTCGCCAGCACCGAAATCATGCGCTCGCGAATTTCCTGCGCCAGTTGCTCCAGTTGCGGAAGCTTGAGTTGCTTTACATCGCTTGGCGAATGAATTGTATCGAGGATATTACTCATGATTGTCTAAGGGTTGGATGCCGAACGTTCCGCGAATGTTCGCGGCGCACACTCAATTCTGGCGATATCCTAAGGCGTTGGCTTTCGGTGACCGACACCTCGATCCAACCTGTAAGTGAAGTATAGCCCAGCTATCGCAGCTTTACATGACGCGGCCATGGTCTCTCCGCACAGTAGCACCGGAATTTCTGGATGGTCAGAAAATGAAAATGGATTCAGGATATTTTTCTTTCGTAACCGCATTCGACAACCGTCGGCTCAGATTGTTTGCCTGCGTGATCGTCGCCTGTTTCTTATCGACGAGTGTTCCCTGTCATGGACAAGAAAATCCACTGGGCCCACTGTCGGAACCGGCTGCGTCCGACCATCTGTTCACCTCTACAATCCAGCCTGGAACAGCGTTCCTGTTCGATCTGGAGCGCAAGTTTGCCGCCGCGGTCGCCGAAGGCGGCGGCGCGACCTTCGCATCATTCTTCGATAAAAACGGAGTCACGCTCGAAAACCGCCAGGCTCCGCTGATTGGACAAGCGGCGATTGCAGCCCACACCACCTGGTCTGCGAGCACGTATCAATTAACGTGGACTCCGGACGGCGGAGAACTCTCGCCGGCCGGCGACATGGGTTACACCTGGGGCCACTATCAAGGCCGGGCGATCGGACACGCAGCCGGTGCAGCAGTCGAACACGGACGCTATTTGACGGTATGGAAAAAGGAACCGGACGGCACCTGGAAAGTTCTGATGGACAGCAGCAATGAGGACCCTCCCGAAGCGGAGTGCAAGTGCTCCGTCGATGGAACTCCGTAACACGTCCTATTCCGCCGTAACTGGATTGGCTGGCACCGCCGTGCGGCTGATCCTCCCATATCCGAAGTAACGCTTTAGCCGCAGGAAATGGACCTCATACAAGTTGTAGCTAAGGTAAGCCGCAAAAATCACGACCGCAGCGTTGACGCAAAACTCAACCAGCACCGCCAGCGGGCGAAAATGCAGGTAGGGCGTAAGAAAAATGCGCAGGCTCGTACCGAGCGCCCGGGACACAATCGTCCCAAACAGGTACGCGACAAAAATGTGCAGCACGTAGATGCCGTAACTGTATTTCCCCAGGCTGCGCAAAAACTGCCAGCTGAATACCCGGTGCGCCATAGATGCCGTGTCGAGAGATGCCAGTAGCACCGCGACGCACCCCACAGCAATCACCAGATATCCGAACGTTGCGCCAAAGAAGCCCGCACGCATGTCACCACCCAAATGCCACAACGTGTAGCCGGCAATAACCGCCGCCGCCAACAGCGCGATGGGAATCATCCATCGCCGTGGGAGCCAATCGCTGTCGCCCCGCATCACCAGCGCCACGCATCCGCCAAGCAGCAGGGTATCCATGCGGCAAGGGGTCAGCATAAAAATTGTGAGCGGAGATCCGCCATGCAGAAACATCGCGATGCGCAGAATGAGCGCAACGGCGGAAAGTGCCAGCGCGAGGGCGATTAACCGGCGACGGCCGCGCACCAGAAACACCATCAGCGGCCAGAATAAATAGAATTGTTCTTCCACAGCGAGAGACCAGAAGTGGCCTAGATCCGCCCACGCGCCGGGGTGGAAGTCCGTCACCGGAAACCACAGCGTAGTGTTCTGCATATACGCCAGCAACACATACTGCCGGCCGCCCCAGGCAAAATGCATCCAGTGGCCGAGTATCAGCATAAAAAAAAGAAACCCGTAATACAGTGGGAAAATACGCAGAAAACGTCGCATGTAAAAGCTGCCGAAATAATGCGGATCGTTCAGCGTGTCATACAGAATTCCAGTAATCAGAAATCCGGAGAGCACAAAAAACAGATCGACGCCGACCCAGCCCAACCCTCGCAATGCGGCCAGCGAATCACCTAACCGGCTTCCAGTCCTGTCATTGAACAGCATCAGGTGCGAGACAAGCACAAGCAGAATTGCCAGCCCGCGCACCCCATCCAACGCAGGCAGATGCTTGCGTGACGGCCCGGCGACCTCTACTGGTGTTTTTGGCGCCACTCTGGATGTGCTCCAATCCCTCGCAGTATATAGGCCGCGTAGGCCAGCGAGTCGCTGTGCTGCGCGCTGACGAATTAAATGAGAAGCTTTCCCATTTCCGCTACCATAGTTTCCGGTAGCACATGCGCCGTTCCAGAACTCAGAAAAGCTCCCGCGCTCTCTACTTCCTGCTTGCCCTCTACATCCTGGTGAGCATGACGTACTATTTGTTCGTGCTGGGTGACGGGCGCATGGGACTCGCGATCGGCGACGTAAGCGGGAAAGGCATTTCGGCGGCGCTGCTGATGGCGAGTTTGCGCGCTTCCTTGCGCGGTATGACCCTCGACGACCCGCACGACCTGGCGGTGATGATGGAAAAAGTAAACCGGCTCGTCTATGAAGCCTCCGCCAGCAACCGCTATGCAACCTTCTTTTTCGCCACCTACAACACCGCGACGCGTGAACTGGTCTACGTGAATGCCGGGCACAACCCGCTGTTTTTGGTTCGCCATCAAGGGGATAAATTTCATGTAGAACGGCTGGAAGATGGCGGTCCTGTCATCGGCCTGCTATCGTTTGCCACATATCAGGAGCAGCGCCTTCTCCTCGCGCCAGGCGACCTGCTGCTGACCTATACCGATGGCATCAGCGAAGCGATGACCGAGGACGACGAAGAATGGGGCGAAGAAAGAATGCTGGCTGCTGCCCAGACCTTGCACGCTGAAACCGCGCAGCACGTTCTGGAACACCTGTTCGCCGAAGCGGACCAATTTACCGGCAAAGCGCCGCAATATGACGATATGACACTGCTGGTGCTGAAACTGGAGAACGAACGGAAAGTAGAATCAGTAGAACAGATTCCGGCAAATGCATAGATTGAAAAACCGCCACAAAGGACGATTCGCGTAACACAAAATTTCCGCATTGAAGAAGGATTTCCGATGAACCGCTTTCTCTCAATTGTTGCCATCATTTTTTTTGCTGTCGGCTCGCTGCACGCACAGGCGTCGGGCAGCATCGTGGATCCGCTACTCAAACGGCATCTCCAGTCCCCTGCTCTCGTGGCCAGCGAGTTGCGCCATTTCATGCTGAAGAGCGTGTCTCCTCTGACAGTGCCGTCGGATGCGAAACAGTGGGACCGGGAGGCAGCACGAATCCGGACCCATAAACTTTCTGTGATTTACCACGGGTGGCCGCAGCAGTGGATCGACTCCGGGCCAAAATTTGAAAAGGTGGGAGTCATCGAGGGACGCGGCTATCGCATCGTCAAATTGCGTTACGAAATCGTTCCGGGCTTCGAGTCCGTGGCTTTGCTCTATGAGCCTGAGCACATGTCCGGCAAAATGCCCGCAATCCTCGACGTGAACGGGCACGGCGACGGCGGCAAGGCCGTGGAGCATAAACAGAAACGGTGCATCAACCAGGCGCGGCGCGGAATCATTGCACTCAGCCCTGAATTTATAAATTTCGGCGAACTTAGCGCTCCGGGAAGCACGCACGACTATCTCGGCCTGCTCGATCTTGCGGGCGACAACGGCCTGGGCCTGTTTTATCTTGCGATGCGTCGCGGCCTGGACTATCTCTACAATGATCCCGACGTGGACCGCTCGCGCATTGGGGTCACCGGGATTTCAGGCGGCGGATTCCAAACCATCGTCCTTAGTGCGCTCGACACGCGCGTCGGGCCCGCGGTTCCCGTAGCAGGGTTCAGCACGCTGACCACGGCGATTGAGCATCCGGAATACCTGGACGCGGAACAGAACGCGAGCGACTTCCGACTGGGCGCGGACTACGCGCAACTCACCGCTATGCGCGCGCCCAAGCCTACTCTGCTAATCTACAACGCCATGGACGATTGCTGCTTCCGCGCAGGCATCGTCAAGCAAGGCGTTTATTCCGACATCAAGCCGTTCTTCAACCTCTATGGAAAGCCGGACAATCTCCAGTGGTACATGAACCTGGACCCCGGCACGCATAACTATGGGATCGACAGCCGCCAGGTAGCCTACAAGTTTTTCGATTCCGAATTTCAAATCGACGCATCCGCGAAGGAGGATGCCGACACCGATGCTGAGGTACGAAGCTACGACGACCTCGTAGTCGGCGGTCTGCCGAGGGATAATTTCACGATCCTGAGTCTCGCTCAGTCATTTGCGAAATCGATCCATCATGAAGTCCCAGCGGAACACGGCGCGCCATGGGTCCAGTCTCAGCAGAAACTATTGCGCCAGGTCGTCCGCTATGCCCCCGTCACCGTAGCTCATGCGTGGCCCATCAACACCACTCATGAAAAGGGTGTAGAGAGCATGGCCTATCGCTTCGAATTCAGTAATGGCCTCAGCGCAACCGGCGTACTATTTCGTTCCATTACAGAACCCAGGACGGCGCCCACGACAATTATTTTTTCAGATCTGGGCATGCCCTCCACCGTCGCTGATGTTGCCAACGATGTGAACCGCGGAGAACGGGTCCTTGTGCTCGATCCTCTATTCTTCGGCGAGAACACCCCTGGCTCACTTGACACCACTCAGTCAAGCGTTGAAGCGTTCGCACAGTTGTTGAATGGCCTCGGCCAACGTCCGTTAGGCCTGGAAGCAGCACAAATTAACGCGGTAGTTCGTTGGCTGGGCCAAGACCTGGATCATGGCAGCCCCACGCCGGGTTCCGCAGCAGCAAATCCAAAGGCCACGGTTCCAGCCGTCCGAATCATTACCACCGGCCCTCGTTCGGAAACGGTCGCCATGGTTGCCGTCGCTCTGAAACCGGAATTGTTCTCGAACATCGATGCGCGGAAGTCCATTTCCAGCCTTGCCTACGCCTTCGATCATCCGCTCACCTATGCTGAAGCTCCGGAATTGATGTGCCTGGATTTGTATCGCGATTTCGACTTCAATACGCTGTCCGCGATAGCTTCGCCCGTCAAGGTGAATCTATCGGCAACTGCGCCGAAACCTCTCTTCTGGGATTAAACCGGTTTAACTTGGAGTAGTCCGCACCCTCGTGAAGTTCCATCCGCGCGCTTTCACGCTGTGCTGCTACGCCGAACATCTATTGATTTTTGATGTGTCCAGTGAAACTTATTCTTCCTCCTGGCGCAAGTGAGCAATTACGCTCAGGTCTTCGAGCGTCGTCGTGTCGCCCTTCACCTCGCCGGTGGAGGCTAGTTCGCGCAGCAGCCTGCGCATGATTTTTCCCGAGCGCGTCTTCGGCAGGCTGTCGGTAAATCGGAGATCGTCCGGCCGCGCGAGCGCGCCAATCTCCGTCGCCACCCAGGCGCGCAACTCTTCTTTCAACTCGGGAGATGGCTTGCAGTGCGACTCAAGCGTAACGAAGGCGGCAATTGCCTGCCCCTTCAACGCATCTGGGCGGCCAACTACTGCGGCCTCGGCAACCTTAGGATGCGCCACCAGCGCCGACTCCACTTCCATCGTACCCAGGCGGTGGCCGGAGACGTTGATCACGTCATCGACCCTCCCCATCAGCCAGTAGTAACCGTCGGCATCGCGCCGCGCCCCATCACCGGTGAAATAGGCGCCGGGAATCGTCGACCAATACTGCTTCACGTAACGTTCAGGGTCGTTGTAAATCGTTCGCGCCATCCCCGGCCACGGCTTGCGGATAATCAGCAAGCCGCCGTTGCCCTCTGAAACCGGCTCGCCATCCTGCCGCACGATGTCAGGCACAATGCCAAAAAATGGCTTGCTGGCCGAACCCGGTTTGCTGGCGACCGCGCCGGGAATAGTTGAAATCATAATGCCGCCCGTTTCGGTCTGCCACCACGTATCGACAATGGGACAACGATTTTTTCCGATCACCGCCGAATACCACATCCAGGTCTGCGGATTGATGGGTTCGCCCACGCTGCCCAGCAGCCGCAGACTGTCCAGCTTATGTCGGTTGGGAAATTCATCTCCCCACTTGATGAATGCGCGGATAGCTGTGGGCGCGGTGTAGAAGATGGTCACGCGATGTTTGTCGATGATCTTCCAGAAGCGATCGTTCTCAGGAAAATTCGGCGCGCCTTCATACATTACGGTAGTCGTTCCGTTTTGCAGAATGCCGTAGACCACGTAAGAATGGCCCGTGACCCAGCCAATGTCCGCGGTGCACCAGAAGACGTCGTCGTCCTTCAAATCGAAGACGAGCTTGCTGGTCAGATAAGTATGCACGGCATAGCCGCCGGTGGTATGGACAATGCCTTTGGGCTTCCCCGTCGTGCCGGAAGTGTACAGAATGTAGAGCGGATGTTCGGCATCGAGCGGCTCGGCTGCGCATACCGTATCGGCACGCTCCATCTCTTCGTGCCACCACAAATCGCGGCCCGGCTGCATTTTGATATCGGAACCGGTCCTGCGCAACACCACTGCCTTCCGCACCGAGGGGCATTTCGCCAGCGCTTCATCGACCGTAGTTTTCAAAGGAACCTGATTGCCACGGCGCCAGCTCGAGTCCTGTGTGACCACCGCAACCGACTGCGCATCATTGATGCGGTCGACCAGCGCGTGCGCGGCAAAGCCCCCGAAAATGACGGAATGCACCGCGCCAATACGCGCGCAGGCGAGCAACGCAATCGCCAACTCAGGCACCATCCCCATATAGATGGCAACGCAGTCGCCTTTCTGGACGCCCATGCCGCGCAAAACATTGGCGAAGCGCTGCACCTGATCAAGCAAATCCTTGAACGTAAGCTTGCGGACCTCTCCCGGCTCTCCCTCCCACAGGATGGCGATCTTATCGCCGCGTCCGCGCTCTACCTGCAGATCGAGGCAGTTGTAGGCAAGGTTCATTTTTCCGCCGACGAACCACTTGGCCCAGGGCTCGTTCCATTCCAGTACCTTCTGCCAGGGCTCAAACCAATGCAGCTCACCCGCTGCGGCCCCCCAGAACTCTTCCGGGTCTTCGACCGAGCGGCGATAAAGCGCCTCATAATCCGCCAGGCTGCGGATGTGCGCGGTCGAGGCAAACTCTTCCGGCGGAGGAATGACTCGAATTTCATGCAAAAGCGAATGGAAACTGGTATCGGACTGGTCCGTCATCGGGGAAAATTCACTCCACAGAATTTCAAATATTTAATTGAATACTATAGGCTCTGCCCAAAACAGTAGCTGGTTCTCCCATGGTTCGCAAATATTGCGGCAGAATCGGGCTCCCATCGGTCCGCAGCCGCTTGTGCTGGCAAAGACTATGAACTTGCCGGAAGCTGCTTGCGGATCTGCTGCAGATCGCGTTGGATCTGCTCCAGTCGGCCGACGATGTCGCCGTAATTTTCCTGGGATTCGCTTGGCTTGCGCCCCTCGATATAAAAAGATCCGTTTGGCTCCAGTACGCATTTCTTGATTTGGCCGATCGTTTCAAAGCCCTGGCGATGTAAAACAGTCAACAGTTCTTTCTCCGTGAGCACCTCATTGCGTAGCGCCTCTCGATCCACGACTCCATCCTGCACCAGCACCCGTTCTGTGCCTCCAATGATGCGGTCCGCCTTGGGCGAGCTGTAGAGGAACCGCACCACCACCCAGTTAATCGTCAAAAGAGATATTGCCCCGACGATGCCGCCGGTGACGGAATTGTCGTTGCCGATCAACGCATTTTGCACCACATTCGACAGGGACAGCAGCACAACCAGGTCGAAGGGATTCAGCTGCGCCAACTCCCGCTTGCCAAAGATTCGGAGCAGCAGAATCAGAAAAAAGTAGACGATGATGGGTCGAACGATTTTCTCCAGCAACGGAGCCTGTAGATGGAACATGCTTTCAACCATTCCTGTTTTCTCCTTAAAGACCGGATGCCTTTCTCTTCATACACCGTGCGGGCCAGCACGGGAAGGATGAATCCATATCAAAATCCGGCAATAGTTCGCATGTGGATACCGCCGGGTGGGCCATCACATTTTCCTGTCATTCTCCATCAATTCTGGGATAATCGGAATTGCTCTGGTGTCTCTGGCACATCGTAGACGACGACGAACCGGTCGGCTTCCGCTGTTGTGTTCAAGCGCCCCCTATGAATGTTGTTCAACGAGTCTTTTCGCCGACAAAGAACCGTCGGTTGAATGAGCTGGTCGGCCTGCTTTTGCTGGCGTTCGGCCTCCTCCTGCTCCTTTCCCTGGTTTCTTACACTCCTTTAGACCCGTCGCTGGATACCGCGGGGGGTTATCTGTCCGGAAGTCCTGCTCACAATTGGATCGGCCTGCTGGGCGCCGGTCTTAGCGATTTGCTGTTGCAGACCGAAGGGTTGGCGGCATTTCTATTGCCGCTGCTGGTAGGCGCGCTGGGCTTGACCTGGCTGCGCTCTCGGGCGCCCGGTTCCCCCATTTCCAAATTGATCGGCGGCGTGTTGTGCCTGCTATTCGCTCCCGCCCTGGTAGGCCTGTTGCCCGGTCATTTGTTGTGGGCGCATACCGTGCCGATTGGAGGCATCACCGGGCGCATGATTTCCGATTTGCTTGTGCGCTACCTGAACTACCCCGGCGCGTGCGTTCTTTCGATTGCTGTGATGGCGGCGGCCCTGTATCTGACCACAACCTTCAGCGTAAGCAGCCTGCGCCAATGGAGCGCCGTCCATTTCGCCTTCATCGCTGCATGGCGAGACCGTTGGCGCAACTGGCGCACCGTGCGGATTGAGCAGAAAGAATCCCGTCGTGCTGCCCGAGCGCTGGCCAAAGAAGAAGCCGCGCTGGCCCATGCGGCGGAGAACGATCCGCATATTTTCGAGGACACTCGCAAAGATGCTGTGCCCACCCGCGTTCGCAAGCGCCCAGACTTCTGGGAGGAGCCTGTCCCAACGCCGCCCGCACAGGAATTTCTCAGTGAATCCGCCGCCCAGCCGGGCCTGGAGCGTCGGGCAGCTCGCGCCATGGATGACGAGTTTGAAGACGCAGAGGATTTCGCGGCCTCCGCTGCCTCTTTCAAAAATACCCAGGCAGCACCGGCGCGCGCCGTCGCACCAGGCGCCGCAGCTCATCCGACAGCTTTGCATGTTCAGATCGGCACCCGCGCCGATGCCGCGATCAAGCCCGTCACGCTGACTGCAAAGTCTGTTGAAGGATTTCGCCTGCCGCCCAGCACGCTGCTGCATCGCAGCGATGAGAAGCAGGTAATCCGCGAGGATGTGCTGCGCGAGGAAGCGCGGGTCCTGGTGGAAAAATACGCAGAGTTCGATGTGCACGGGCAGGTCGTGCAGATCAATCCTGGCCCTGTCGTCACCACCTTTGAATTTCGTCCCGATGCCGGAGTGAAGTACAGCCGCGTCGTCGGCCTCCAGGACGATCTGTGCCTCGCCATGCGTGCCGAAAGCATTCTGATCGAGCGCATGGCGGGCAAGAGCACGGTCGGCCTGCAGGTGCCGAACGCGGAACGCGAAACCATTTGGCTGCGCGACATGATCGAGGACGAGAGCTTCATCCACAGCAAGTCGAAGCTGACATTGGCGATGGGCAAAGACATTAACGGGCGCATCGTGCACGCCGATCTCGCCACCATGCCGCACGTGCTGATCGCGGGCTCGACCGGCAGCGGTAAATCCGTGGCCATCAACGCGATGATCATGTCCGTCCTGTTCAAGGCGACGCCGGAGCAGGTCCGGCTCATCCTGGTCGATCCCAAGCGTGTTGAGCTGGGCATGTATGAAGGCGTGCCCCATCTGTTTACGCCCATCATTACGGAGCCAAAACTGGCAGCCAATGCGCTGCGAAATGCCGTGCGCGAGATGGAGCGGCGGCTGAAACTGCTGGCCTCGCGCAGCGTCCGCAATCTGGAGCAATACAACAAGCTATTTGAGAGTACGCCGAATCTTTTTGACGAGACTGGCGGCCTGGAAGACGAAAAACCGCTGCCGCAGATTGTCATCATCATCGACGAACTGGCCGACCTGATGATGCTCGACCGCGCCAACGTCGAAGAGTCGATCACGCGGTTGGCGCAGATGGCTCGCGCTGTTGGAATCCACCTGGTGCTGGCCACACAGCGGCCTTCCGTCGATGTCATCACCGGCTTGATTAAGGCCAATGTGCCCACGCGCATTTCCTTCCGCCTGGCGACCAAGGTTGATTCACGAACCATTCTCGATTCGAACGGTGCAGAGTCGCTGCTGGGACGCGGCGACATGCTTTTTCTTCCTCCCGGCACGGCGCGGGTGCAGCGTGTTCATGCACCTTTCGTCACGGAAAAAGAAATTTCAGCCGTCGTTGAGTTCTGGAAAGCGCAGGGTGCGGCGGATTATGTGCAAGGATTTCTGGAAGCGCCGCGTGATGATAAAGCCAAGGATGGAGTGGATGGCGGGGAGGATGGCGAGGCCAATGATGAGCTGTTTGAAGACGCGATTCGACTGGTGCTGGAATTCGGCAAGGCTTCGACTTCCCTGCTGCAGCGCCGCATGCGCATTGGCTACGGACGGGCCGCGCACCTGATCGACCTGATGGAGCGCGATGGAATTGTCGGCCCCGCTGATGGCTCCCGTCCCAGGGAGATTCTCAAGCCCGCTGGATGGCTCCAGGAAGTCGAACAGTCCATGCGCTAGGCTGTCGGACTAGATGTGAAAACTTCATACTCTTCTGGCTGCAAAAAATTTGTTTTCCTGTTGGCTTCACAAGCTCTATTTCGGTAACTGGAAAAACTCTGTTTTTCCAGTTACAAAAAGCGCTATTTTTTCGGGCTACAAAAACACCATGTCCTCTTGAATCTGCTGCGAAAACGGTGCAAAGTGGTATCCGGATACCACATTTGCAGAAGTCAGAATCAAAATGTGGGTAGCTGGGTACCACTTTTGAGTACCTGGATACCACTTTTTCGATATTTTGGGGAAATTTGAAAAACGCTAAAAAACGCTTTTCAACCCATAGAAACCCCAAAAAGGAGTCCAAAATTCATTTTCAGATGGAGTGTCTCCATCTCCATTTTACTGGTCCGCGCCGAAGAATGCGCCACGGTAGATGACAGCGTGGGCTTGGTAACCTGAAACGGATGGACTTCCGTTGCGCCGGCAAAACGCGAGGTTCCTCGACTTCGCTGTGCTTCGCTCGGAATGACAAGTTTCTTTATTGAACCCGCTTTTACTGATCCGGCCGTTTGGAATGGGCCACCCACCGCAGGTCTCTCGGCTTCGCTTCGCTGCGCTGGGGATGACAAGTTTCTTTGTGGAGCAAAGAAAGGCGAGCCCGAAGGCTCGCCTTTTGTATTTCCCAGGTGCGAAAGAATTACTGAGCGCTGCGGAAGTACTTTGCTACAGTCCGTACGAACGGACGAGCAGCCATTGGTGTTGCCTTGCTGCCTTGCAGAATGGTCGCGAAGGGCACGTCGGAGCCATAGAACGTCCGAGTATCCTCAGTGTTCTGGTTGACGACAGTTCCGTTCAGGTCGATTCCGGCAAAGAGTCCCTGGCTGCGTGAATACGTCAGCAGTTCGGACTTCAGGGTCAGATTGGTCGCCGCTGCTGCATTGCGTCCCACCGGGCCCGCAGAGGCCGCCGCGTCGCCGCCGATTTTGAACTTGCTCTTCAGCAGGTCCTGCATGCCGCGCTGGTTGACCGCGATCAGCACCAGATCCGTCGCCTGGCCGCCGATCTGGAAACCGAAGCTTCCGCCCGCCAGTTGGATGAAGGCCGGGGCGCTCCAGCCACGAGCGGTCTTGCACGTAACGACTCCCTGACCGTAGCTGCCGCCTACGACGAAGGCAGCCTTTTTATAGCTAGGCACAACGGCTACACAGGTTGCGTTGGAAAGAATGCTCTTGGGGATTGATTTGTCGGGTGTGGCCTCAATTTCCTCAATGACCCGGGATGCAGAGGTCAAGCGGTCAACGAGCTTCGCGTGGTCGGTCGCGGCGAAGCTTTGGGAACCGACGAGAGTTACAGCACAGGCACAAGCCGCCAGAATAAATTTCTTCATAAGTGTGTCAAACCTTTCTCGATTGCATTCAAGAGATGAGTGCCGAGACCGGCGCAATCCTTGCGCACCGATAGCGGCGCTCAGCTTCAACTCATTATGATGCCAAAATCGGGTATACGGTTGAACAAAAAGAGCCTATGCCCAAAAAAATGGGTTGCAACTGGCAATTTTCACCGGTTGCAACCCTGATCTCCCAAATCCATGATCGATGTACCCATTACATCCCGAATGCATGGATTGCGAAAGAGTACGGAGGTGCGAGGTCTTAGGTAACGGAACGCGCTGGCGTTG
>JBEPVW010000082.1:0-13465 GCA_041690775.1 Acidobacteriota bacterium | reverse complement strand
TGCGCGATGCGGTCCTGCCTCAATGCGTTCAGCAGGGTCTGCGTGACGTGGTCTTGTCCGATTACATCAGCAAAGCGCTGGGGGCGGTATTTGCGCGCCAAAACCTGATAGGCCATAGGATCGTTCGAAAGGGTACGTTGGAGCTCGCGTGATTGCCAGCTGGCAACTTCGATTGTAGCGCTTACTCGACCGGTGTCCGGATCATCGACTCAAGCTGCAGATCGCTTCCGAATTTTCTTTTGGAATTTGCTGCCCGATGCTTTGACAGTCCGCTTTTTCCGTTTGCCCGCCGCCTTGCGCGGCACTGTGGCCGATCGAGTCTTCTTCTTGCCCACGACTTTGGGGGATTTGGTTTGCTTTTTTCCGGCGGAAGGTTTTCGAGGCGCATTTTTCAATCCGGGCTTAGGGCGCGTTTTTTGTGCTACCCGCTTGCGACGCCGCAATTCTTCTGGAGAAAACATCGATCCGCGGCACTTCTTCGCGCCGCAGTTACATGTGGCTTCCTCTTCGTCGCCGTCGTAGAGGCAGTAGTCGTAGCAAAGTTCTTCACCGGGGGCAATGTCGCGGATCGCCATGATCCAGACGCGCCCGTCGGTCTCCTCAGTTTCGCAGTTGGCGTCGCAGGAGTGATTGATGAACATCGCCGTCCCATGCCCATCAATGACTCTCGCTCCATCACCGATGCCAAACAGGTAAGTGATCGGCTTGCCCTCATACAGAAGGTCGGCCTGGTCCTTGTCAATTAGCGGGCCTGTGTACTCCACCACGCGTGTACCCTTCGCGATGGGTGCGGTCGTGTAGCAACCGGCTGCGTGGATTGTGGAGGAGCGGATGATAAGACCCATAAATCAATAGAAGCAGAAATTGGAGTATAGCAGCCGAAGAAACATCTGATTGGAGTGCGAACTTGTCGTGATCGACGCAAATGATCTATCCACTTCGGGGAAATTGCGTCCAAAATATAAGTATGGTCGCATGGAAGTCACTTTGCCGCTCGGCGGCGGTATTGGCCGTCTCGTTTTATCTGATCTGCACAGCGGGAGCATTGTGTCAGCAGAGCCAACCTGATGGGAACCAGCCGAACCAGAAACAGAGCACCGGCAACGCTGCTCCAGCATCGAAAAATAGTAATCCTGATAACAATGCATTCCCCATGGCGCAATCGGAAGCTGCGGCGAAGGCCGATTCCGACCGAGCCTCCCAGCAAAATAAACCTTCCGCCTCCCAAGGTACGGACACGCCAGAGGCTCCTGCAGCGAAAAAATCAACCGCCACATCGAACCAGAAAAAAGGTTCAGCATCCCAGGACAATCCCTTCCCGGAAGCACAATCGAAGGCTGCCGCAAAGACGGAAACCAATGGAAGCGCGGACAAATCGAGCCATTGGCAGCCAGGCTCAGCTTCTCCCGACGGGAATTACAGCTCCAGCGATGCCCATCTGCCGCCTCCGGACCTCGGCGAGGGGAACCTCGGCCTGCACCGCAAGCTGGACTCCTACACCCGCGATCAGACCCAGGACGGACGCATTGAAGACGATCTGAAAGTGGCCGACCTATACATGAAGAACGGAAATTTTCGCGGCGCTCTTATGCGGTATCAAGACGCACTCCAGTACGATCCGCAGGATGACTCTGCACTCTTCGGCGTCGCCGATGCAATGTGTAAACAGAATCTAACCGCCGAAGCCATGGCCCGCTTCAAGAGCTACGCCAAGAACAATCCGCAAGGCAGGTACGCGCTTAAGGCGGAAAAAATGCTGGCCCACCCAAACAAGTGCATGCACAACTGGTAAGTCAGCGGAATTGCGCCAGGTACCACGTGAGCGCAGGCTTTCCAATAAAGATGGCGACGATTCCTGCCGCTGCAAGAAAGCTTCCGAAAGGGATGCGATCGGAGCCTCGAGCTCTGTGCCGCGCCACCAGGACCACGGCAAACAGCGCGGCCGCGATGATGCCTAGAAAATAGGCGAACAAGGCAAGCGGCAATCCCAGGAACGCCGCCATCATCGCGAGCAGCTTCACGTCTCCCATACCGATTCCTTGACGCCGGCGAACTACCCAATAGACGGCGCACACCAGCAGCAACATCGCCGCCGCCAATGCTGCATCCTCCAGCGTCTTCCACGCAATGGTTCCACGGCGATCGGCTCCCGGCGCAAAAACCTTCAGCGCAAACGCCAGCGCCAGTCCGGTTAAGGTGAAGCTGTCTGGCAACAGCATCGTCTGGGCATCCATGATCGCAAGCCCCAGCAGGAAAAAGCAGGCGACCGAGTCGATCAAAGTCTGCCAGGCAATGCCCGTCTGCAATAGACAGGCGATGAACAGCAAAGCGGTGCTCAATTCAACGATCGGATATTGGATAGAAATGCGGGCGTCGCAGGCGCGGCAACGCCCACGCAGCCACAACCAGCTTGCCAGCGGAATATTGTCCAGGGAGCGAATCTGTCCGCCACATGCTCGACATTGGGAGCGCGGCCTGACAATCGACTGATGATCAGGCAGCCGGGCGATGCAGACGTTGAGGAAGCTGCCAAAAATCAGCCCTGTAATCGCCGCCGCCGCAACGACTGCCCAGCTCAGAATAGGAAAACTAAAAGACATGCAGTCGCAGTATACGCAGCGGGCAGGCCAGGCCGCTAAGATGTTGAACATGGACTCAACACCAAAGCAGGCAGCGAATCAAGCCATCGTGCAGGAATCAACCACGCCGGAGTCGTCCTCACTGGAGCAGGCATTTTCCCGAGCGGTCGAAATTATGGCGCGGCTGCGGGCACCGGGCGGCTGCCCATGGGACCGCGAGCAGACGTTCCAAACGATTCGCAGGTACACGCTGGAAGAGACGTACGAAGTTCTCGACGCCATCGAGCGCGAGGACTGGACCGGACTCAAGGACGAACTGGGTGACTTGCTGTTGCAGGTACTCTTCTACGCGGAAATGGCGCGTGAAGCTGGATATTTCGAACTGCAAGACGTGATCGAGAATCTAAATGCGAAGTTGATCCGCAGGCACCCTCACGTCTTCGATAACCGCGCCGGAGTCGAGAGCTCTGAACAGGTGCTGGCCAATTGGGAGCAGATTAAAAAGTCGGAACGTGCCGAACGTGAAGAGCCGGAGTATTCCTCCCTCTTAGACGCGGTACCGCGCAATCTGCCTGCTCTTATGGAAGCCAGCAAGCTTGGCAGCAAGGCGTCGTCGGTTGGCTTCGATTGGGACAGCGCCGCGCCGGTCTTCGACAAGCTGGAAGAAGAACTGGATGAGCTGAGGAATGCAATTGCCGCGAGCGCAAGCGCCAAGACTCAGGCCGGAAAAAACAATGCGGAGCAAGAGGAAGAGCTGGGCGACGTACTGTTTACCGTAGTGAATCTGGCGCGCAAACTGGGACTGCAAGCCGAACTCGCATTGCGGACCTCCAATGCGAAATTTCGGCGTCGTTTTCAGGAAATGGAATTGGCGGCGGCCCGTCCGCTGGAGCAGCTCAATTCATCGGGATTGGAAGAACTCTGGAACGGCGCCAAGGCCAGCGAGCGAAAAGACATTGCTGACTGACACGATCCTCCGCCGCTAGCGCTGGATGGCCGGCATTGCAGATGGAGATGGCAGTTGTATCAACCATCGGACAGCGTCTCGATAAGTCCATCCTCGCGGCACCGGTTGATAATCCGTCGCAGTCTCCTCTGTCGCGATATGCAGAGATTTAAACAGCAGCTCTTTGCCCTCCAGGTGCATACCCAAGCGCGCCAACTGCCAACCGCAATTGGCGGTCTTCGATTGTTCGATGAGCAAAGTCCCCCGAGGGTACAGTTCACCGAGAATTCCCCAACCAAAGTCGACGGTCTTGAAGATGCGACCCTCCATGCGTACGAGGCGCAGTTCCGTGGGATCGATCCAGACCTCCCCGCGAATCCCACTCAAAATGCGGGAACCAAAATCCGGCGGGGAGAACTTTGGATTCGGTGAAAACGTCAGCCGGATCATCGCGCCGTTTTCCGTACTAGCCGACCCAGCCGATCGGTACAGAAAGGCTTCCGGCAGCAGGCGCATGAATTTCCTGACGCGTTCAGCGTCGCGAATCTCGTTGTTTCGTCGATGGGCCTCGATTGCGGGATTGGCGGCGAGGGAGCGCAGCCGTTCAATCTCCTGTTGATCTTCGGAATGCGAAAGCGGCAATCCGCGAATTGCAATCAGCCGCGCGACTCCACCATCGGCAGTCTCGACAATCTCCTTGGTGATGTCGGACTTCACGGTGGTTTTTCTTAAGCGATAACGCAACGGCACACGGTGGCCGTAGGAATTCGCCAGTTCGTTCTGTGAAGCCTGGCGCATCAATTCCGCGGGATTAGATTGCGCCAGGCTCCAGGCATCCCTGCCGCTGTTGTCTAAGGCGCCGGCGCGCTTCGTGGGAACGATTAGTGCCATGCTGAAGCCAAGCAGGAACAAAAAAAAGGGCTTCACGCGGCGAACTCCGCAAGAATCTCGGTTGGAACAACTGGTTCCATACCTGTCAGATGCGCCGAAGGGGTCGGCTGCTTGTACGGATGGCAGGGAACTGAGAGCCCTTGTGTTCGATAATTTACGATATACATTGGACAGCCGAACGGACTGGCTGCGTACAGCCATCGTGCGGCGCAGGTACAGCATCCTCGGAATTTTGCAGAGCTGTTCCGACGGCAGGGTGAATGGAATACGATTGTAGAGCGAAGATGAGGATTCGATGAGCCCCCTGTTTCAACGTGCAGATCCGCAGAAAAAGCAGCGCAGCAAGCGCGCATCCTTGTCGACGGAACGCCAGCCGCGTCATTCGAGCGGCTGGATGAAGGTTCTGACGCGGCTGAAGGCGGAGTCTGGTTTGCGTGTTCTGGACATCGGCCCGACATCCCCTAACAATATCAATTTTCTGACCAGCCTTGGCCACAGCGTCTACATGGCCGATCTGGTTGAAGAAGCGATCAAGCCCGAATGGGTCCTGCCTGCAATTGAGGGAGAAGCACAGCGCTACGACGTCGAGGGATTTCTAGCGCGGCACATGGACTTCGGCGATCGCAAGTTCGAGATCGTTCTTTTGTGGGACGCGCTGGACTATATTCCCAGCCCATTGGCAGATGCGATTCTTCGCAAGCTGGCCATGGTCTTGTCGGAGCATGGCCAGACGCTCGCCTTCTTCCACTCGAAGCTGACCGGCCCGGAAACAATCTTTTGCCGCTACCACGTCCTGGACGGCGAGACCATCGAGACGCAGGCCGGCGATCATCATCCAGTGCTGCGCACCTATCAGAACCGCCAGATCGAAGTCCTGCTGCAGGACCTTGGCTCCTGCCGTTTTCTTCTGGCAAAAGACAATACCCGGGAAGTGGTTGTCAGCCGTTGAATCTTGAACGCTGGGCCGTGCGCAACTCCGCCGCGGACGCGCCGGCTCCCACTGGCCGCCTGCGTTCCGGCGGCTCGCCAGTGGAGTAGTGCATTTCCATCTGGGCAGTTCGTGGTTGCTCCGCTCGCGTGGCCATGCGATTGGCATTCGGTCCCCATCCATGTTTGTTCTTTACCGCCTCAACCAACTGCGACATCCGCTTGCGATAAGCCGGTCCCACAAACGCATGGTCCTGGAAACGTTCGCGATAAGAAGCCAGCAGGTCAGGAAAATTTCTGGCGATGAATTCCTCAAACACCGTCTTTGAACAGGGCTTCAGAAACAGAGGGTTGGCGTGAAAGAAACATGCGCCGGCCTGCTTTGCTCCCGTAGCCACGCTGTCGATTGCCGCGTACGTGTCGGTGATGCCCGGCAGCAGCGGACAACACAGAACGCCGGCGCGTACCCCGGCGCGCCGTAGCTGGTGGAGCGTCTTCAATCGCAGGTCGGGCCGCGGCGCACGCGGCTCCAGGACGCGCGCCAGCGCAGTATCTAGTGTGGTGATGGTCAGGTTGATGGTAATGCTGTTGTGTTCAGCAATGCGCTGCAGCAGATCGATGTCGCGAACTACCAGTGTGGATTTTGTTACCAGGCCGATGCGCAACCCCCGTTGTGTGGCCAGCACTTCAAGCAAGCTTCGCGTGATCTGTGCATCCCGCTCGATCGGCTGGTAAGGGTCGGTGGCGGTCCCAATCGCGATTGCCTCCTCGGCGCGCAGACTGCGCAATTCCTGCCGCAATAGCCACGCCGCATTCTCTTTCATGAATACCTGCCGCTCGAACGCATGGGGTTCCCGCAGCTCCATAAATTCGTGTGTGTAACGGGCATAGCAATAGTGGCAGCCGAATTCGCAGCCCCGGTAAGGATTGATGCTGCGCGCGAACCCAAAACCTCGCTTGGAATTCGTGTGGTTAAGAATCGACCGGACCGCCAAAGGCCGAAACTCCACATCGTGGCCCTGATCGACAACAACGGCCTGGGCGGCAAGGCGGGCGATCCCTTTAAGTTCTGGCTTTTCCTCCGGCGCGTTCAGGAGCGGAAACAGAGGAAGAGTGCCATCCATTTTCGCCATATATTCGCCCTCAAGAGAACGCTATTCCTTCTGTCGAAGGAGGTCAATACTTGAATTTCAAATGGATTCACCTGGCCTGTCGTCCCGAGCGACGTGAAGGATCTTGCGTCTTGCCGAAAATCAGAGGCCCTCATTTCGCGCGCGCAGAGTTCCTGTACCCAACGGGAGAACCGCTCGAACCGCAGACGGACGATCCTGGCATCGAACTAGGGGTAGGAACCGATACCTGCACCATCCACTCGACATAAATCGGTCGTGTGAAAATTGAACTATAAAGGAGCATCAGTTATGCCGCGTTTTCATGGGATGACTCTTCAGTGGCTGGGTCACGCAACATTCCATCTTCAAACCGCTCAAGGAACATCAATTTTGATCGATCCCTGGATTGAATCAAACCCGGCGTGCCCGAAGGATTGGAAGCAGCCCCAGAAAATTGATCTTGTCTTATGTACCCACGGTCATACCGACCACATCGGAGACGCGCTCGCTGTCGATAAGAAATACCATCCTCTTTTTGTCGGCATGAATGAGTTGGCGGGCTGGCTGGCGTCCAAGGGAGCCAAAAAGACTGTCGGGATGAATATTGGCGGCTCGTATCGTTTCCAGGATGTCACCATTTCGATGGTCGAGGCTCGGCATTCTTCCTCGATAGAAGATAACGGAGCTATGGTGTATCTGGGAGAACCGGCGGGGTATGTATTGCAGGTAGATGGCGAACCATCGCTTTACCATGCCGGAGACACCGCGTTGTTCAGCGACATGAAATTGATCCGCGAACTCTATGCGCCGGAAATTGCCTGCCTACCGATAGGCGACCACTACACTATGGGGCCGCGTGCCGCCGCCCTCGCAGCCGAGTACGTAGGCTGTAAAGAAGTCATCCCCATACACTATGGGACGTTTCCAGTATTGACTGGCACCCCTGAGGAATTTCGGGGCTATTTGAAAGGAAAGAAAATCGAAGTAGTTGGGTTGAGGCCTGGAGAAAGCTTGCGATAGGAGAAAATTCTTGTAGGTTGAATCGAAACCATCGGTTTTCGCGCGGTTTTATGCGCCCTAAGTAGGCTAGCGTTTACAGGGACTGCAAAAGCTATGGACAGCTTCAGAAAAAAGGAAAGGACGGAGTTACGCCCCGTCCTTTCCTTTTTTTGAATAACTCCCGACTACTTCGATCCCTGCTGCTTCTTACGTTCCGCCCAGCGTTTCCGCATGGCGTCTGCAATGCGTTTCCGGCCTTCGGGCGATAAGCGGCGTTTACGTTTTCCGGTCTTCGCAGTTTTTGCTGCGGTAGAAGAAGCCTTATGGGTCGCGGCGGCCGCCTTGGGCCGTCCAGGACCGCGCTTGGCCGACTCGCCGGTCAATAAGGCACGAGCTTGTTGCAGCCGCGAAATCTCTGAATCAATTTCATGTACAAGTCGATTGAAATCCACAGTTCCTCCAATATGGTTTAAATCCTAGTTCCGTATCACTTCCACGAGTCTGCAAATTCGAATCGGGGAAACAACTGACTCTATAACAATACAGAAATTATGGACTATCCGGCAAATATTTCATGAATAGACATAGAAGGAATCCAGCAGACTACTTTCCGCTCCAAAGAACCCAGCTAGTTGTTATGGGGTGGCGCGGGTGCTTTCGGAGCTTGCTTTTTATCCGGATCATTCGGCTCATCCGATCCAGGGGTGCCGCACTCGAGTTGATTGGGTTCCGCCCCTATACCGGGTTGCCGGCCCAGTATTCGCCGGTCGGCTTCCATAGACTCTTGAAGGCCCTGCACGATGTCCTCCTGACTTACTTTGTACTGTGCCGCCAACCGGTAAAGCGCATAAGTGACAATGTCACGGTGGTGCAAATCCTGCATGGAAGGATGACAGCGGAACCTCAGCCATAGTTGATGTACCAGCGCCACGTCCTGCGGTGGAAGCGGGGGCGCATGTGGCCCGATATGGAAGGACTTCGACGCACCGTCGGGCATCACCACGTAGAAAGTAAATTGCCGCTTAGGTCCGGGCAAAGCTTCCCAGGCTTCGCCGGAATGGAATGCCTGGTCTTCGGCTGTCATCCTGGTCGAGAGCCCGGCAACTACTGTGGACGCTTCCAGCGAGTTAGCAGTTTGAACCAGAGCCGCAAACGGATCGCCTGCCGGGACGACTAGAAGAGAAATGTGTCGGCCAAAGCTCTCCGCCACGGAAACGGCCTGCGTAAACACCATCTGTTCATGTTCCGTAAAAGCCAATTGGGATGCGTCGATATACTCCGGGCCGCCAGCGCCCATGACCCGCGCCGTCAGCACCACTACATCCTGGCTTTCCTCTGAACTGCGGGAGAGGGCCCAGCGAAGTGCGCTGGTCGATTTGGGATCCCGCATGGTAACGACGATGCATCCGGCGCGTATCCGCAGGCTTTCGCGGCTGACAGTGTCGTCATTTTCAAGTTGAAAGTGTTCTTTCATCTGCCGAGCCGCGGCAGCATGGCGCCGGATATTGTCTTTCTCTGAAAGAGTAAAAATGGCATAAAAAATTGCAGCAAAAATTATCCCGCTGACAGTCGCAATTTCCTTGGTCAGTAGATTGACGATGGCCGTACTGAATAGCACCAGAAATACCGAAAGTAATCCAATCGGAACTTCGGTTTTTCCAATGCGAAGGTTGATGGGCACCTTCCAGCCGCGTTCGCCATGGTAGCGATAGCGCAGCACCAGCATGGCAAGGCCGTTAAATGTAAAGCTCCAAATCACACCGAAGGCATACGCTTCGCCAATGATGATGATGTTGCCACGGCTCAGAATAATGGTGAGTAGCTGGAGTACCGTTACCAGATTGATGATGCGCGAAGGAGTGCCGAATCTCTTTTGCGGCTTGCGGAACCAGTCGTGCAGCACGCCGTCTTCGGCCACTCGCATCAGCACGCCGGTCGAACCGATAATTGACGTATTGATCGCGCCAGCAAGAATAAGGAAGCCGACAATCACGACAAAGATGCGGAACGCGACCCGCAGCGCCAGCGGCCCGACCATATACATCGCGATGCCGGCAATCGCGTTATTGCCATAAACGGAGACGCGAACATTGTCCGGGATCAGCATCACAGCCAGCAAAGAAGCTCCGCCGGTGAAGATCAGGCTATAGATGGCGATGACAATGGCTGCGCGCTTCAGGTTCTTCAGCTTTGGATGCTGAATTTCGCGATTGACCTGCGCCAGTGTCTCCTCGCCGCTCATGGCAAGTACGGTATGTCCGAACGCCATCAGAATTCCAAAAAGGCCGACGTACTTCATCAGGTGCGAATGTTTCAGGAACCCGAAAGAATCGGTCGTAAAGTGCAGGTTGGAAGGTATAGGCGGCGGTGGCAGGTGTGCACCCTTATGCACCACCGAAAAAATACCCCACACCATCATGATGAGAACCATGACGGTAGTAATTTTCATCACATCGAGAGCTTTATTGCTCGAGTGTTCGATCCCCTTGATGTTCAGCCACCAGTAATAGACGGTGACGATGACCGCTAAAACGGCGGAAGTGGCATTGACCGGCAGTTGCACTGCGTGGCCATGTGCATTCATCAACCAGTCGGACAGCAGAGCATGCCGCTCGCAGATGCGCAGCAGTTCGTTCAGCAGACCGACTATATATTGGCCCGCGGACACTCCCGACACCGGACCCGTCAGCACATAATCGAACATCAGCGCCGAAACGCTGACCTTCGCGAAGGTACTGCCCAGGCCTTCCTTCACAATGCGGTAGACGCCGCCGCGAGTAAACATCGAACAGCTCTCGACATAGATAGCGCGCACGGCAAAGGAAAACAGCATGACCGCCAGCACAATCCAGGGTGCGGATTTGCCAAAGTCCTGCTCGGCGATTCCTACGGCATAAAAAGCGGAAGAGGCCAGATCATTCAGCACCACCGCCGCCGCGCTCCAGAAAGAGATGAAAGTCAGCATCACGGTGGATGCCACGACGATGCGGACGCGATTCGATTGTGGGGCAGTAGCTGTTTGCTCAGGCATGGGTGTGAGGCTATTTCAAAACTTGCTTCCGGCTTGTATGAAGATCCGGCTGGCCGGAACTGCAACCATTCTATCCATCAGGGTTTCGGAACTTCATCAGGCTCATTGAAGGTAGATCGATCGCATGATTTCGATACGCTGCTCCCAGCCAGTTGCAAAACCTGCGACGGTCGAGACGGTTCTTCAAACGATGCAAATACTTTCCAAACCTTACGTGATGCTGCTCGCCGCGCAAACACCATAGATTTCTCTTATTCTGCGGATAGCATCTGTTTATATTGCCTTTTCTGCCGCTGTGCACGGCATTCAATCCGCCTATCTCACTCATCCCCAGTGAATAGTTCGTGCATATCTTCCACAAAGCTGATGATGATGACAAAGACGGAGCCAATTCCACCGACGACAAACATCGCCACCAGCAAGTGATCGAGCCCTTTGAAAAGGAATTGCATTCCAAGAGTGTACTGCGGACTGCCGACAATGCGGGAAATTTGCAGATATAAATATAAAATTCCGTCCGTTGGATGATGTTAGACTGCACCCGATGCGAGCAGGAATGAAGCTGAGTTGGTTGCTGGCCGCGGAAAGCGGTGTGCTGCTCGTATTGCCATTCCCAGTGGCAGGCCCGCTGCCCCATTGGCGCGTGGCGTTGGCATGGATCGCACTGGTTCCGCTGTTGATCGCATTACTGGTTCCCCGGAACGGCTTTGGTCTATCGCGCGTGGGCCGCAACACCCTTCTTGGTTACTTCTGCGGAATTCTCTGGTACGCCGGCACATGCTACTGGATTGAATCGACAATGCGTCAATATGGGAATCTATCTCCCTTCGCCGCGGCCGTCATTCTCGTCCTGTTCTGCTTTTTTCTCGGACTCTATTTCGCCCTGTTTGCCTTATTGGTTAGCCTTACCCAGCGCGCTACCGGCAATACTGCGTGGACGCTGCTGCTGACTCCTTTTTTATGGGTCGCAATGGAACTGGCCTGCGCGCGCATCACCAGCTTTCCATGGAATCAACTGGGCTATTCCCAGATTGATAATCTCCTGCTGACGCGGCTGGCCCCGTGGACAGGCGCGTATGGCATATCGTTCGTGATTGTCGCCGTCAATTGCGCCGTTGCCAGCTTGTTTCTGTTTCGCGGCTGGCGGGCTCGACTTATCCCCGCGTTGGTTGCGCTTGCGTTCGCAGCAACGCTGCAAAGGGGATTCACACGTATCATCCCGGGGCAATCCACCCATGCTGCCGCCGTGTTGCTGCAACCGAATTTGAATGTGGCTGGTAGAAACGATTGGGCCGGAGACGTATTCGACTTTCACATGCAGCACTTCGCCGCCATCAGCGAAAACACTTGCAATCCATATTTCGCTGGACTGCCCACGCAGGCCACTCCGCAGGTTCATCCGGACTGCAAGCCGCGACCGACAGCCAAGCCGGCAATCAACTTGATCGTCTGGCCCGAGTCACCCGCGCCGTTTGAGGACAGCGATCCGCGCTTCCGCCACTGGATCTCAGCGTTGGCCGAGGACGCACGCGCGCCGATGATCGTCGGAGACATCGCGGTTGTACAGGACCCCGGTCAAGCGCGAAATTCCGTTTATAACTCGGCCACCTTTGTTGCTACCGACGGCACATTCGCGGGCCGCTACGACAAAATGCACTTAGTTCCATTCGGCGAGTATGTTCCCTTCCAGAAATTTCTTTCCTTCGCCGGATCTTTGACGACCGAAGTAGGTCAGATGACTCACGGCCAGCGCCGCGTGGTCTTTGCGGCGAACGGACATCGTTATGGAGTCTTCATCTGCTACGAATCGATCTTCGCCGATGAAATTCGCCAGTTCGTCAAGGCAGGTGCGGATGTGCTTGTGAATATTTCCGACGATGGCTGGTACGGCGATACCAGCGCGCCCTGGCAGCATCTGAATATCGCGCGAATGCGCGCCGTGGAGAACGATCGCTGGTTATTGCGCGACACGAATAGTGGAATTACGACGGTGATCGATCCCTATGGTAGCGTCGTGGAAAGCGCACCACGTCATGTGCAGACTTCGTTGTATGCGCGGTTCAACTACATCTCGCGCCAGACGTTTTACACGCGCCACGGCGATCTGTTCGCCTGGCTCTGTGCCATAATCGCAATAGTTCTCGCCGTTGATGGCGCCTTCCAGAACCACTATCGACGAGTGTGAAAATCCATTTTCAAGACTGATCCGCCAATGCTCAATGATCTAGAGTTTGCCTATAACCCCATAGAGCAAAAAGTTCGCGATCTGCAGGAGTATCTTTGACGCGGAACGCCTGCGCAAAGAACTCGCTTCCATTGAAGAAAAAGTAGCCGACCCCGCCATCTGGGCGAACCCTGCTGCCTCACAACCGCTGATGCGGGAACGCAAGCGGCTGGAGTCCCTGCTGGCCGATGACGCTGAACTGCGCCGCCGCAGGGAAGATATCTCCGCATATTTCGATCTGGCGCGCGAAGGCGAGTCAGTCGAGCCCGACCTGCTCCGCGAAATCGACGGGCTGCGCGCGTTCTCCGAAGCGCTTGAATCCCGCACCATGCTTTCGCAGGAAACGGACCCGCTGAATGCAATCGTCACTGTCCATCCAGGCGCGGGTGGCACGGAGTCGCAGGACTGGGCGGAAATGTTGATGCGCATGTATCTGCGCTGGGCCGAGCAGCAGAAATTCAAGACGGAAATCAACGACTATCAATCGGGCGATGAAGCGGGAATCAAATCCGCGACCTTCACCATCACCGGCGATTATGCCTATGGGTTGCTTACCGGAGAGACGGGCGTGCATCGGCTGGTGCGGATTTCCCCGTTCGACTCCGCCAAGCGTCGTCATACCTCATTCGCCAGCGTATTTGTTTCGCCGGAGATTGATGACTCGATTGAAATCGATATCAAGCCGGAAGATCTGCGCATCGACACCTATCGCTCCGGCGGCAAGGGTGGCCAGCATGTCAACACCACAGACTCCGC
>JBEPVW010000081.1:0-13692 GCA_041690775.1 Acidobacteriota bacterium | reverse complement strand
AAGGCGGCGAGGCTGGAAGCAGCGGCAGCGGCTATGCCAAGTCGAACACCGCATCGTTCGACCAACGCGGCGGCGCAGAGGACTACTCGCAGTCGACGGAAATTACCGACGACGATATTCCCTTCTAAGAGATTCCGGAAATCTTCTGTAAATTACCCAGATTCGGCTTCCGCCAATCTGGGTTTTTTATTGTTTGTAGAGTTATGGCCCCACGGCGGTTCGTGTAATCTGAGCAGGCTATGATCGAACGAAGATTGGATTGCCCAACTGCCGCCTGACGTAGTGTTAAGTGACGAAACACACCTGCCACGGCGACGATGGCGTATCGCGTGGCTTCTCGGATTCGGCGTTCTGGTCAACTACTTCGACCGCGTGAACCTCTCCGTTTCCCATGCGGCGCTCTTCACCACCTTCGGCATTTCGGCGGTTACATTCGGATATCTCTCGGGTGCCTATAACTGGACATACGCCATGTGCCAGTTGCCGATTGGCGTGCTGCTGGATAAATTCGGCATTCGGCGCATTGGGCGCATTGGTACTTTTTTGTGGAGCATCGCCACCTTTGGCGCCGCAATCACTCCTGGGCTGAATGGATTTTTTGCGGCGCGGCTGCTGCTCGGCGTGGGTGAGGCGCCCACATTCCCCGCCAATGCAAAGGCCATTGGCTATTGGTTCCCAGCAAAGGAGCGAAGCTTTGCGACATCGATTTTCGATTCCGCGGCGAAGTTTGCCTCCGCTATCGGCGTACCGATTATCGGCGTGCTGCTGCTGGCAGTTGGCTGGCGCTGGAGCTTTGCCGTTACTGGTTTCATCAGCTTCATCTATTTTCTGTTCTTCTGGCGAGTTTATCGCGATCCGAAAGATGATCCTGAACTCAGCGATGTTGAGTGGAAATATATTGCTCAGGATGCCGAAGCTGCGATTGTGGAGGACAAGCCGGGCCAGGCGGTGTCGCTCGGTTTCCTGTTACGGCAGCGCAAGGTGCTTGGAGCCGCACTGGGCTTCGGCTCTTATAACTACGTCTTTTTTCTTCTGCTGACGTGGCTGCCAAGCTACCTGTCTTCTGCCCTGCATATCGATCTGCTGCATTCGTTCCTTTACACGGGAGTACCATGGCTCTTCGCGACAGCCACCGACCTGGCGGTCGGTGGCTGGCTGGTGGACGCATTGATTCGGCACGGATGGGATGCGAACCGTGTACGCAAGTCAGTTTTGGTTGGAGGTACTGCTTTCGGCCTTGGCATTGTTGGCGCTGCCCATGCGCACAGCGCTCTACCGGCCCTTATCTGGATCAGCATTTCAATCGGCGGCCTTGCGGCTGCGGCACCGGTAGGATGGTCGATTCCATCGCTGATCGCGCCAAGCAACAGTGTTGGCAAGGTGGGCGGCATTATGAATTTTTCAAGTCAGCTTTCGGGAATTGCAGCGCCCATCGTCACCGGGTACCTGGTCGCAGCGCGTCACTCCTTCGCGTGGGCCTTTGGCGTTTCAGCTGCATATCTGGTGATTGGCATCGCCGGGTACATTTTTCTGTTGGGCAGGATTGAACCAATGGCCCTAGAGCAGCAGCGAACAAAGTGATACGCCAGCGAAACTAGATAATTTCGCCTCCGGCGTCGAGCGAACCCACCTCTCAACATCGAGATGGGGCACCCGCCTATTTCCATGTTCTTCACCGGTACACAATTCGATTTATAGCCGTTCACCTGATGATGTATAGAGAACACAAAAGCTTGTCATCCTGAACGGCGCGCAAGCGGAGTGAAGGATCTTATGGTTATCCGGCAAACCGCTAGATCCTTCGCGTCGCTCAGGACGACAATCTATCTCACCCGCACTCTACTCCTATAGAGAATCGCTCTAGTTGATTTCGTATTTGCTGGAGTTTTGCTATACCGTTGCGCGCATGGCTCCGGTTGAGATGCCGCCATCGACCAGCAGCGTCTGCCCGGTAATGTAGCGACTTGATTCCGAAGCCAGAAAGACAATGGCTCCTTCTAGGTCGCGCGGTTCGCCGGGGCGCTTCACCGGTATGCGGTCCGTGAGGTAATCGACCCATTCCTTGTTCTCGTAAAGCACCGCGTTCTGCTGCGTGTGAAACCATCCTGGAGCGAGGCAGTTGACGGTGATTCCATGCTTGCCCCAGTCGTCCGCGAGACTCATGGTAAGCTGCCGGATGCCGCCGCGACTCGCGCCGTAAGGCGCCAGGCCCGCATATCCGAATACGCTGGTCACCGAGCCGATGTTAATGATGCGGCCGTATCCGTGCGGCACCATCCGGCGCGCCATCTGCTGGGCGACGAAGAAGCTGCCACGGAGATTGGTAT
Source organism: Acidobacteriota bacterium (assembly GCA_041690775.1). Taxonomy (GTDB): domain Bacteria; phylum Acidobacteriota; class Terriglobia; order Terriglobales; family Acidobacteriaceae; genus JAKAAZ01. Next base: position 11,365 of record JBEPVW010000081.1, on the reverse strand, counting down.
CGAGCACCAGATTCCAGTCTTCCCAGGTAACGTCGAGCGCTGGTTTGCGCACGTTGCATCCGGCATTGTTGACGAGAATATGTATCTGGCCGCAGGCTGCTTCGGCGGCAGCGGCCATGCGCTCAATGCTGCCCTGATCGCGCACATCAAGTTCGAGCGGGATGGCCTTGTGGCCCGTTGCCTCGATCTCCGCCACGAAAGGGGACAGGTCTTCATGGTTTCGGCTGGTCAGGATCAGGTCCGCCCCCGCCCCGGCGAGTGCGCGGGCGAAGTGCTGGCCAAGGCCGCGGCTGGCCCCGGTAACGAGCGCTACTTGTCCGGTTAGATCAAACAATGGATTTGTCATTATCTTTGGCCGAGCCTTCGCGCGGATCGAGAATGATCTTCATCAGATTGGATTCATGCGCATAGAGGCGTTTGAACCACTCCGGGCCGTCGCTTAGCGGAGCCACGGCGGTAATGAGGGGGCCGACCCTGATTTTTCCGTGGGCGATGAGTTCCATCGCCTGGGGATATTCGCCCGCCGAGGCGCAGGAACCTTGCAGGCGTATCTGCCGCGTGACGACCTTCTGCAAAGGCAACGAAACCTGAGGCGCGATATTTCCCACCAGAGTGACGGTGCCGTCTTTGCGCACACAATCGATCGCCGTGTTGACGGTTTCATCGCGGCCAACGGCTTCAAGCACTACGTCCACGCCACGGTTCCCGGTAAGTCGAAGGATCTCGCCAACAAGCTCCGCGCCGGAGAGCTGCAGCGTCTGATCGGCTCCCACCTCCGCTGCGAGTTTCAGACGGGTCGCATCGATGTCCGCCAAAAATATGGATGAGCAGCCTGCGGCGCGGGCGGCCTGCAGAACCAGCAATCCGATCATTCCCGCACCGATGATCAGGACTGTTTCCCCGCCGTCGATCTCGGAGACGCGCACCGCATGAAGGGCCACTGAAACAGCTTCGAGCATCGCCGCCTCGGCAAACGACAGGCCGGCTGGCAATCGGTACACGATGTGCTCCGGCACAGTGACATACTCGGCGAATGCGCCATCGCGGCGGTATTCCCCGCAGGAGACGCCCATCACCTGGCGATTGTCGCAAAGATTGACATCTCCATTGCGGCAGAAATCGCAGATGCCGCAGGAAACGGTGGAGTCGAAGGTGACGCGATCGCCCGGTGCGTATGCGGTTACCGCGGAGCCGACGGAAGCGACGATGCCGGCGGCCTCGTGTCCCATGACAATGGGTGGGATGCGCCGCCCAGAGGAGCCGTCGTATCCATGTACATCACTGCCGCATATGCCACATGCGGCGACTTGAACGAGGACCTCGTTCGCGCCTGCAACAGGATTTGGCAGGTCTCGAATTTCAAGATGCTTGTACTCGGAGAGAAGCAAAGCCTTCATCGTGCTAGGAACCTCTCAGCCAAAGTATAGCTTTTGCGATTCTCTCGCCTCGGCGACACATCCACCAAGACCGCGAACGTGGATGTACGCTTAACCGCGTCCCCAGAATTTCCAGTCGAGACTGAAGCGGCCAGCGCCGATGCACACGAGCGCGAGAAAGCCCCCGAAGTAAAGGGTCATCATTTCTCCCTGGCCCGTCCGGAACGGATAGTGCTTGACCAGGCAGAAAGCCACGCCAAGGTTGACCATGATGATGCAGGCAGCCACGCGCGTTCCCAGCCCAAGCACCACCAGCAGAGAGCAGATGGCGTCGGAAATCAGCGCGTACACCAGGCTCCAATGAGCGCCGATGTGGATCGGGTCGGAAAAGCGAGCGGACATCTGCGAGAAGTGCGTAAGCTTTTCAACGCCGTGCCGCAGGAAGAGATTGATCCCCAGGAAAACGCGTAGCAACAGCAAGCCTAGATCGGTCCCGCTGGAACCTGAGCCGGAAGATTGTTTCATTCCATTATTGTTGGGTGAATCGCCCGATGGCGTCAATCAGATTGCGGGGAGATGTTCCCAGGAATGCAACCCGACGCTCTATTCGAACGTGAGTACGCCAATAGGGCTAGATTTTCTGGTCCCGGACTTTCATGCCGCGCAGTACGGTTAACTGCTGCTGGACGCGCTCCCAGGCCTTACGATTTTTCTTCGTGGTGATGGGTGCATTTGGATCTGAGTAATAGCCGAGAACGTTGTCGCGAAGCCCGGCGGGGATTGTCTGGTCTGGTTGGGCGGTCAGTTTCTGCAATAGCTGCGCGTAAGTCTTATCCGTTAGCGGATAAGAGCCTGGTATGACTGGATTGCCGGTATCCAGGTCCCGGTCCGGCAGGTTGAGTGATTTCCGGGGATCTTTCGCGAGCTGCTGTAACAACTGCTCGTAGTTCCCCATGGCGCGATTCATACTTTCGATGTACCAGCGGTTCGTTTCCGCATTTGGCCCGCGAATGGCGAGACAGGAAATTGGTCCAATCTTCGGCAGAATGCGGATGACAAACGCGATGAGGTGCAGTTGAAATCCAGACTTGCGACGGAATCGCGCCCATTGACTATCAATCCCGGCCTGAGCCTGGCGAGCGACATAGAGACGAAACGCGGGCGTATCGTCCTCGCGCGGAAAGTCGTTGCGGTGGATCAATACCTCCGCTCTCGCAACTTTTGGCAGCAGATTTTTCACCGATGAGCGATAGCTTTCGACAGCAGGCAAAGGCCGGCCAAGAACGCTGCGGAGCGGAAGGCCATAGGTGTCAAAAAACGCCCGCGCCAATAACCTGCGCGGAACATTGAAGCCGACCGAAGTCAAATAGCCTTGAGGCGCGAAACGGTGCTGGCTCAACTGCTCGATGTCGTAAGCAAACTCGGTGCGGACATGCGGGCGGGGAGCTTGATCGTAGGTCACGATGGGGCCGTACTTCTTGCCCAAGGGAGGAAACTCTATTGGGGTTGAAGGGTTGGTCGCGTAGCGGTGGCCGTCATTGTCACCGACGTAGTGCGAGAGGGCGCCAATGGCAAACGCATACTCATCGACAGTCCGCGCGTCGCGGAACAGATTGTCCACGAATTCTCCGGAGCGCGCGTAATGGGTGAGGTTACTGAAGAACTGGTGGCCGAACGGGTAATAGCCCATGTCCTGAATGGTTGCGCCGCCGTAGACGTAGGAGAGTGCCTCGCTTAACTGGGAGTCGGTGGCTGTCGGAAAGCGGGCCAGGATCAGGGGCCGGATCGAACCTTTCCAGGCAACGTCAATCATGTCCTCGTGGGTTAGAAAGGAATAGGCGTGCGCCGGTTGAGGAAAGATCGAGAACAGGGTCAGGAGGACCAGGAAATATGACAGGAAATGGGCAGCAGGCATCCGCGTGGGTGTGGAGAACTCCGGTTGGGCATGCACTGGTTCCGCGACACGCTGACTGGTTTCCTCGATATTCATCCGACTCTTATTGTACGTAAGGTATTTCACTCAATTGCGCTTGCTACACTGGCAGCGTGCTCGACGAAGCCACATTCCGCCGCCATGCCGAGGCCGCGCTGGAATCTCTGAGAAAAGCCCTGGTTCAGACAGAGAGTGATGTGGGCTTTGAAGTGGAAGAGCAGGATGGCGCACTCAACATTACATTCGATGACGCGCCGTCGAAGCTTGTTGTAGCTCCCAATACCGCGGTGCGGCAGATCTGGATTTCAGTGCTTTCTACCCATCTGATTCTGGATTGGGACCCGGCGAAGCAGAGCTTTGTGCTGGCGAAGACCGACGAATCCCTGAAGCCCCTGGTCGCTCGCCTGATTACGGAACAACTGGGCGGCGGCGAAATTCTGCTGAACTAGACGCATCCAATTCGTATGAAGGATGAACCGCCGGAGGGCGACTATGTCGAATGAGGATGGTGCTGTTCGTAAAGCGTTATTGGAATTTATCAGCGGCGGCAATGCACATGCCAGCATCGACGATGCGGTGAAAGACTTCCCTGCTGCGCTCTATGCAAAGAAGCCGGAAGGCTCTCCGCATACTGCGTGGCAACTGCTGGAACACATTCGGATTACGTTGCATGATCTGGTGGATTTCTGCCGCAACCCGGATTACAGCGCACCGAAATGGCCGGATGGCTATTGGCCCAAAAAGGACGCGCCGACGTCCGCTGATTTGTGGAATGCTTCGGTGAAGGATTTGAAAAGTGATCTTCAGGAATTCGAAAAAATGCTGAAAGCTCCAGATGTGGACCTTTATGCGAAGATTCCGTGGGGAGAGGGTCAAACTATTCTGCGGGAGATATTGCTGGCGGGCGACCACACGAGCTATCACGTGGGACAGTTGATACTGTTGCGGAAGCAGCTTGGTGCGTGGGAAGGTTAGCCGTATACGCGCGGGGCGGCGTCACTACTGTTGCCTATCGTATGTCCAATACCCTATGCTGAAGAGTTTTCTCCATTGCCAGCAGCCGGTTGAGGTCCTGTTATGCCGCGAACTACCAGCGAAGATGTTCCCCAGGGCGTGAAGACGCCTGCGGATGCTGCGCGCCATGTTTCCGCCGGCGAGCAGCAATGGATCGATGAAATCCTGACGCCGACCGTCACGAAAAGTCCTGAGCGGCCGATCGGCGCAAACACGGGAACCAATCGCAATGAGGATGGGACGGCGCGGTTTACCACCATCTCCGCGGTTCCGGTGGAGCGGCTTTACACTCCCGCGGACCTGCCAGCGGACTGGGATCAGCACGCGGCGCAGTACCTTGGACATCCGGGACAGCCGCCGTATACGCGCGGAATTCACGCTACTGGTTATCGCGGCAAGCTCTGGACGATGCGGCAATTCTCCGGATTTGCGACGCCGGAGGAGACCAACCAGCGCTATAAATATCTGCTGGAAAATGGCGGCAGCGGCTTGTCGGTGGCGTTCGATCTGCCCACCTTGATGGGTTACGACTCCGACCATGCAAACAGCGAAGGAGAGGTGGGCAAGTGCGGCGTTGCCATCGATTCGCTGGAAGACATGGAAATTCTTTTCTCCGGCATTGATCTCGAAAAAACGACAGTCTCGATGACCATCAATTCTCCAGCGAGCGTGTTGTGGGCCATGTACCTGGTGGTTGCGGAGCAGCAGGGCGCGGACTGGAAGAAGATTTCCGGCACCCTGCAGAATGACATTCTGAAGGAATATATCGCGCAGAAGGAATACATTTATCCCCCCGCGCCTTCGATGCGGCTGGTGATCGACACATTTGAGTTCGGCGCGATCCACACGCCAAGGTTCAACCCGATTTCCATTTCCGGGTATCACATCCGCGAGGCGGGGGCGACAGCGCTGCAGGAACTGGCCTTCACCATTTACGATGGCGTGGAATACGTCGAATGGGCATTACGTCGCGGCCTGGATGTGGATGACTTTGCGCCGCGGTTGAGCTTCTTCTTCAACTCGCATAATGATTTTTTTGAAGAGATCGCGAAGTTCCGGGCCTCGCGCAAGATCTGGTATCGGCTGATGACGGAGCGCTTCCACGCCAAGAATGCGCGTTCGCAGCTGATGCGCTTTCATACGCAGACTGCGGGCGTCTCGTTGACCGCGCAGCAGCCCATGAACAACATTGCTCGCGTGGCGATCCAGGCGCTGGCTGCCGTGCTGGGCGGGACGCAATCGCTGCATACCGATTCCTACGACGAAGCGCTCGCACTGCCGACAGAAGAGGCGGCGCGCATTGCGCTGCGAACACAGCAGATTCTTGCGTATGAGTCCGGCGTGGCGCAAACCGTCGATCCGCTGGGAGGATCGTATTTTGTCGAGAACCTGACGCTGAAAATGGAACAAGGGGCTTTCGACTATTTCGACAAGCTGGATGCGATGGGCGGCATGGTGCGAGCCATTGAGCAGGGCTTTCCGCAAAAGGAGCTGGCGGAGTCCAGCTATCAATATCAACGGGCGGTGGAGGCTGGCGAAAAAATCATCGTCGGCGTAAACGACTTTGTGGTGAAAGAAACTGCGCAGCAGATTTTATACATTGGAGAGAGTGTTCGGGAATCGCAGACTGCGAAGCTCCAACGCTTGCGCGAACGACGCTCGAATGAGGACGTTGTGCGACGCCTGGCTGCATTGCGCAGTGCGGCGGCGCAGGAACCGCGAGCTACACCTGGAAAACTTTCCGACGCCAACACGATGCCGTATATTCTGGATTGCGTGCGCGCCTATGCGACGGTGGGCGAAATCTGCGAAGCTTTGCGCGACGTGTACGGAACCTATGAAGAAGCCAGTTGGACGTAGAGCAAAGCGAGCGCGAGGAGCAAAGTGACAACGCAGCCCCGAGACAAACAGCCAAATGAATTTCCCATCCGCGTGCTGGTCGCGAAGCCTGGCCTGGATGGCCATGACCGCGGCGCGAAGGTGATTGCGCGCGCGCTGCGCGATGCGGGAATGGAGGTCATCTACACCGGGCTTCGCCAGACGCCGGAGATGATCGTAAATGCTTCTATCCAGGAAGATGTGCAGTGCATCGGGTTAAGCATTCTTTCCGGCGCGCACAATGCAATTGTTCCGCGATTGATGGCGCTGCTGAAAGAACGCGGGGCCGACGATATTCTGGTGGTGCTGGGCGGCACGATTCCGGCGCAGGACATTGAGTTCCTGAAGGAGCAGGGAGTCGCCGCCATTTTTGGCCCAGGGACATCGCTTGAAACCACGGTGGAATTTATTCGTGCCAACGTGAAGCCTCGCGGAGTCGCTGTTTAATGAACACAGGAAGAACCCAGGTTATTGATCCGGCCTGCTAGGGTTGGAACAAATGTTCCCAACCTAGCCGCAAAGAGCGTGGCTAGGTTGGGGCACCCGATGCCTCACTGGGAATCAGTCTCTCGGCATACTTATCGGGCAGACGACACTTTCGCATTTGACTGTCAGTCACCACGTGAGTCGTCTCACCTTCCGCAAGCAATTTCTTATCCACAACCCGCATAATACGATATCGAAACTTGAGGACCGAGCCGCGCACCGATGCGACCTGGGTTTGGATCGTGAGGTTGTCGTCGTAACGGGCCGGGGCTTTGTAGCGGCAGGTCGCCTCGACGACAGGAATCCAACAGTCATCTTCGATCTCCATGCGTTTGTAATCGAAACCTAATTGGCGCAGCAACTCGACCCGACCGATTTCAAACCAGATCAGATAATTCGCGTAGTAGACGACGCCCATCTGATCGGTTTCCGCATAACGGACACGGACTTGAGTTTCGCCCGTAGAGGGAGCCGCATTTGCGGACATGCCGGAGTTTGGGAATGGATTTATCGGGAGCAATTCGCCTATCACTTTCTTGTGCAGCAGTTCTCGGAAATCACGCCTTCCCTGTCTTGCGAGAATGCCAGTTCGGCGTTCTCTTTTCCAGGAATGAGGAAATTCCCTCCAGAAAATCTGCGGAACTGCGCGCGGTGGCGTTCGACTCGACAGCAGCCTGCAGCTGGCGATCGAGCTGCTCTTTCGAGTGTAATGAGAGCAGCTTTTTTGTGGCGCGCAGCGATTCCGGACTATTTTGTAACAGCTGGTGTGCCAATTGCCTCGCTCGCGCAATCAAGCCGGATTCATTCACCACTTCATTCACCAGGCCCATTTGCCTGGCCTCTTCCGCAGGCATCATTCGGGCCGTCAATAAGAGATCGCGCGCTTTCTTCTCACCGACCTGCAGCGAGAGGAATGCGGAAACCATCGCTGGAATAAATCCTATGCGCGCTTCTGTGTATCCGAATTTGGCTTCCGGCACCGAAAGCGTGAAATCGCAGATGGTCGCCAGCCCCATGCCGCCCGCAATCGCATGCCCGTTTACGGCGGCGATAGTCGGCAGAGGCAGATCATACAAGCTGCGAAAAAGACGGGCTACGCGCTCAGAGTCCTCGCGGTGTTCTGCCTGCGTTTTGTTGACTAGAGATTTGAGATGTTCGAGGTCCAGCCCGGCACAAAATGCCGACCCGCGGCCGGTCAAAATCATGACACCGGAACTGCGATGGGCCAGAGCGTCGATGACCGCGATGAGTTCGTCGATGAGTTGCGGGTTGAGCGCATTGCGGCGCTCCGGTCGATTGAGCGTGACGGTGACGACCCGCTCAATCTCCGTCACATATAGCGTTTGATAAGACATTGCAGCTCCGGCAGCAGGAAAAATTCAGAAGACCTATGTTAGCCGGAGCCGCAGTTCCGCGCCATCCTTTTCGCAGATTTCACGGCACCGGCGGGTCAGATCTCCCCGATACCGTCCAGCCTGGGCCTGAGTGCTGCGAGCTGCGACCCGTCACTTCGCAACTTCAAGGCGGAAAGAATATCTGTCTTGGTCAAAACACCCGCCATTTTTCCGTCCGTGGAGGTGACCAGAAGCATGTGCTGCTCGCGCTCACTGAGAAGCAGCCGTAGGGCTTCCATCAAATCGCAATTGAGGGGGATTCTTTTAACCCTTTTGTCCGCGAACTCCTCAATCTTCTTTGTCATCCATTCCTCCGGATGGACCAGGCCGAGCGCCGACACCGAAATCACTCCTATAATCTCTACCTGATCGTCTGCAAGGACTGGAAATGCGGTATGCCGATGGTTTACACATACGTTGTCGGCAAATTCCCGAAGGGTCGAGGAGCCAAGGACCGATACGACGTGGGGCTGCATGACCTCCGCAGCTGAAATGTTTCTCAGCTCCTGAACGCGGACGCCCTCGTGCTGGCGCTGGTCTCCGGAGGCAGAGGCTTCGCCGGAAATTGCATACGCGACAGCTGCGCCGATCAGAGAGGGAACGATGAAAGCATGGCCGCCGGTTGCCTCCGCCACGAAGACGACGGCGGCCAGGGGCGTTTTGTAGCCAGCCGCGATGAAGGATGCCATGCCGACGGCCGCGTACAGTTCGACAGAGTTGGCATGGATGATCTGAGCGAAGGCCGTTCCAAAGCTACCGCCGGTGAGGAACAGCGGAACGAACATGGCGCTGACGCCGCCGCTGGCCAGCGTAAACAGCGTGGCGGCAAGCTTGAAGATTCCAAAAAGTATCAGCTCCAGCGAGTTGTGATGATGGCTGAGAATTTCTCCGACTGCTTCATAGTTGGGGCCAAGGGGAACGAGCGAGCCATGATAGAGCAGCAGGAATACAAGCCCGCAAAGTCCTGTAAGAAAGCCGCCGAGGGTGAGCTTCATCCAGTGCGGTATGGCCCAATTCACCATAAAGACGCGAGCGCGTCGAAAGGTGATCGTGAACGCCATCGCTGCCAGTCCGATGAGGACACCGAGAAAGGCGCACCATAGGAGATCGCGCCCGGTAAATGAGGTGGCGCTGGCGAAGTTGAACAGCGGAGCTGCGCCGAGGAAAAATGCCAGCGTCACGTAGGCGACGACGGAGGAGATGAGCGACGGCAGAAGCGCCTCGTGCGCGAGATCGTCCTTGTATGGCATTTCCAGCGCAAAGACCAGGCCCGTCATCGGCGCGCGGAACACCGCGGCCATTCCGGCTGCGGCGCCGCTGATGAGCATGATCCGGCGGTCGCGCGGTTCCAGTTTGAAGCGCCTTAATTTAGCCCACAGCCATGAACCGATGGCGCCGCCGCCGTAGATGCTGGGCCCTTCGAGTGCCGCGCTGCCGCCGAAACCGACTGTCGTGATGGCCGCAATGATCTTGGGGAAAAATGATCGGATGTCGATGTCGCCCTGGTGCTCGTGGTAGGAGCGGATAATCTCCTCAGTGGAATGCTCGTCAGGGTCGGGCGTAAGGAACTGCATGATGAGCCCGGTGACTGCAAAGGACACCGTGAGCACCGGCACAATGGCCCATACGTGATGCAAAAAGTAGTTCAGCACGGGCGGCCACAATTTTTTCAGGATGATGATCGCAATGGCCGTGACCGCGAGCCCCGTCATCAAGCCGATGATGGGCGCAATCAAAAGCCACTTGAGAAGATCGCGTGCATACGTCGCGGTGAGGTCCTCATGAATCAGAGGAAAGTATTTGCTCAAGAGCGGATGTTCCAGCACCCGCGCGCGTAATCTCGATTTTGGTTTTACTACTGTCGTCTCGGCCATCGAAGGCTTTCATGTGCTTTCTTGCGGCTACAGAGCGCGTGCCGCTTTGGTCTCATTTTGTAGAACTTTTTGCAGCGCCCGGATTAAATGGGGCGCCTGCGAATACAGTTCCTGCAGATGAACATGGGATAGACGGTCAAGGACCTTCTGTCCCTGCGTGGTGACCCGCAGACAGACACGCCGACCATCGGCCGGATCGGTCGTACGCGCCAGCAGATGTTCCTTTTCGCAACGATCCACTAGCTCGACCACGGTATTGTGCTTGAGCTTCAGCAGCTCCGCCGCATAGGCAATTGACGGACACACTTCCGGCGATACGCCAGCGACTGCGAGCAGCAACTGGTGCTGCTGGGGATGAAGTCCAGCCTGATGGGCGGCATCTTCACTCGCAAGAAGAAAGGTGCGCAACTGATGGCGAAATTCCGCGAGAGCGCGATGAAGTGGCTTGTGGGGGTCCTGGTGAGTGGGCTGGGGCCTCATCAGAATTTATTATATCGTAATACGATATAACTTGCACGAGAGTCTAACATTGCTTTCCGCGCCACCGTCCCGACCTCAACAGTGGATGTTATTGAACTGTCGGGCCGAACTTGCCGGAGATCTCACGCGATTGGGAGATGAGGTCTGTCAATGAATTCAACGCCGGGAGCTGCGCTCCTGCAAGGGCGAGAGACTTGAGCGTGCGTTCGGTCGCGATGTTTCCGACCAGCGCATCCTGCGCGAACGGGCACCCGCCGAGACCGCCGATCGCCATATCAAAGCGACGGCAACCGGCGTGGTAGGCGGCCAGAACTTTGGCTTCAACGTCATCTGGCCTGGCGTGCAGGTGCACTCCGAATTCGGCGCGCTGGTCTCGTGTCAAGACCGCCGAGACTAGCGCGGTTATTTCCGCCGGGCTGGCCATGCCGACGGTGTCGGCCAGGGAAATCTGCGTGACGCCCATCTCCGTCAACAAGCCGCATGCTTCGACTACTTCGTCGAGACTCCATGCATCTCCGTGGGGGTTGCCGAAGGCCATCGAGATGTAGACGACCAGGTCGAGCCCGGCTCGATAGGCCAGCTCGGCAATGTCATCTAGTACGTCAAGAGACTCTTCCGGCGTTTGATGCTGGTTGCGTTCCAGGAAACTGGGGGAGATGGAATAAGGAAACCCAAGCGTCCGGACCGATTCTGTTGCGATGGCTCGCTCCGCGCCTTTCTCATTGACTACGATGCCGATGATCTCGATTTCTTCTGGAGGCTGCAGGAGAAGCAGCACCTGCTCGGCGTCGGCCATCTGCGGGACAGCTTTGGGAGAGACAAAGGAGACAGCATCGATGTGCTGAAACCCGGCGGCAATCAGGTCGCGAAGGTATTTCGCCTTCACGTCGGCGGGAATCAATTTCGGCAGGCCCTGCCAGGCATCGCGCG
>JBEPVW010000080.1:0-13729 GCA_041690775.1 Acidobacteriota bacterium | reverse complement strand
AGGATTGTCGCCACCGGAGATGTGCGGCTGCTACAGCCTGGAAGAAGCGCGACCGGCAGCCGGCTGGTCTACACGCAGGAGGATGGACACTTTGTTTTGACGGGGGATGAAAAGAATCCACCGGAGGTGATCGACCTGGATCATGGAACAGCGACCGGCCAGGTTTTGACATTTGCTTCGCGGGAGCAGGCGATAATGGTAAGCGGAGCGCCGGGGGACACCACCACGACGAAGACACGGGTTCAGAAAAAATAATGCAGCAGCTCACGACCGACCTACTGGCCAAAAACTATCGCGGAAGACAGGTTGTGCGCGGCGTCAGCCTGCAAATCCATAAGGGCGAAGTTGTCGGCCTGCTGGGCCCGAACGGGGCCGGGAAGACGACTACCTTCTACATGATCGTCGGCCTGGTACAGCCTGACTCCGGCCGGGTGCTGATCGGAGAGCAGGACATCACGCGGCTGCCCATGTATCTGCGGGCGCGTAATTTCGGGATCAGTTATCTGCCACAGGAGCCATCCGTCTTTCGCAAGCTCACAGTTGAGGAGAATATTCTCGCGGTCCTCGAGACGCAGCCTGGCGGATGGGAACAGCGCCGGACCCGCATGGAGCGGTTGATCGAGCAACTGAGCCTGGGGCATGTGAGGAAGACGCGCGGATACGCACTGTCAGGCGGGGAACGGCGGCGGGTAGAGATTGCCCGTTGCCTCTGCATCGAGCCCCACTTTATTCTCCTGGACGAGCCATTTTCAGGAATTGACCCCATTGCTGTCCATGACTTGCAGGACATTATCTTCGATTTGAAGGCCAGCGGTTACGGTGTATTGATTACGGACCACAACGTGAGAGAGACACTGGCCGTGACGGACCGGGCTTACATCATTAACGAAGGAAAGATTTTCCGGACCGGCACGCCTGCGGAACTGGGTCGCGACCCGGAAGTGAGACGGGTTTATCTAGGGGAAGGTTTCACGCTGGGGTAACTATCGGAATTCGGTCCAGGCCCTCGCGGAGCAATAGACACGCAGCAAATCTCTTCCCCATGTAAACTGGGACTAACACAATCACTACTGAGATTTCTGCCATGGCTCTACTTCAACCCAGGCTTAATTTGAAGGTCGCACAGAGACAGGTGCTGACGCCGGGCCTCGTTCAAATGGTCAGCCTGCTGGCTCTGAACAAGCAGGAATTGAAAGAGATGATCGACGCGGAGATTTTGGAGAATCCCGTGTTGGAGGAACTGGAAGAATCAGTTCCGCTGATTGATGACGTCCGCACTCCCGAGGATGCGCCTCCCGCGGGCGAGGAAAAAAAGGAAGAACGCGATCCGTTCGATGAGATCGACTTCGGCTCCTACTTCCAGGACTATCTCGACCCAGGTTATCGCACGCCGCAGAGCACGGAGATTAACGAAAAGCCTTCCTTTGAGAATTTCCTCTCCAAGCCCACAACCCTGACCGACCATATGATGTGGCAGCTCGGCTCGCTGCATCTCTCACCTGGCGTGCGCGAAGCCGCGGAACTGGTGATCGGGAACCTTGACGAAGATGGATACCTGTCGGCCAGCGATGAAGAGTTGTTGGCAGCGCTTTCAAAAGAGCGACAGTCGCAGCGGTCGATTTTGGAAGCGAAGCAGACGGAAGCAAAGAAAACAGCCGGCTTGAACGGGCACGGATCTGCAGATGCGAGCACCCTGAATGGCTTTGTCGCGCCAGGCACCGCGGGTGCTCTGAATGGTTCGATTCTGAATGGTTCGGCGGACCACGGAGATACCGGCGTCACGGCAAAGCAGGAAGCCATCGAGTATCCGCCTGCATTGAAGCGCGAGCTGGCGGAGGCCCTGCAAGTTGTGCGCAGGTTGGATCCTGTCGGAATTGCCGCCCGCGACCTTCGAGAATGCCTGCTGACCCAGTTGGATGTGCGTTGTCAGGAAGCCGAATCGCTGGCCGCGACAATTCAGCTGGCTGCCGCAGCTGCGGATTCCTTGGAGGAGGAAGCTCTTCCAGAAGGGCCTCTACCGAACGGATCGCCCGCGGATGATGTGCTGGCGGAGGCCGGTGCGATCATGGCGCTGGCGCGACGGATCATCGATGAATTTCTGCCGCATTTATTGAAGCGAGACATCCGGGAGCTTGCGAAGCTGACCGGTAGCCAGCAGCCTCGCGTGCAATGCGCCATTGAATCCATTCGCGGTCTCGATCCGAAGCCGGGCCAACGCTATAACCGCGAACAGGCGCGACTGATTGAGCCCGATGTTGCTTTTGCAAAACGGGACGACGAATATGTGATTCTGATTAACGACGAAGAAATGCCGACGCTGCGATTGAACCAGGGTTATCGCCGCATGTTGACGCAGGAAGGGACCGAACGCGAGGTTCGCGATTATGTGAAGGAACGTTATCGTTCCGCGATCCAGTTGATGCGCAACATCGAACAGCGCAAGAACACCATTTTGCGGACGTGTGAAGTCATTGTCCGCCGCCAGCGGGAGTTCATGGAGGATGGCGTCGATGCGCTGAAGCCAATGATGATCAAAGACGTGGCGGAAGAGATTGGGGTCCATGCCTCGACCGTCAGCCGTGCCGTCGCCAATAAATATGCGCACACCCCCCAAGGCGTGTTTGAGCTGCGCTTCTTCTTTTCTGAAGGCGTGAATGGGCCGGAGGGCGCAGACACTCCCTTGCTGCTGCTGAAGCGCAAAGTGAAAAAAATGATCGAGGAAGAGGATTCCAAAAAGCCGCTGACGGATGATGTGATTGCCAACCTGTTGCAGTCGCAGGGCATCGCCGTCAACCGTCGTACGGTCGCCAAATATCGGGAAGACATGGGCATTCCCAGTACGCATCAACGCCGCATCCGCATCTGAGAAGTTAGAGTGGTTATTCAGCAGGATCAGGAGGAAAGCGGATGGATTCCGAACTCACCGGACGAAAGGTGAAAGTTACCAGACAATTACGCGATATGGCCGAGGAAGGCTTGGCCCGTATAGAAAAGATTGTGGGCGGAGGAGCCAGCGCGCACGTTATTTTTAGCTCCCACAAACGGGGCGAGATCGCGGAAGTTACGGTGAATGCCCGTCACCACACGGTGGTTGGAGTGGCCGAGGCGCCGACTTTGACGATTGCGCTTCGAACCGCCCTCGACAAGGCGGAGAAGCAGGCCCTCCGCCGAAAGAAGAGTCTTCTTGAAAAGAAGCGTCAGAGCAAACCAATCAGCGCTGTCCTTCCCGTTCTCGCTCCAGGCGAGGAGCCGCCGCCGGGGCGCAATCGCCAGAAAAAAGCTGCGTCAAGTAATGGGAAAGTCTCCGGCGCGAAGGTCTCCGGCCTGCACATTATTTTCGCTCCCGAGTCCATGGCGCAGCGGCCGATGACGGTGGAAGAAGCGATAAAAGAGGCGGAGTCCAGCGATCTGCCGGTGTTTGTGTTTCGCGACCTGGCTGGCGATGTGAAGGTTCTGCACTGCGCCGGAGATGGTATTGTCCGCCTGATCGAGGTTTCCTGACCTGCAAAGGCGTATTCCGGAAACGTGTCGTTGACGGGTATCCTGATAGCGGTTCTAGTGGTGACGGACAAACGAAAGCAGAAAATTGTCATCCTGAACGAAGTGAAGGACCTCGCGATTTTCCGGCAAATCACAAGATTCTTCGCTTCGGCCCGGGACAACACCCGCAGTACACCAAGGATAACCGCGATAGAACCTGAAAAAACTTCGCTGCGAAACTGAAGAGGACGCATGAAACGCAGTGCAGATTTGAAGCCTTCAAAGACACCGGGGAGAAAACGAACTCCGGCAAAGCCCAGTTCGTCTAAGCCTCGTTTGGCCAAGGCTGGTCCAGACGACGGCGGTTCCCCTGCCCACTCTGCCGCTCTCTTTCATTCAGATCGCAAATCGAATACGGATGCCAAGCATCCTTTGGCAGAGACTGAACTCGTGATTCTCACCGGAATGTCAGGCTCCGGAAAGTTGTCGGCTCTCAAGGCGTTCGAAGATCTCGGGTATTACTCCGTCGACAACCTGCCCATTGATCTGATTCCTCGCTTCGCGGACTTGATCCGCCAGTCTCCGGAGACAAACCGCGCCGCACTGGTCGTGGATGTCCGTGAGGGTGCGCAGCTCGATCGCTTCCCGAAGATCCTGCGCAAGGTTCGGCAAACAACTTCGACCCGTCTGCTTTTCCTGGAGGCATCCGATGACGCGCTGCTACGCCGCTTCTCGGAGACTCGCCGCCCGCATCCGCTGAGCCGCATCGATACCATCCGGCGCTCGATTCAGTCGGAGCGGGCTTTGCTGGAACCGCTGCGAAACATCGCCGATGTCTGTATCGACACCACAAATTTCAACGTCCATGAGCTGCGCGCGCACATCAATGGACTCTTTCAGCCGGAGAGCGAAGAAAAGAATCTCCTGATTTCCACCATCAGCTTCGGCTACAAGAATGGCGTTCCGCAGGAAGCCGACCTCGTTTTCGATGTGCGGTTTCTGCCCAACCCGCACTTTATTCCGGAGTTCCGGCCGCTGACCGGCCAGGACCAGAAAGTGGTCCGGTACATCAACAAGTTTCCTGAAACGAAAGAATTTATTCAGAAGGTTCACGATCTACTTTTATTCCTCTTGCCGCATTATGTGCAGGAGGGCAAAAGCTACCTCAGCGTCGCTTTTGGCTGCACAGGCGGCCAGCACCGGTCGGTGATGATTGCCGAGCAGATGCAGAAATTGCTGCAGGCGGATGGATACAAGGTAAAGGTCATCCACCGCGATATGCCGCGGCAGGCGCTCGCCACAGCGGCTACATAAGTTGAACCGCGTCCACATCCACCGTGATGTGCCTGCGCGGGATCTCTACGGAGTCAGCGAACGCCAACATGCGCCGCACTGCCGCCGCCAGTTGCTTGCGATCGGATGCCTTCAATATCAAATGAAAGCGATGGATGCGCTTGATGCGGGCAATGGGCGAAGCAGCCGGCCCCAGCACGCGCACCCCAGGAAGCGTCTGGTGCTGGAACCATTGTCCCAGTTGGCTGGCCCATTGCGAGGCCTTGGACAAATCGGTGTGCTCGATCAATATATTGGTGAGCACAGCCGCGGGCGGATAGTGCAGCAATTTCCGATAACGCATTTCATGTTCTACGAACCCAACGTAGTTATGTTCGGCGGCAAAGCGAATGGCGTAGTGGTCCAGGTGATGCGTCTGCACCAGCACGCGGCCCGGCAGCTCGCCGCGACCGGCACGGCCTGCGACCTGCGTCAGCAGCTGAAAGACGCGTTCGGCGGAGCGAAAATCCGGCAGGCTCAGCGCGTGGTCCACTCCAATGACTCCAACCAGAGTCACGCCATGAATGTCATGGCCCTTCGCAATCATCTGCGTGCCCACCAGTAGATTCACTTCACCGCTGTGCAGGCGCGCCAGGATGCGCTCATAGTCGTGATGGTTGCGCATGGTATCGCGATCCATGCGGGCAATGCGCGCATGGGGAAACATTTCCTGAAGGCGCTCTTCTCCCTGCTGCGAACCCACGCCAAAAAAGTAGAGATGTTCGCTCTCGCATTTCGGGCAATGTTTGGGCACCGTCCGGCGAAAGCCGCAGTAGTGGCATTCCATCCGCTGGTGCACCGCCGCGTCCAGATCATGCTGCGGCGCGGGCTTGTGGTGCGTCAACGCAATGGCGCAATTCTCGCACTCCAGCTTTTCGCTGCACGCACGGCACATTACCACGAAAGAATAACCTCGGCGATTCAGCAGCAGCATCGCCTGTTCCCCGCGACCGAGCGTTGTTTCAATCTCTTCCATCAACGCACGCGAGACTAGATCATCCCTGCCGGTTTCAGTAAATTCGCGCCGCATATCGATGAGAGACACCTCAGGCAACGGCCGTTTGCCAACGCGATCTTTAATCGTCAGCAGCGTGTACTTACCGCGCTGCGCGTTCGCCCACGACTCCAGCGAAGGCGTGGCGGACCCAAGAACGATCGTCGCGCCGGCGGACTTCGCGCGCATCACAGCCACGTCCCGCGCATGATAGCGCGGCAGATCGGCCTGCTTGTAGGAGGTATCGTGCTCTTCATCGACGACGATCAGCGCAAGATCGGCGATGGGAGCGAAGACCGCGGAGCGTGTGCCCACGATGACACGCGCCTGGCCCTGGCGAATCCTATGCCACTGGGCTGTCCGTTCTGCGCCGGTAAGCGCGGAATGCAACAGAGCTACTTGCTCGCCAAAGCTTGACCGCAGCTGCGCGACCATTGCCGGAGTCAAGCCGATTTCCGGTACCAGCAGAAGGCTGGATAGGCCCGCGCTGAGAGCGCGCTGCATGGCCGCAATGTAGACGGCAGTTTTACCGGAACCTGTAATACCATGCAGCAGAAACGATTGAAATTTCCTGGCATGCACACTGGCCGCAATCTGCAGCAGCGTCTCGCGCTGTGCGTCATTCAGCATGGCTTCCACTGGGACGGAGGAACCGGGCAGGTCCTGCGTTGAATTGCGCGACAGATCGAACGCATCGAAAAGCCCATCCGTCGCAACTTCCTCGATGCGCACCAATTCGCGACGCACCAAAGTCCCCAGCGTGGAGTCGGGGAGTGAAAGCGCCCGAATTTCGCCAACAGGCAGGCGACCGCCGGCGCTGGCCAACTCCGCCAGTAGCCGTTGCTGATTGTCATTCAGCTTTGGCAGGCGCGCTTCCGGAACGAGTACAGCTACGCGTATCGTGCGGCGCGGTTCATGCGGGACCGCCGTGGATTCGCGCTCTATCCAGCGCTTGGCGAGGAGTTCGTTCAGCGCTGGTGCCGAGGCTGAAATTTGTTTCCGCAAAGTCGTGGCCCGGGAATCTCCATGCTCCGCCAGAAATACCAGCATCCTGTGATCGAGATCGTCGGCTGCATGCTCTTCCAGAGATCGTTGGATGGGCTCCGCGAGCTTTGCGCGGCCGCGGTCGGTGATGCGGTAAAGCGTCTCCCGGCGGACTTCCGCGCCAAGAGGCAGCATGGTGCGCAGTACCTCGCCCAGCGGCGCAAGATAATATCCCGCAATCCACGAGCCCAGTTGCAGCAAATCTTCTGAGAGCACCGGCTCTTGATCGAGCACGCGCAGCACAGGCCGGGCCTTCGCCTCCGGTGCCTGATCGTGCAGCGCGACAACAATGCCTTGCAGCTGTTCACGGCGAAACGGCACCAGAACGCGCCCTCCTACGACCGGCGGCACGCCTTCGATGGAATAGGTAAAAGTGCGGTCCACCGGCACGGGCAACGCGACATCACAGTAGAGCGGCATAGGCGATGTCAATAGTGGGAGTGGAGACGAACACTCATCTAGCTTATCGTTTCTCACAACAACGCTTAGTGCGACTTGCCCACCAGGTACTGATCGAGATGCGCGAGCGTCCGCTGCCGCGCCAGTTTGGCGGCTTTTTCGTTGTAGCTGGGCCGTACATCGTTGTTGAAGGCGTGATCGGCCTCGTAAGTAAACACGGAAGATTCCGGATGTTTCTGCCGCACCTGTTCCACCACAGTCTGTGGAATGCGTTGGTCGAGCAAGCCGAAGTGGAAGATCGCGGGAGCAGTAGATTGTTCGTCGATGTAATTCTGGATTCCGCCGGCGTAGTAGGAAACCGTCGCATCAGGATGAAGCCGCGTGTTGCTGACCCAGGCCATCGTTCCTCCCCAGCAGTAACCGACCACCCCGACCTTGCGGGCGCCGTGTTCGCGCAGATACTGGATCGCCGCGTCAATGTCGGCGAGGGTTTCATTCAGATGGAGTTGCTGCATGATGTGCATCCCCTTCTTCGTTCCCTCCGGGTCATAGGCCAACTCGGCGTTCCGTTCGGCGCGATCGAACAGCGCAGGTGCAATGGCGAGATATCCCGCCTGAGCGAAGCCATCGGTAACGGACCGAATGTGCGTGTTGACGCCGAAAATTTCCTGCACCACGACGATACCGGCCTTGGGCTCCCCGGTAGGCTGCGCGATGTAAGCGTCGAATTTGTGGCCGTCCGTGGCCTGCAATTGGGTGTGCTGCGCCATTTTGTTTTCTCCCGAGCAATTAACTACAGCGTGTTTCAAAAATAGACTTTGTCATTCCGAGCGGAGCGAAGCGAAGTCGAGGAACCTAGCGTTTTGCCGGCAACCACGAGATCCTTCGCCGGGTGCCCCATGTCTCGCTTTTGAGACATGGGGCCTTTCAACAACTACGAATTCGATCTAACTCACGTCGCGTTTCGGCGGCGAAAGATTCAGAAATTTCATGGCCAGTTGCAGATCTTTCCATGCCTCCGCCTTCTGGCGCGGATCGCGTAGCAGGTAGGCTGGATGGTAGGTGACGATCAGCCTGGTCCCCATACACTCATGGATCTGTCCACGCAGAATAGAGAGAGACGCCTTCGAGCCTAGCAGGTACGTCGCAGCCGTGGCGCCAAGCGCCACGATCAGCTTGGGACGCACAACACCAATCTGCTGGAAAAGGAACGGAGTGCATGTCGCGGCTTCGACCGGTTCCGGCACACGGTTCTTCGGCGGGCGGCACTTCACGATGTTGGCGACATAGACTTTTTCCCGGCTCAGGCCCATGGCGGTAATCATGTTGTTCAGCAGTTGGCCGCCGCGGCCCACAAATGGGACGCCTTGCACATCTTCATCCGCGCCCGGGCCTTCCCCGACAAAGAGCAGTTCGGCGTTGGGGTCGCCATTGCCAAACACGATTTTGTTCCGGCCTTCAAAGGCGAGCGGGCAGCGCGTGCATGGGCCGATCTCCTCTTGAATTGCGTGCAAGGCGGCGGCGCGATTTTCAGGCGCGATGGCTGGCAAGGAAAAATCAATGATCGGAGGAAGTGTAAGCGTACTCGGCTTGCGTGGCATAGTGGGAAGCGGCTCAGTTGAAACAGAATGGGAGGCGATGGAATTGGATAGTGGTTCGGTTAGGATTTTTGGCTCTGTTTGCAAAACTGGAGCGGCTGCCGCTATATCCTGCGGACTGCGATAGAAATCCACGCCGCCCATCTCTCGACAGTAGGCGAGCAGGGTAGCGAGTTGCTGGCGTTGTTCAGAATGCAAATGCGATGTCATCAGTAGCGTAGGTGCTCAGCGGACTGCGTGTGCGGAAAGAGAATTCATCTCGGCGACGACTCGGGATGGCCGCCGCAGTATCTGAACCTCATCCAGAATGCGGTCGGCCAGAGCGCGCTTCGACATTTCGGGTAGCTCGTGAGACGCTGTGGCGGTCAAAAAGGTAACGGCGTTGCGGTCGGAGTCGAAGCCAATCTCCGGGCGACTGACGTTGTTCAGCACAATTGCATCGGCGCCCTTGCGTTCCAGTTTGCCGCGAGCATGTTCGAGCGGCCGCTCCGTCTCGGCGGCAAACCCAATCACCAGCGTGCCTGGCTTGCGCGCACGAACCACTTCGGCAAGGATGTCTTCAGTCGGCTCCAGCTCAATGGTGATGGGGCCAGTGCGCTTGATTTTTTGTTCCGCGCGCAGGCGTGGACGATAATCGGCCACGGCGGCGGCCTTGATGACAAGGCTGGCTTCGGGCAATCGACTGAGAACCGCCTGACGCATCTCTTCTGCCGAGGTGACAGCCACAAATTCGCAGCCCGCGGGCGGCTTCAACTGTGTCGGAGCGCTGATTAAAATCACGCGAGCACCTCTGGTCAGCGCGGCGTCCGCGAGGGCATACCCCATTTTTCCGCTGGATCGATTTCCCAGGTACCGCACCGGATCAAGCGGTTCACGGGTACCGCCCGCTGTCACCAGCACGGTTTCATTGGCAAGGTCGTGGCGGCGATGCAGCACATCCAGAACGGCGGCGACGATGGCATCCGTTTTTGCCAGGCGGCCATCTCCCACCATTCCGCAGGCCAGATAGCCGCTCTCCGGCGCGACAATAAGGACGCCGCGCTGGGCCAGCACAGCAAGGTTCGCCTGCGTGGCGGCATGCTCCCACATCTGGACGTTCATTGCAGGAGCGAGGACCAGCGGCGCGGGAGTAGCAAGCGCCAGGGTTGTCAAAAAGTCATCGGCGAGGCCGTGCGCCAGTTTTGCAAGGATGTTGGCCGTAGCCGGAGCAATCACCAGGACTTCTGTGGATTGCGCTTCGGCAATATGCTCGATTGCGGAGTTCGCGTTCGGAACCGCGCCGTCGCTGTCCCAAAGCCCGGTGATAACGCGATGACCGGTAAGGCTGGCGAATGTCAGCGGTGTAATGAACTGCTGCGCCGCCTCCGTCATGGCGACATGAACATCCAGCGCCTGCTGTTGCAGAGCGCGCACCAGTTCAGCCGCTTTATAGGAGGCAATCCCTCCGGAGACGCCAACCGTGACCTTCATGGGTCTGATTGTACGCTGGAGGGATACCCGGGTGCCCCAGGTCTCGGTTCTGAGACTTGGGTTATGTACGCGAGCAGGAATGAAGCGGGTGCCACTCGATAGCGGTTCACCGGATGACGATAGTGAAAGCAGAAGATTGTCATCCTGAACGAAGTGAAGGACCTCGCGGTTTTCCGCAAACAACGAGATGCTTCGCTTCGCTTAAGACGAGAACTTATCTCACCCGGCAATACATCGACAGACAGGTGCTCTATTCTAGCCGCGCTTCTTGCGGTTAGAGTGGGGATCTACTTCAGATCTATGTATGCAGAATCGGCGTGTATCCGGTAGGCAATCCCAACTCTTTGCGGGACGGCCCTTCGGGGACGATGTAATCGATCAGACCGGCCAGCATCTCATCCTGCGCGATGCGAACGGCTTTGGTGGAGCGGGTGGGAACGATGGGGCTCGATCCGGACTGCAACTGGCGAGCGCGGCGCGCGGCTACGTGGACGGCGCGATATTTGCTTTCTCTTACAGCTAATTCTTCCATGGTGCGGCCTCCTGAAATACGGGTGGACCTGCGGGGGTAAATCTGGTGCCCATAAATGCGGTGCGATGGAGTGAAACAAGCTTACATGGATATTCCAAATGACGCCAGAACAGGTCGCAGGCGATTTGATGAATTTTCCAGCAGGCATTGTCGTGCTAGATTCCGGGACCTCTCCAGTTCGCTGTCCGCCGTCGCTCCGCCATTGTTCGTTTTGCTGCGCTCGGCCACCACAATTGCGGTTAATTCCTGCACCGCTCTGTCGAGCACATCATTGATCAGCACATAACGATACTCGTGATAGTTTTCAATCTCGTGACGGGCAGTGGCGAGGCGCTTCTGGACCACGGCCTCCGGCACGCCGCCCTCGGCGCGGCTGCGGTTATTCAGCCGCAGGGCCAATACCTCCGGGTCGGGCGGAAGGATAAAAATGCTGATTGCTTCCGGCATGTTGCGCCGCACCTGCGCCGCGCCTTGCACGTCGATATCGAGCAGCAGGTCGCGTCCGTGCGCAGCCGCCTTCGAAAGGCTATTGCGGGCTGTGCCGTAGTAATTCCCGAACACGTCGGCATGTTCCAGAAACTCACCCGCGGCAATCATCTGCTCGAAGTTCTCGCGCGAAGTGAAGTGGTATTCACGTCCCGGTTGTTCCGAACCGCGCGGGGAGCGGGTAGTCCAGGAAACTGAAAAATCCAGGTCGCGCACCATGGAACGCAACTGGCTCACCAGGGTCGATTTCCCTGAGCCCGACGGCGCGGAAAGAATGAATAAAAGTCCAGCCACTTACAGGAATCTCCCGGTGCCACGGATGGCCAGAGCCATTAATTTGTCATCCTGAGCGAAGCGAAGGACCTAGCGGTGGTCCCCAGACACAAGTCTCGCCACTTCGCGTCGGTTTGGGATGACAACATTGCTGTTATTTGATGGCTTGACTGTTAGCTTACTCGAGGTTCTGCACCTGCTCGCGCGCTTTTTCGATTTCCGACTTCATGGCCAGGCCCAGTTCGGTGATGCGCAGACTGCGATTGGCGATTCCGCCGGTTTTCGAAAGCGTAGTGTTGGCTTCGCGAGTCATCTCCTGCAACAGAAAATCCAGCTTCTTGCCGAGCTCGCCGCCCGCCAGCAGAACATCCTGAAAATGGTCGATGTGGGCCCGCATTCTCGCCATCTCTTCTTCCACATCGCTGCGCTCCGCCAGCAGCGCCGCCTCCTGCAAAATTCGATCGCGATCCAGAGTGAAAGAATCCCCGAGCATCTCCCGCATCTTCTGATCGATGCGTTCCGTGTGGGCCTGCTGCATCCCGGCGCGCAAAGATGAAAGCTCGTTTACATGTTCACGAAGCCGCTCCAGCGTCAGGCGCAGTTCTCCAGCCAGAGCCTCGCCCTCCTGTTCGCGCATTGCATTCAGGCTTTCGATGGCGGGCAGCACACAGGAGGCGGCAGCGATGGCAATCTCCGACAGATCATCTTCGGCGCCGTTGCCCTCCGTCAACCATGCGCCGGGCAGGCGAAACGCTACGTTCAGGTCGGGCGCTCCTGGCAGATGATGATCTCTGGCAGCGGCCCGGAAGGCCTCAATATATGCCTGGACCGCAGCAGGGTTGTATTGCGCTGTCGAATCCCCCTTGTCCCGATGAAGCGACAGGCGCAGCTCAACATGGCCGCGGACGAGGTGCTCCTTCAAAAGCTTGCGGCACTGCATCTCCAGCGCATCCATGCCATTGGGCAGATGAAACTGCAAATCGAGGAATCGATGATTCACGCTCTTAAGGCTGAGAATGAAGGAGAAATTACTCGAGGTCACGCCGGCAATCCGGGCGAAACCTGTCATGGAGCGAACCGAGGCGGAATTGGACCGGACGGCGGAGAACTCGACGCGATCATCCGGCGATTTCACTGCTTTCTGTTTTTCAACCATGATTCACCCGAGAGTCATTGAAACAACAAGTTTAGCGGAACCCGTTGCTCCGTTGATCGAGGTGGGCTACAATGTAGCTCGGGAGCCTTATCATGTCTGAAAATGCCGTTGTTCGTGCCCGAATCGACGAGCACATTAAAGAAGAAGCGACAACCGTCCTGGCTGCCATGGGTCTCACCCTATCGGACGCCTTCCGCCTTTTGCTGGTTCGCATAGCGCGGGAAAAAGCGTTGCCATTTGAGCCTTTAACCCCGAATGCCGAAACCGTCGAAGCTATGCGGGCAGCCCGCCGCGGTCAGTTGACCTCGGTCAGAAACGCGAAGGAGTTGATCGCGAGCTTACGTGCGGACGATTAGGTTCACCAGCAGGTTCAAACGGGACTACAAGCGTGAAAGTCGAGGACGGTACCGCAAAACTCTGGATATCGATCTGTCGGCAGTAGTAGAGAAACTGGCGGCGGACGAACCGCTGCCGCATTCGAGTTATGACCACCCGCTGACAGGTGAATGGAACGATCACCGAGACTGCCATATTCAGCCGGATTTAGTGCTGATTTACCGCAAGCCCGAGGCGACATCGTTGGAATTAGTGCGTCTGGGTTCTCATAGCGAACTTGGGTTGTAGAACTTTTTCCTAGCCGTGATGGTTCCTCGCCGCGACGGCGGCCTCTGAAATATCGAAGAATTGCAATTGATGCAGCCGCTGAAAGGTTGCGGAATTCTGCAGCAATTCTTCGTAGCTGCCGATGGCTGTGATGCGGCCCTCTTCCAGCACCGCAATGCGGGTCGCCCGGCGCACTGTCGAGAGCCGATGGGCAATGACGAAAACAGTGCGGTGCTCCATCAGATTTCCAAGCGCAGCTTGCACCAGCGATTCGCTCTGCGCATCCAGCGCCGACGTGGCCTCATCGAGAATCAGGATCGGCGCGTCTTTCAGCAGCGCGCGCGCAATCGCCAGCCGTTGAC
>JBEPVW010000079.1:0-13744 GCA_041690775.1 Acidobacteriota bacterium | reverse complement strand
CGGATGAGTAAAGTTCGAATTAACGATCTAGCGCGAGAGCTGGAAGTCAAGAGCAAGGTTATTCTCGATCTTCTCCCTGAAGTAGGCGTTACGGAAAAGAAGACCCACTCCAGTTCTGTGGAGGAGGACGAGGCAGTGCGTGTTCGCGCCGCCCTGACTCGCGGAAGCAAACCCACATCCAATGCGCCTGCCAAAGCTGCAGGCGGCGAGCAGAAGCCGAAGATCGACCTGTCGAATATTTCAAAACCGGGCGACGTCCTGCGCGCGATCCAGCAGCAGAAAGAGGAGCGCGAAGCGCGCGGTACAGGCCGCAACGTGGCATCCTCAGCGCAGCGCTCGACAATTGCTCCGTCGATAGCGGCGGCGGCTGCTCCCGCGGCGAAATCTGCTTCCGCCGCGACAGTTCCCCCGCCGAAAGCGGGCGGCAGTTCATCTTCAACAGCGTCCGCATCTGCGCCAACATCGAGCACCGCTCCGCGCAGAGTAGTCCCGCAACCACGACAAGCTCCGCAAATTATCACCGTGGCGCCTCCGGCGACGCCCGCCATCGCGTCGCGTCCGCCAGTGGGGCCCGTCATTGTGAAACCGCCGGCGGCAGTAGCCGGAGCACCCGCGCCTGCGACGAAAAAGGAAACCAGACCCGACGGCGCCGGCGCGGGACCAAGCATCAAGCAGCCTGGCGAGGTATCGGTAGCAGTTCCATCGCATTCCGTGCCGCCTGCTGCGACACAGCAAGAACCGACGGCCGCCCACGCCGTGACTTCTCAGGTCGAATCCGCTGCCGCAGCAACTCCGGAAACAGTCAGTTCTGTAACTCCCGCTATCGCTGGACCGCCGGTCAAGCGCATGATTATGCCACAGACCGGCCCGCGTCCGGTGTACACGGCGCCTGCAGGAGCAGCGCAGACGCTGGGAGGAATGCAGCGCGGCAAGCCGATTTTTGAACGTCCACGGCCGCAGGGACCCGGTGGAACAGGTGGAGCGCCATTCGGCTCTCGACCAGGCTCCGGTCCGGCAGTCGGGCCGGGCGGGATTCGACGTCCAATGCATCCCACGCGCCAGCATCCCACCGGCGCACCCGGAGCGCGTCCTGGAATGCCAGGGCGGCCTGGCTTCGGTGCCCCGCGCCCAGGAGTAGGAGGCGCACCCGGAGCAGCTCCGCCAACCGGAGCCCCGGACCGTCCAGCGCGCGCCCATGCCAAGGGACGCGGCGGCAATAAGCGGTACGAAAAGTCCAAGGAAGGTCCGATGAAGGGAATGGTTGCGCCGCGTCTGGGCGCAGCGCAGATTCCCACCGGGCCGGTCCCCATCACCCGTACCATTACCGTGACGGAAGGCGTCAGCGTGAAAGATCTGGCGGAGAAGCTGGACTTGCGCGCGAAAGACTTGATTGCAACCCTGTTGCAGCGTGGTGTTTTCGTTACAGTGAACCAATCGCTCGATACCGATCTGATCCAGGAAGTTTCCCGGCAGTTCGGCGCCGACGCCGTTGTCATCAGCTTTGAAGACGAAATGGCCAATGAGGCGCTTGAAAACCTGCTGACGCAGGAAACAACGGGCGAGCTCGAAGTGGCCCGGCCTCCGGTCGTCACCATTATGGGCCACGTCGACCACGGAAAAACATCGCTGCTCGATGCCATTCGCGAAACCGAAGTGGCGGCGAGCGAAGCCGGCGGAATTACCCAGCATATCGGTGCGTACAAAGTCCGCATCGGCAAGGAAGATTCTCCGGCATTCGGTCGCGAGATCGTGTTTCTCGACACGCCAGGCCACGAGGCGTTTACCCGCATGCGTGCGCGCGGCGCGAAGGTCACGGACATTGTGGTCGTAGTCGTCGCGGCGGATGATGGCGTGATGCCCCAGACGCTCGAAGCCATCGATCACGCCAAGGCGGCGAACGTTCCGATCATCGTTGCGGTCAACAAGATCGACAAGCCGGACGCGCAACCCGACCGCGTGAAGCAGCAGTTGGGCGATCGCGGGCTGGTGCCGGAATCATGGGGCGGCAGCACGGTCTTCGTCGATGTGTCGGCCAAGAAGCGCATCAACCTCGATCTGCTGCTCGAAATGATCTGCCTGGTTGCCGATGTGGGCACGCTGCGCGCGTCGCCGGACCGTCCGGCATTGGGTACCGTCATCGAGTCGAAGCTGGATCGCGGCCGCGGAGCCGTCTCGACAGTTCTGATCCAGAACGGCACCTTGCGTCTGGGCGATACATTCGTCGTCGGCAACACCTTCGGCAAGGTTCGCGCCATGTTCGATGACCGCGGCCGGGCGATCGTCGATGCTGGTCCATCTACACCGGTGGAAATTCTGGGCCTGGAAAGCATTCCCGACGCTGGCGATGTATTCACCGTAGTTGCGGACCGTGACAAGGCCAAGAACGTCGCCCAATATCGCAAGATGAAAGAGCGCGAATCGCAGCTCTCGAAATCTTCGCGCGTCTCGCTCGAAGGCCTCGCGGAACAGATCAAGCAGGCGGGTGTGAAGGAGCTGCCGATCATCCTGAAGGGCGACGTGCAGGGTTCGGTCGAAGTTTTGGCGGAATCTCTGCCAAGGCTTTCAACCGAGAAAGTCCGCGTCAAGGTCATCCATTCCGGTGTCGGAGCCATTACGGAGAGCGATATTCTGCTCGCTTCCGCCTCGAACGCCATCGTCATCGGCTTCAACGTGCGCCCCGAACGCAAGGCTGCCGAACTTGCCGCACAGGAAAACGTCGAGATTCGCCTGCACTCGATCATCTACGAGTTGCAGGATGAAATGCGCAAGGCCATGCTGGGATTGCTGGAGGCGACGATCAAGGAGAATTACCTGGGTCGCGCCGAAGTCGCCAACGTCTTCAAAATTCCCAAAGTGGGCGCGGTCGCAGGTTGCCGTGTCACGGACGGAATGTTCCGGCGCGACTCGGAAGTGCGCGTGCTGCGTGATTCCGTCCCGGTCTTCAAGGGTAAGCTGGCATCACTCAAACGCTTCAAGGACGACGTCAGCGACGTTCGCAACGGTATGGAATGCGGCATCAGCATCGCAAACTTTAACGACATCAAGGTCGGCGATGTGATCGAAGCATTCACTGCAGAAAAGATCGCGGCTGATATTGGTACCGCGCTCGTAGACACCGCTGCTCGCGCGTTATCGACTGCATAGCGATCCACTAAAGTTACAAAAACAGAACGGCGTGTTCGCGGGCATGCCGTTCTGTTTCTATTGAAATCGAGGTTGCGGAGCGCACGATTCCGATGATGGATTCGGAACAAATGACTCCTTGCAAGAATCTTCCCAGGACTTTCCTGCATCCGAACAGTCGTGAATCATGATCAAATAACGCCTTCCGGAAAACCGCGCGTTTCCCGCCGCTGGAAAATCATTGTTCTTATCTTGATAGGCGTGGCAGCCGCCATAATTATGGCGGCGGATTTCGTGCTTCACCACGCGCAGCCTGTACTGCGCGGGCGAGTTATTCAGGAATTGTCGACTCGCTTCAACAGCCAGGTAGAGCTCGGTGAATTCGATGTGTCGATCTATAAAGGCCTCGACGTTGAGGGAAAGAACCTGAGCCTGCGCTCGAACCTCTATCCCGACCTGCCGCCGCAGATCAGCGTTGGACAATTCAGTTTTCACGCGGGCATTCTGGATATATTTCGTCGCCCGATGCACGTGCGTCTCGTCAGATTGAGCGGGTTGGTTATTAAAATACCGCCCAAGGGCCAACGTTCCGCCATGCCGAAACAGAAAAAGGGCCATAGCAAGATCAAGATTATTCTTGACCGCATTGTCTGCGATGATGCGTTGCTGGTCATCATTACAGACAATCCCAACAAGACGCCATTGCAATTCAAGATTCACGCGCTCACCCTGCGCCGCGTGGGTTCGGGCAAGCCGATGCACTTTGACGCGCAGCTGATCAACCCGAAGCCGATTGGAAACATTTCTTCGCAAGGAAATTTCGGCCCATGGAACGCCGATCGGCCGCACGACACACCCGTCGATGGTACCTACTCCTTTACGCATGCGGACCTGAGCACTACCAAGGGAATCACGGGAATGTTGTCTTCCAAAGGAAAATTCTCCGGCCCGCTCGATACCATCACTGTCGATGGCGCGACCGACACTCCGGATTTCAGCGTCGATGTAAGCGGGCACAAGGTGGCGCTGCATACGGAGTTTCATGCCATTGTGAACGGCACGAATGGCAATACCTATCTGCAGCCGGTCCATGCGCATTTTCTCAATACAGATGTTACGGCGTCCGGTTACGTGGTGCGCGGCGAGGGAGGAAAAGGCCACCATACGTATCTCGACGTGGTGATTGATAAGGGCCGGGTCGAGGACGTGCTGCAGATCGGCGCAAAAACATTTCCTCCCGTGATGGACGGCTCTATCCACCTGAAAACCAAATTCGATTTGCCCACGGGAAAGGATTCGGTTAGCCATCGACTTCGCCTGCGGGGTGTTTTTGCTATTGATGACGCGACGTTCACCAATCCGCACATTCAGAGGAAGATGGATGAATTGAGCCTGCGCAGCCAGGGACACGCGCAGGAAGCCAGGCAGCTTTCGCAGGAACAGGGTTCCGCCTCGGGACCAAATGTACAAACCAGCATTCACGGAAATTTTTCATTGGCGAACCAGAAACTCACGCTGCCGCGACTGGTGTGTACGGTGCCCGGAGCGAAGATTGCGCTGGCCGGTACCTATACGCTCGACGGCAAACAGTTCGACTTTACTGGCCACGCTCGCATGGATGCCCATATATCAAACATCGTGGGCGGCTGGAAGGGCGCACTGCTCAAGCCGATCGATCCGTTCTTTGCCAAACACGGCGCGGGCACGGACATTCCAATCAAAATCACCGGAACGAAATCCGAACCCCACTTTGGATTGAATTTCTAGGTGTGCTCGTTACAACGCCGCGAGCACGTCTTCCGGTTCGGGCCGGACGCGAAAATCCGCGTACGCCTGTGCGAATGCGATGCTGCCGTCGGCTCGAATGACATACGTGGCAGGCAAGGGAAGCCGCCAGGACGGATCGCCGTTCATAAAAGGAAGATTCACCAGGATGCTGCGGAGATGTTTCTGGTGATACGCCGGAACTGCATAAATGAGGCCGAAGCTTTCGGCGACTGCGGATGCCTCATCGCTCAAAACAGGAAACGGCAGCGAGTGCTGCTGCATCAGCAGATCATTCTGGTGAACAGTCTGCGGAGAGATCGCGACCAGCAATGCGCCGCGTGCACGAACGTCAGGATACGCATCGCGCCAGGCTTCAAGTTCCGCCATGCAGTAGGGACACCAGCGTCCTCGAAAAAAATTGACAATTATCGGGCCCAGCGCCAGCAGGTCGGCAGATCGCACCATGCGGCCGCTATTGTCTTTTAGAGCAAAGTCCGGCGCCATGCTGCCAACGGGAAGAATCCGCTCTTCGATTCCGCTCTCGAATAGCTCCGCGATGGCTCGCTCGCTGGGCGCTAAACGCTCGGGCTGCACCAGTTCCCGCGTCCGCTCACTGATCTGATCGAGTTGATCCTGCAATTTGACCACGCGTGTCATCGTCGATTGGTGCGAGCGCTGGTGTCGGATGTCTAACGGCCAGCGCGCATGTTGGCCAGCGATCCCATCAACCGCCGCTGCACGGCTCCGCCCTTGCCCATCGATTTGAACATCTTGCGCATCTGGACATATTGGCGCAGCAGTTGGTTAACTTCCTGCACGCTGGTCCCGGAGCCTCGCGCGATGCGCTTGCGGCGGCTGCCGGAGATCAGCTCGTGGTTCTTGCGCTCTGCCGCCGTCATGGAATTGATGATTGCCTCCACGCGCGTAAACTGCTTCTCATCGACATTGCCGGCGGCCTGTTGCATCCCTTGAAACGGGCCGACGGAGGGCAGCATCTTCATGATGCTTTGTAGGGAGCCCATTTTTTTAATTTGCCGCAGTTGGTCGCGGAAATCTTCCAGCGAAAAGCCATCGCCCATCAAGGCTTTCTTGGCGAACTCCTCCGACTTCTTCTTGTCGAGCGTTTCCTCCGCCTTCTCGATGAGCGTCATGATATCGCCCATGCCGAGAATACGGCTCACGATGCGGTCGGGATGGAACGGCTCAAACGCGTCCGGCTTCTCGCCCATGCCGATAAACTTGATCGGCTGCCCGGTCACCTGGCGAATGGAAAGCGCAGCGCCGCCGCGGGCATCGCCATCCATCTTTGTCAGCACAATGCCGGTGAGCGCCAGCTTGTCGTGAAACTCTTTCGCGGAGCGCACCGCATCCTGGCCGGTCATGGCGTCGGCGACGAAGAGAATCTCCTGCGGATTCAAGAGAGATTTCAGCCGCTGCATTTCGCTCATCAGGCCTTCGTCGATGTGCAGGCGACCTGCGGTATCGACGATCATCACGTCGCAGCCGGAGATGATGGCTTCCCGTCGAGCTTCCTTGGCCAGTCTCTCGACCAGCGCGGTGCCTGCTGCTTCGCCCTTCAGGTCACCTTCATACAAATTTGTACCGATCGACTTGGCGACGATCTGCAACTGCTCGCGCGCGGCGGGGCGATAGACGTCGACGGAAACCAGCAGCGGACGATGGCCGCCCTTCTTCAACCACGCGGCCAGCTTGCCGGAAGTGGTTGTCTTGCCCGAGCCTTGCAGGCCCGCCATCAGGATGACCGTCGGCGGCTGCGATGCGAATTTGAAGCGAGCCGTGTCGGTGCCCAGCATCGTGATCAGCTCGTCGCGGACAATCTTGATGACCTGCTCGGTGGGCGAAAGGGCGGTCAGCACTTCCTGTCCAAGGGCCTTGGCGCGGATGTGCTCGATCAGGTCCTTGACGACGTTCAGGTTGACGTCGGCTTCGAGCAGGGCGATGCGGATTTCCTTCAGCGCCTCGCCGATATTTTCCTCGGTGACGGTGCCCTGGCCGCGCAGGTTTTTAAATGTGCGCTGGAGTTTTTCTGAGAGGTTTTCAAACATAGGTCAAGCTTTAGTGTAACAAGGGCAGAAAGGACCTTTACGCAGCGAAGGCGCTAAGGGTTCAGTTCGCGACTTCGAAATAGAGTAGATCGGGGTCATCTGTACTGGGAATGAGACCGCGACGTTTGTAGTACGCGATCAACTCATCCTTGGTTTGTTCGCCAATCTGACCTGCCCGAATAGAGAGGCGCTGTTTCCCCATGGTTCTGGCTAAATCTACGGCGAAAAGGATCAATACGGACCCAATACCCCTACCACGTAAATTCTTTGCGACGACTATCTCATAGAGGTTCAATTCATCCGGAAAAAATATGTCAAAAGTTATGAACGCCGCCTCTTGGTTTTCCGACCAGACACGATATTGCTGTCTATTACCATCCAACGGATTTTTTTCTGCGCTAGTTTTGGAGTTCGGGGACTGCAAAACAACGCTCCGCATCTAAATTTTTCAAATTGTAGCGATAAGGCGTTCATACTCGATATGGTTATTTCCGCAGCCGGCGCGAGGGTTCATCCGAGGCGATTTCGCCGTCGCGGATGTGGACTACGCGGTGGGCGTATTCGGCGATATCGGGTTCGTGGGTGACCACGATGATGGTGTTGCCCTTGGCGTGCAGCTCATCCACCAGCGCCATGATCTCGACGCCGGTTTTTGAATCGAGGTTTCCGGTTGGCTCGTCGGCCAAAACGATGGAGGGATGGTTGACGAGGGCGCGCGCGATGGCGACACGCTGGCGCTGTCCGCCGGAAAGTTCATTCGGCTTATGGTACATGCGCTCGCCGAGGTTGACGGAGGTCAGGGCGGCTTTCGCCCGCTCCAAACGCTCTTCGGAAGCGGTGCCGTTGTAGATGAGCGGCAGTTCGACGTTGTGCAACGCCGTTGCCCGCGCCAGCAGGTTGAAAGTCTGAAATACGAAGCCGATTTCCTTATTGCGGATGCGTGCGAGCTCGTCATCATTCAGCTCGCTGACCTGATGGCCGTTCAGCCAGTAATTGCC
Source organism: Acidobacteriota bacterium (assembly GCA_041690775.1). Classification (GTDB taxonomy): domain Bacteria; phylum Acidobacteriota; class Terriglobia; order Terriglobales; family Acidobacteriaceae; genus JAKAAZ01. Next base: position 5,790 of record JBEPVW010000079.1, on the reverse strand, counting down.
CTGGGTCGGCGTGTCGAGGCAGCCGATCAGGTTCATCAATGTGGATTTTCCGGAGCCCGAGGGTCCCATTATGGCGACGTATTCGTTGTGCCGGATGCGGAGACTGATGCCGCGCAGCGCGTGAACCTGCTCGGAGCCCATATCGTAGGTCTTCCAGAGATTTTCAACGACGATAACTTCATCCGAGCCTGGACTGGCTGCGCTGGTTGTTTGCGTCGTCGGAGATAGGATCTCGGATGCCATTCTTGAAGATCTCCTGTTGCCAGTCTATGACACGTTGCGTAACGAAGCAGAAAACGCAGGTTCCTCGACTTCGCTGCACTTCGCTCGGAATGACAAAGCAATTTATAAAACAAGCTTACGAACTGCTGGTTTCCGTCGTAGGTGGAGTCGTGTCGAGTTTCACAATCGCATCGTCCTTCAGGCTCCGCAGTACGCGATAGGGACCGATGACGATCTCATCGCCCGGTTTTACCCCGCTGGTCACTTCAATATCGGACGCCCCGGTTATGCCGGTCTGGACCGCGACAAACACTGCGCGCAGCTTGCGGCCCTCTTTGCGAAGGACGAAAACTCCCTGTACCGGTGGCGGCTTGGCGGCGGTGGAACTGGAAGTCAGGCTGGCATCTACTTTATGCGCGCCTTTCTTTTTGCCGGAGCCGGGAACGTTCATGGTCAGCGCCTGCAGCGGGATGGCGATCACGTTGTCCTTATGCGCGGTCGTGATCTTGGCGGTAGCCGACAGTCCGGGACGAAGTCCGGGAGTAGGGCCGTCGAGCGTGACCACTACTTTGAAGTCCTTGGCTTCTTCCGTGCCGGCTGTGCTCTGACTGGTGGAAACGCCGGTGGAGCGCAGCAATGCCTGATCGCCTACTTCCGTAACGTGGCCTTTGAAAACTTTGCCGGGCAGCGCATCCACGGTGACGTCCGCACTTTGTCCCATTTTGACGCCGCTGATGTCTGCCTCATCCACCTTGACTTCCGCGGTGATGACCGACATATCGGCCAGCGTCATCAAGGTGCTGCCCTCCGTGTTCTGGATTCCGGGAACAACCGTTTCGCCCTCGCGTACGGGTTCATTGGTCACGATGCCATCGAAGGGCGCGATGCTGACGGTCCGATCGAGCGCGTCTTTATCGCTGCGCAGGGTGGCAACATTCGAGGTCAGCTTGGCACGCGCGGAGGCAGTCTGCGCACGGGCCTGCACCAGTGAGGCTTGATCCTGCGCCAGTGCGGCGACATCGGTGTCGTAGGCGGCCTTTTTCGTGTCGTAGTCCTGCTTGGAAATCAACTGCTCCTTATAAAGTTCCTGAGCCCGCTGATAGTCGAGTTTTTTCTGCACCAGATCTGCCTGGGCCTTCTGGATGTTGGCCTCTGCAACATTCTCTGCCGCGACAGCCGCCGCAATGTCTTTCTCTGAAGAATTGATGGTGGCGGTTTGAGCGGCAACGCTGGAAGACTGCGGAACGCTCTCCAGGGTGGCTACGACTTCGCCTTTGGTTACGCGGCTGCCTTCCTTCGCGTACAGGTGGGTAACGCGGCCCAGCATCTGGGCGCCGACATTGACGTAAGTTTTTGGAGTGATCTGGCCGGTGCCGCTTACGATGCTGGAGAGGTTTTCCTGCGTGACCTTCGCGGTAAGGACTTTTTGCGCGTCGGCGCCACTGCGGTATACGGTAAGCGCCACCAGGCCGGCACACGCGACAACCACCAGCACAATCACTGCAATAGTCTTCTTGTTCATCTTCATTCAGCAGGTCTCCATCGCGCTTGTTCCGGAGGGCATGGTTGCCAAATCCTCCCACGCAGACGTTCAGCTACTTCTTCTGTCTACTTACGAGAAATTGCGACTTCAGGTTCCTGAAACTTTGGCAGGCTCAATGGAGCGTGTGAACCTGCATTCAAGAGTACGATAGAACACGGGCGATTGCTTCCCGACAGTTCGACCGGGACAACGCGGCCAAGGCCTGAGCAATCGTGGGCGGGCGCTTGAAAGTGCCGCCGCACACGCCATACAATCAAGGTTAAAGAAGTCGAGGTCTTGTAATGTCCCGGATACGGTTCACAATCACCCTTGCACTCCTGGCCGCGTTCGGGGGATACCCATCCGGTCAGGCTGGCGCGCAGGACGCCCAGCAGCAGGACACATCCCTGTCCGTATCGAGTTCCGCGGCCCAAACCAATCCCCTGAAGCGGAAGTTGAGCGATAAGGAGATTCGCGAGCAGCAGAAAGAACTGCGCCAGGAATTAAAGGGGCCTTACAAGAAGTGGATGGACCAGGACGTCCGCTGGATCATTACGGACCAGGAGCGCAAAGCGTTTCTCGGGCTTTCAAATGATGAGGAGCGGGACGCTTTTATTGAGCAGTTCTGGCGGCGGCGCAATCCAGATCCAGAGTCGCCGGACAACAGCTACCGCGAGGAGATTTACAGGCGCATCGCTTACGCTAACGAGCACTTTGCCGCCGGCAAACCGGGGTGGCTGACGGACCGCGGGCATATCTATATCGCCTGGGGTCCGCCCGACAGCAAGGACTCGCATCCGGCGGGCGGCCAATATAACCGGCCGATGGACGAGGGCGGGGGGCAGACCCAGACGTTTCCATTTGAGACATGGAATTATCGCCATCTGGATGGAATCGGCGAGAATGTCGACATCGAATTTGTCGATTCCTGCATGTGCGGCGACTATCACATGACCATCAATCGCGCGGAGAAAGACGCTCTGCTGCATGTTCCGGGGGGCGGTCCGACGTTGTGGGAACAGACGGGCCAGGCGAAACGCTCCTCGCGTTTCAATGGCGGTTTAGAGCAACTGGGGTCCGGGCCGATGTCGAGCTCCCAGGGCGGCAAAGAATTTGACCGCATGGAGCAATACGCCAAGCTTGAGGCTGCGCCGACTATCAAGTTTAAAGACATGGATGAATTCATCACGAGCCACAAGGTGCTGACCGGACCGTTTTTTCCGTTCGATGTCCGGACGGACTTTGTCCGCGTGACTGACGACACGGTGCTGGTTCCGATCACCTTGCAGATTCGCAATCGGGACATCACCTACAACACCAAAGACGGCGTCGCGCGCGGGGTGGTCAACATTCTCGGGCGAGTATCGACCATTACCGGACGTATCGCGCAGACCTTTGAGGACACGGTTGAAGTCGACCAACCCTCTGAATTGCTGCCCAAGGCGCTCGACAGCAAATCGGTCTATTGGAAATCGCTGCCGCTGAGGCCGGGGCATTATCGTCTGGATATTGTCATCAAGGACGTCAACAATCCGGACCATGTCGGTACGTACGCAAGAGCGTTCATCGTTCCGGAATACGACGACGATAAATTGGCCTCGTCATCGCTGATCCTTGCGGATAAAATGCGGCAGGTGCCGTCGAAAGATATCGGAACGGGACAGTTCGTCATTGGCAATACGTACATTCGGCCGCGTGTGAGCGGGACGGCAAGCCAGCCGGTCAGCTACAAGCGCAACCAGGATCTTGACTTCTGGATGCAGGTCTATAATCTGAAGATCAACCCGAAAACGAAACAGAATGAGGCCACGGTTCATTACCAGGTGACGGACCTGGGCAGCCATAAAACGCTGTTCGAATCCACAGAGGCAGCGTCGAAGCTGAATCCCAACTCCGACCAGGTGACACTGGAGAAATCCATGCCCCTGGCCAGCCTGGAACCGGGCAAGTATCAAATCACCATCAGCGTGAATGATGGAGTATCAAAACAGCAACTGGCACAGTCCGCACCCTTTGAGGTAACGCAATAAGGTGTCCTGCGTCTAACGCGCAGGCTTGATGGAATCTCGTGCGTGGAAGGCCGGCATCCCCAGTTGGCCCTTCGCCGCAGAGAGGGCAACTTGGCGTGAGCAGCTCAAACGATTGGTGATTCGATCCACATCTAAACTCGTCCTGGTTGTGCTGTTGTCGTTAGCTGTTCCCGCCTTCGCGGGCACCCCAGCTAGCGTCAGCGGCGTTGTACAGGACGGCGACCACGCACCCTTGATGGGCGCTGTGGTGGAGTTGTTCGGCAGCGAGGCGTTTCCCATCCTGACGGCCTTCACTGATATTCACGGCCATTATCAGTTCTCCAACATCGCTCCCGGACGCTACAGCGTGCGTGTGCTGCAGGCATATTCTGTACCGGAGCGCCGTAAAAATATCCGGGTGGACGGCAGTACGCACGCGGTGGTCAACCTCACGCTGATGTCGCTGTTTAGCATATCGGATTGGTTGCCGGCAGTGCCCCGTGCGGCGGATGCGCCCGCGGACGATTGGAAGTGGACGCTGCGGTCCGGCGTCGATCGCCCGATCCTGCGCTGGATGGACTCCGCCATCAGCACCGATCCCGACAAGGACGACGGCACCACGCGCCGCGATGCCTCATACCCGATGAGCGTGCATGCCTCGCTGGGGGGCGGCTCTTCGCAGTTTGGCGAAGGCGGCTTCCGGCAGGAGGCGTTCGTTCGCCTGCGTGAAAGCAATGCCGGCGAAGCCATTCTGCATATGCAGACCTCAACGTCGGGCGCGGCTTTTTTTGCCGGCGGAATCGAGCGGAATCCCGGGCCGGGAGACACTGCGCGCGCCGTAGCCTCGTATCGAACGCTGCCCATCGACGATGGAACGGGTCCCGGGCGTCTGCAAATTCTGCAGATCCGCGGCGGCGAGCAGCTTGCGCTGAGCGACGAGCTGCTGGCGCAATTTGGCGCGGAGAGCGAAGCTGTACAGGCAGGGCAGAACGTGACCGCCGCGCTTCCGTTTATGGCGGTTCATCTGCATGAAGCGGGAAATGAAGTCAGCTATCGGCTGGCGACCAGCACCGATCTACAAGAGCTGACTGACCTGGCAACGGCCGGCGGAGTTCCCGCCATGGCGATGCGGGACGGCCGCCTTCGGTTGACGCGGTCTCTACATCAGGAATTTTCGGTCCAGCGGAAAGTTGCCGGGATGCAGCTGGAAGCAGCCTATTTCTACGACCATCTTGTCGATCCAGTGCTGAACGGCTATGGGGATGGCAGTGCTGCCGAGTTTTCTTCCGGCGACGTTCTGCTCGATCCCGTGACCGGAGCATTCCGCACCGCAGGTCCCAACTATGCCGGCGGCGGATTTCGCGTCTTTGCGACGCGCCAGGTAAAGGGCAATGTGTGGACGGCCCTCGAGTATGCAGAAGGCCCGGCGATCATTTTGCCTGCGGCAAACTTGATCGGCGGTAATTCGTTCAGCGATGCGATGGCAAACGTCGCCACTACGCGCACGCAGTCGGTGCTGTTCAGCATGCATGGCCGCGTTCTGGGCGCGGGTACACGTTGGAATGCGGGATATCGTTGGCAGCCGGAAGAGACGATCACCGCAGTCGATCCATTCAGTACAGGAATGAGCGCGCCTTTCCTGAGCGTCACACTGCGCCAGCCGCTGGGCTCGGCAAATTCGTCGCCTGACCGGCTTGAGTTGGAATTTATGATGCAGAATATTCTGGCCCAGGGCTATCGGCCAATTTACGTAGTCGCCGGCCAGACGCTCTACTTTGCGCAGGCTCCTCGCCTGGTAACCGGCGGCCTGGCATTTTCTTTTTAGGCGAGGGTGAGCAGCGCGAAGGCGGCGATCATTATGATATTCTTGCGTTGATGACAGCGTGATCCGGTCATCTTTACCCCTCATCCACAGTAGTCACTCATCCCTGGACGCGTAGCTCAACTGGCAGAGCATTCGACTCTTAATCGACAGGTTGAAGGTTCAATTCCTTCCGCGTCCACCATAAATCAATAACTTAGCTAGCTTCCGCGGAA
>JBEPVW010000078.1:0-13905 GCA_041690775.1 Acidobacteriota bacterium | reverse complement strand
CCGGCATGAAGGATGTCAATTCCCACTCCAGATTCCACTGCTTGAGCTTGGATCATAATCTTCCTAATCTGCGATCTCTGACGCTATCACGGACAGACTAGCACTTGTTGCTTACGCGAGTTTGTCACCGCCATTCGTGCTGGTTACACTGAAGCAGTGAAGCTCGCCCTGGCGCAGATAAATCCGATTGTTGGAGATTTTCTCGGAAACATCCGCAAAATTGTTGATCGCAGTCTTGAGGCCGATCGGCTGGGCGCGCAGCTAGTCATCTTTCCAGAGCTGGCTGTCTGCGGCTATCCGCCCGCCGATCTGCTGGAAAAACCTTCCTTTCTAGCGCGAGCTCAAGACGCATTGATCGAGATCGCAGAGGCCGCTACTGCCGGCCGCGAACTTGCGGTACTGTGTGGGTGCCCTACGCCCGCGCCCGGCAGCTCCGGCAAGCGCGTGATGAATTCCGCCGTCCTGCTCCGCAAGGGTCGGGTGGAATTTGTCCAGTCGAAGATGCTGTTGCCTTACTACGATGTGTTCGATGAGCAGCGATACTTCGCTCCCGCCGAATCGCAGAGCTTGTACGAGTTTGGCGGAGAACGTATCGCCATCACGATCTGCGAAGATGCGTGGAACGATAAGAATTTCTGGCGGCAGCGGCTGTATCCCACCGATCCGGTCGTGAACCTGATGCAACTGGGCGCCAGCCTGGTCGTCAACATTTCCGCATCGCCATATTCGCGGGGCAAACGCGAGACACGCCGCAGGATGCTGACCGCGATCGCCGATCGCCATCGCGTGCCGGTCGTGCTGGTCAACCAGGTCGGAGGCAACGATAGCCTGATCTTCGACGGCGGCAGTCTTGTTATTGGGCCGGATGGGGCCAGCTTCGCGCAGGCGAAATCGTTTCAGGAAGACCTGGTCCTCGTCGATCTGGCGGGAGCGCCGCAGCCTGCATGGGGTGGTGACTTTCTGGAAGAAAACGAAGATGCCGACGTGTATCAGGCTCTGGTGCTGGGAACGCGGGATTATGTCCGCAAATGCGGCTTTTCGCAGGCCATTGTCGGGTTGAGCGGCGGCGTCGATTCGGCGCTGGTGGCGGCCATTGCGACCGAAGCGCTGGGAAAGGAAAATGTGCTGGGCGTTGGAATGCCAAGCGAATATTCTTCGCAGGGCTCGATTGACGACGCACATCAACTGGCGCAGAACCTTGGGATACGGTGGGCGATGATTCCTATCCGGGGCCTGTTCGATTCGAATCTGGAAGCTCTCCGGCCTTTGCTACAGGGTCATCCATCCGATATAACAGAAGAAAATCTGCAATCGCGAATCCGTGGGACGCTGCTAATGGCCCTGTCCAACAAATTATCCGCGCTGGTCCTTACCACCGGGAACAAATCCGAAATGTCGACGGGATACTGTACGCTGTACGGAGACATGGTGGGCGCGCTGGCGGTGATTGCAGATGTCTACAAGACCTGTGTGTATCGCCTGGCGCAGTACGTGAACCGGGAGCGGGAGATCATCCCAGGAAACACATTGGACAAGCCGCCGTCGGCGGAGTTGCGCCCCGGCCAGCAGGACACAGATTCTTTGCCGCCTTATGAGATTCTCGATCCGATTCTGGAAGCCTACATTGAACGGTATGAGACGGCTGAAGAGATTGTCGAGGCAAGCCCCGGAGCGGGATTGGAGATTGAACTTGTCCGGAGCGTTTTGCGGATGGTGGAGCGCAGCGAATACAAGCGCCAGCAAGCCGCGCCGGTATTGAAGGTGACGCAAAAATCATTTGGCTTCGGTCGCCGTTTTCCGATTGCCGCGAAGGTCCAAATTTAAACTAACGCTTTCAATGTAAAGGACACTTGAATGATAAAACGCAACATATCGATGTTAGCCGTGGTGCTTATCGCTCTGGGCGGGTTCGCCGCAGCGCAGTCCGCCGGAACAGACGCCGCAACCAAAGCTCCATCCGCCACGCAGCGCCCGTTGCCCCCCGCGCCATTGCAGTTAAATGGTATTGCTCCTCCGCAGAAGATTCAGTTTCCCGCCGCCGATCAGAAAAACTTTACAGCCCTGGCTCCCACGACGCAGGAAGTGAATTCCTTCCTGAAGGAACTGTGGGGCTACGATCCCAACCGGGTGTGGCAGGTGGCCGGGATCCAAACGACGAAGGCACCGAATGTCAGCCGGGTGACCGTTCTGGTGGCAGAGCAGGGTGTTTCACACTCTCCCGCGACCACCGTTTTCTTCGTTACGCCGGATCGCCAACATGCCATCGCTGGCTCGGATGTGATTGCATTTGGCACTCATCCGTTCGACGCGATCCGCGAAACGTTGCAGCAGCGGGCGACGGGTCCTCATCGCGGAGCGGCCTCGAAAGACCTGATGCTGGTGGAGTTTGCCGACCTACAGTGCCCGCACTGTAAAGAAGCCGCCGCGACCATGGACCATCTGGCAACGGATTTTCCGAACGCGCACATCGTGTTTGAAAACTTCCCGCTGACCAGCGTACATCCGGCCGCTGAAAAGGCCGCCGCGTATGGGGTTTGCGTGGCGCAGCAGAAGGGGAATGAGGCTTTCTTCAAGTATGTGCAGGCGGTGTATGACGTCCAAGCCGCGCTGACCACCAACGCGGACGAGGCCCTGAACAATGCCGCCACCAAGGCTGGCGCCACTGCCACAGAGGTTGCCACGTGCGCGGCGGGTGCTTCGGCAAAGGCCGCGGTCGCGAGTTCATTAAAACTTGGAGAAGCGGTGGGTGTCGATCAGACACCGATGCTATTCATCAACGGCAGGGCTGTTCCGGTCGCCGGCATTCCTTACACCACACTGAAGCAGATTGTTACCTACTCAAACACAGAGAGCGGCTCAGCGGGGGCCTCGACCACGGCTGTCAAGTAGACACGCAGAACGAAGCACCGATTGAATGTGCGGCGCTGCTTGTTTCAGCAAAAAGAGCAGACTCAAATCGAGTCTGCTCTTTTTGCTTTGTGGGTCGCCGTACTTGCTGGCAAAAATTTCGAACGTCTTTCGATATGGGAAGAGCGTATTTCAAAAATGCGAAGCGTGCCAGATTGCCGTCCCGCGCGAAGGATCTCGTGGTTGATGGCAAAACGCCAGGTTCCCATTCGACTCGCCTTTGGCTCGCTCAGGGCAGGCTCTCGACTTCGTTCCCACGCCAGCGACGAAGACCTATCGCTGGGGACCCCGGCTGCGTTCCGCTCGGAATGACAAATCTATTTTTGAAACACGCTCTAATGAGTGTAGATATTTCTTCCGTGCTTGGGGTCAAAGGTGAGATGGATCAGGCCATCCCGGTAGTCGATGTCCACGGTCAGCATGAGCAGGGTATCCAGCCCGATCAGTCCAGAAACTTCGGTTCCGTCGCTCTTACTCAATGCAGCCGTGTCCATGACCAGGACATCGGTGAGCGGATCGCGGAGTCCGGCGAATACGACATCCACGTGATCCGCGGTATAAATCTTCTTCACGCGCCCGTTCAAGCCCTCGACCCAGTGATCACTATCGAAGTGAATCTTACCCACACTTTTTGCTGCCGGGATGGACAGAAGACTTGAATTCGCACCGGAATCTAAAAGAAAAAGGCGCGGCGCCCGGTCTTTCAGTTGCGCGTTGATCAATATTTGATGGCCAATACGTGCAAACGGCGACCAGGTCTGCATTTCTGGACTAATGTAACGATCAACATAATGGACGCTTGGGTAATGGAGGTCTGGGTCATGGATTTTTGGTGGGGTGGGCGCCGATTCCTCTATGTTTGCGGGTTGCCTCGTGGATGCCGTGGCGGTGCCGACTCCAGAGGCATTCAAAGAAGCCTTATCGACGATGACTTCTCCCGGACGGGAGGGAAGCTGCGACAGCGTCATCTTGCGGACAGGAAAGTCAAGTTGCACATGATAGTTCTCGAACACGTCCGCGCCGATCAAACCGTCAATGCCGTTGATGGAACGTCTGTCGGAAACCTCGACCATGCAGTCTTTGAACTCCAGTGAGCCGACACGAAAGTCGTCCGCGTAGGCCCAGTATCCGGTCATCTTCTTCTCGTCTCCAATTCCGGCGATGTTGTCGACGGTGATAGGGATCAGGCCCGCTTTTCTAGCCGTGCCGCGATCGATAAGAATGCCGGAAGCTCCCGTGTCCAACTCCAGCCGCGCCCTGGCTTTGTTGTTGACGGTTACATCGAAGCCCATTCCGTCGAAGTGACTAGGGTCTTTCATTATGTATGCGAAAGGCAAGGTCGTTGTAATGGCCGAGGATGACGTGAGGTGACATCCGCTATTCTTGGCTGCGAGAATCGCGCGCAGGCGGTCGGCATATTCTTTGAGGTTCTGCTGCTCGTCCATCGGGGTGTCTGTTGAGGTTGAAAGATAGGCATCGATTTCTTTCTTACGCTCGGCCAGAGGAAGATTTTCAATCCATGCGAGGTGGATGTCGGGATCGTCCGGTTCCAGTTGGTGGGCAGTCTGCAACTCGAGATGTGCTGAGTTGTACATCGATTCAACCCGCATCATCCGATACATCTTGTACCGCGTACGGGCCAGACAGGGGTCCAGTCTTTCAGAGGCTTGGAAAGCATTGAAGGTATCGGCCAATCTCCCTTGCCGGAAGCGCACTTCTCCCAGGACTGTCTCGAGCACTGCGCTGGTGGGGTGCGCGGCAAAACTATTTTCGGCCAGTTTCGCGGCGGAGTCGACCTGCTGGTCTTCGAGCAGACTACGGACCTGGCCGGCAATCGCATCCATATCGGCGGGGTTACTGTTGGCGGCGGCGGTGTAAAGCTCCAGTGCTTTGGAATAATCCTGCCGGGTAAAAGCCTGAAAAGCGAGATCGGTTGGCGGCTTCTGTACGTTGCAGGAAAACTGCTTCGCACAGAATGCCGGGGTTGAGATAAGAGAGAGCAGCAGAAAAAAAACAGGGCGAAACCAAGGGACAGCATTCATTGCAACCATCTCCTGAATCGAGAAATTGTGAATCGAATTGCGTGGTTGTCGGATTCGAGGATACAGGCGGCCCTGGCGAGCGACAAGAAGCTTTTTCCGTAGAATCCAGGATGAGGCTAGTATCACGCACCCGGCAGCTTCTACGCTGCTGAGACCTTGATGCTGACAGCGAAACCGCGAGGTCCTTCGCTTCCACCCCAGCGACGAAGACCTGTCGCCGGGGACCCCGGTGCGCTCAGGATGACAACTTTTCACTTGGGGCACCCGATGCAAGTCTTCGGGCTGGATCAAATCGTCAGCGGAAACGCGCGGCTTCGGTGGCCGGTGCCGCGGGAGCGGGAAACTGCTACACTCCTTTGTCTGGCGATAGAGTTCGACGGCGATGGAAATGACGCGCTCGCCGTTCGAGCAGGACCTGTGAACATTTCTTAAGGGGAGTCGAGAAGCGATGGGTGAAATTCGTTTGATTGGCGTGATCGGCGCGGGCACGATGGGGAACGGCATTGCCCATGTTTTCGCGCGTGGCGGCTACGATGTCGTGCTGTGCGAAGTGGAACAGCGTTTTCTCGATCGGGGGCTGGAAACGATCCGCAAGAATCTGGAGCGCGAGGCTGCCAAAGGCAAGATCACCGTGGAGGCCATGCAGGCGGCCCTGCAAAGGATTACTGGCGTGCTCGACCGCGAGCGGCTGGCCGAGTGCGACTTTGTGATCGAAGCGGCGACGGAGCAATTCGAGACGAAGAAAACGATCTTTGCCGATCTTGACCGGATCACGCGCGCGGATGTCATTCTGGCTTCGAACACCTCCTCCATTTCCGTTACCAAGCTAGCAAGCGTCACGCGCAGGCCGGACCGGGTGATTGGAATGCATTTCTTCAATCCTGTGCCGGTGATGAAGCTGGTTGAGGTGATTCGCGGTATGGCGACCTCTCAGGAAACTTTTGAGCAGGTTCGCGATCTGGCAGCGAAACTTGAAAAGACGCCTGTGGAGGTGAACGATGCGCCCGGCTTTGTTTCAAACCGCGTGCTGATGCCGCTGTTGAATGAGGCCATGTATGCGGTGATGGAAGGCGTTGCGACGCCGGAAGCTGTGGACGAGGTCTTCAAGCTGGGGATGGCGCATCCCATGGGGCCACTGACGCTGGCCGATTTTATCGGGCTGGATGTGTGTCTGGATATTATGCGGGTGTTGCAGGAAGGTTTCGGGGACCCCAAATACCGGCCCTGTCCGCTGTTGGTTCGCATGGTGGATGCGGGATGGCTGGGACGGAAATCGGGGCGTGGATTTTACAAGTATTAAAGTGCTGCTTCGAAGTTGCCGAGAACATCTTCAACATTATCGTCCCAAGCGACGCGACGGGCCTTGTTGCTGACAGCGTACCGCGAGATCCTTCGCTTCGCTTAGGATGACCACTTCTCATGGCCGGATGTCGTCACCCTGGGAGGGCCCTGGAATGCCGTAGGCCTTGGCGATCCGGTGAAGTTCGGTCCGAATCTTTTGCCAATGCTCGGTGACTCTCGGCCCGAGCGTTAAAGAGTTGACCGTGCCGTCGATCTGTTCAGCATTGTTCATCACGCTGGTGAACTCGGCCTGGCCGTTGCGGTCTTTCTTGAAGCGATTCAGCAGGGCCTCTGTCTGGCGGGCAAAGTTTGCCACCTGGTTTTTGGCATCCTTTTCCTGGCTGGTCTTGCGAATCGTGCTTTTATGGATGGCGGAGTTAAACTTCGGGCGGAAGGACTTGGCGTCGTCGCGCAGGTTCCGCATCAGGGCTGCCATATCCTTATCATTGACCCGGGTCTGGGTTTGGTCGATCTGCGCCTGGGCGAGTGGAACCTGCAGCACCGCGAAAAATCCGAAGATGAAACTAAAGATCAGTGCCAGATGGAATGTGCGCGCAGTCGTGCGGTGAACTTGCATCGTTACTTCCTCCTGTATCCCGTTCCGCTGCGATAGCCGGCGTGCTGCCATGCCAACCGCTTTTCCATTGGATGCAGAATGCGGAGGATTTTCTGCTCAGGGCGATCGTTCCACAATGAAACGCGGTAATCTTTGCATATGGTTCGCGTCACTGTGCTGGCTTCAGGCTCCAAGGGCAACTGCACCGTTGTCACGACCAGCCGCACCCGAATTCTGTTGGACGCGGGTTTGAGCTGCAGAGAAATCGTGAAGCGCATGCGGTTGAGCGGGGAAGAGCCGGAGAAGCTGGACGGCATGCTGATTACGCATGAACACCAAGACCATATTCAGGGGCTCTCCGTACTTGCACGTCGCTGGAATGTGCCTGTTTATGCCACCGAGGCGACACATTCGGCATGGAAGCGGTGGATTACACCTCGCAACACGATGAGTTTTAACGCGTGGCTGGAACTGCGACGACAGCAGGCGAGTTTGTCAACGGTAGTCACGGAATGCGGCCCGGATGCCGGCAACGCGCAGCTTGAGATTCCACTACTGACGTCTTCGGAAGAGTCACAAACTTTGCCGCATTTTGCGCCACTCGGGATGGACCGAATTGACGATGAGGAATCTGCAGCGCCGGTTCACGAGGATCTGCGGGCGTGCAAGGATGAGCTATTCATCAGCCCTGAGAGTGAAGATCCGGCTTATTTGCCATGCGTCGAATATTTTCGGGCTGGGCTCTCATTTGAGATTGGCGACATTACCGTAACACCATTCACGATTCCGCATGATGCCGCCGATCCGGTAGGTTTTGTACTACAGGCTGAAGGAATGCGCATCGTTATTGCGACCGACCTTGGATACATGCCGCCGAATGTCCGCATGCATTTGCGGGGTGCCGATCTGCTGATGCTGGAGTCCAACCACGATGTGGAAATGCTGCGGGATGGCCCTTATCCGTGGGCGGTGAAGCAGCGGGTTCTGTCGCGTGTGGGACACCTCTCAAACGATGCTGTCAGCGAGTATCTGGCGGACGAATACGATGGAAGTGCGCGCTTTCTTATCCTGGCGCATATCTCAGAGAGCAACAATCTGCCGGAATTGGCGCGGATTTCCGCCGAGCGGGCGCTCAATGGCCGGATGGGCCTGTTGGCGAATAAGGTGCTGCTGGCATCGCAAAGCAATCCGCTTGAATCTATTCACTTATAGGCCGAGTGCGGGGCCCGGAAAGATGTTTCAAATCCGTTACCCCGCGCGTTACAATGGAGTCAATATAAGGTTACGTAAGTTTCGAGGAATCAGGAGCATAATGGCGAAAGTCGGTTGTATCGATCCCACGGTTGGGGACATCCTTTCCGGATGGCGGTACGACATCTCCGGGTTGCATTCCGAAATGCGTACCGACTATGACGAGCATCTCCGCGAATGCAGACATTGCCATTCGCGCCAGAGCATCCACCGCGCCATTGACGTGCTGCTGATCGGCGCCTCCACAGTTGCCATTGGTGCGTTTATTTCGGCCTTACTAGTGCTGCACCGCATTGAGCCGTTGCGCGACTGGGTCATCCTGAACCTGCAGCTCCATCGAATGTCACTGGTTGTCAGCCTGGAACGGGTGGCGATTCTGGGACTTCTAGTTTCTTTGCTGGCATGGATTATTGTGGCGATCATTACCCCTGCGCCGTCATATCTGACCCAGCAGGCCCGTGCTCTACAGGACCGTATTCCAGAAGAGCTACGCGATAGACTGCCCAAGCTTTCTGCTTGAGCTTTAGAACCTTCACGATAGAACTGAAACCCAGGTGCGCTTCGCGCGCACCTGGGTTTCAGTTTTTCAGGATGGCCGGTCGGCCAGGATCAGCGGCGAGGGTCCTGGAGCCGGTAGCTGACGGGCGTTGATAAAGCCCGCTTTCTGCAGCCAGCCGCGGATTTCCTCAAACGAGTAGGTATCGCCGGACGCGGTGTTCACCAGCATGTTCATTGCGAAGATCAGGCCGCCCACAGGCCCGGTGCGGTTTTCGTTTACAAGAAATTCCGCGATGACAATGGTGCCGCCGGGAGCGAGCGCCTTGAAGGTCTTCTCCAGCAGCCGGATGCTTCTCTCTTTCCCTTCGGAGTGGAGGATATGGCCGAGCGTGGCGATCTGATGGCCACTGCCGAAATCGGCCTCCAATAGATCGCCGGGAGCGAACGTAAATCGATCCGCCAGTCCGAATTTGGTTGCGATCCGCTTGGTAACCCCAAGCACCGGCGGCCAGTCCACGGCCCGCACCGTCACCTTTGGCGAAGCCTGCGCCAGGGCAATTCCCCAGACTCCAGATCCTGTTGCCAGATCGAGTACGGAAACTGCGTGATCCGACTTCGCAATCCCCAGGTGCTCAGCGAGTGTGCGCGCAGAGGCATAGCTCATCGGAAATATATCTTCGACAAACTGCTCAAAAAACGCTACGCCGTCGGATTCCTCACTGACGTTTTTCGCAGGCTTGCCGGTGCGCACGATCTCCGTGAGACCAAGCCATTTCGGCATCAACTGCTGGCTCATGTGCTTGAAGAAGCCGCCTTGAAAACCCGGCTTCGTGCTTACCAGAAATGCTTCGCTTTCCGGGGTCAAACCATAGGTATTGTTGGCAGATTTTTTGAGGAACTCTAAGCCCACCAGCAGGTTTAGCAATGTGGACGCTCCCCGCAAGGAACATTTTGTGGCGGTGGCGATTTGCTCGGCGGTTTTCTGTTGGCCGTCTAAAGTGTCGAAAATACCGAGGCGGATTGCTGCTTCAATTGCCAGTGGCGGAGCATAGCCCCAGGCCAGTTGCATTAGTCGTTCGGGAGTCACTCCCGCGTGTGAAGGTTGCGCATTCATCGTCCAAGTTCCTCCTGATTTCTGCAACCAAGGGTAGCAGCACGGTGGTTAGGGGAGCAATTGTTGGATTCGGCTGTTCAGGGATTGGCAGGAACTGCGAGGAAGGGAATCGAGCTAATTCGCGCGGCGTCCGGCACAACGACAGTAAAATCGGTTTCGTGTCAGCTATGCTGTGTCTTTTTCTGCTTCAACTTGCTGGCACACTTGGTCAGTACAGCCTGCTGGAGCTGCACTCGAATCGGCTCCGGCAATTCGAACAGTTCTTCATTGCGATAAATTTCAATGGTCTGCCGCGTGGTGTTCAGGGTGACGTAACAGTGGCTGCAATTCGCCATATGCTGCTGGAGTTCCGTGCGCAGGCTGGCTGCGGTTCGGGCGTCGAAATAGTCGGTTAAATTAGCAAGAAATTCTGTGCAGTTCACGCCTGTTCTCCTGTGGGGACCCGGAAATAGCGGCTGAGCCGTTCGCGCAATTGCAGGCGAGCACGCAGTAAACGGCTTTTGACCGCAGGCACGCTCAACCCCAGGGCCTGCGCGGTTTCTTCTGTAGACAAGCCGTCGATATCGCGCAATGCAAACACAGTGCGGAAGCCGGGCGGCAAGCCTTGAATGGTGCGGCGCAGAATGCCGGCCAATTCCGCCTGGTTGTAATTTTGCTCGGGGTTCGGCATCCAGTCCGCGAAATCCCGCGGAATCGAGCCTTCTTCGGTCTGGATATCTTCGTCCATGGAAACGGTCTTCTGCGATTTACGTTTGCGCAGCCGCATCAGCGACTCGTTCACGGCGATGCGCACCAGCCACGTATAAAACTTGGAGTTGCCTTGAAACTGTGCCAGCTTCTGGAACGCTTTGAAGAAAGTGTCCTGAACGATATCTTCTGCATCCTCACGGTTCTGCGTGATGTGAAGTGCGATGCGAAAAATCTGCCGGTCGTACTGACGCATCAGTTGCTCGAAGGCAGATAAGTCGCCTGCCTTCACTTTCTCAATCAGAGCAAGATCAGGATGGATCGCGTTTTCGTCCGTGGTCGCAGTTGTTGCCATGGGTGGAGGGCAGCCTTTCACTCTTGCTGCTCGCCATGTGCCCCCGGTCACAACCGACGCCACGATGCCTTGCAGTAATTAGATGGTAGACCAGCGCCATGGTTGCGGACAAATTATCGCAGACCGGTCGGATGCTGGATTGATTGGCAGCCCGCTTTGTTTTTCAGGAGTATCCCGCTAAATTCATATATATATGCCGTCTTCAATTTTTGCCTTGGCTGTAGGCCATTTTCGCGCTCAGGGTGTCCGACTGCTGAATGCTTCCCGAAAAGGGCTGGACGGCGCGGGCGCGGCTCGAATGGCTGCGGTATTGCTTATCGCAACTTGTGGTCTTCAATTGCTGGCGCAGGGGACGGATGCGGCGAACGGAAGAACGAGCCACACCGCCAGGCACACGCAGGCGAGATCTAAAATACGCGGGAGTGCCGCTCGACGGAAGTCACACGCGAGGAACGCTGCACGCCGAACATCTTCCAGTCATGCGCGACGGAGTAGCTCCAAAGCGGATCGGACGCGAACGGACCGGACGAGCCACAAGCACACGCGCCGCCGCGTCAGCGCACGAACTCTGGCGCGCGTGCATCAGCTTCGCCATGCATTTGTAGCGTCATCGCAGCTACGTCCGATGGCCCAGCAGCTCATGACGGAACGCACACCTCAAGCGTATGCAGGCGTCCTTCGCTATGCGCACTCGCATACGGGCGAGGCATCGGCGGCGGCCTACATGGCCCTTGGCCAGGCATATTTTGAGGACCGTAAATTTTCAGAAGCGTCCGCGTCATTCCAGCAGGCCAGCCGCGCCGGACAGGCGCTGGACGATTACGCCGACTACCTGGGTGCGAAGGCAGATTTTTCTCAACAGGATTATGTAGCGGCGCAGCAGCGTCTCGGGGGCTTTGCGGAGCGGCATCCGGACAGCATCCTGATCGATCGCGCCGCACTGTTGCTGGCCAACGTAAAACTGAGTCAGGGCGATCCGCAGGCAGCGCTGCAACAGCTGGTCAAACTACATGGCAGCACGCTGGCATCCTCTCCGGAATATCTTTTTGCTTTGGGGCGAGCGGACCAGCTTGCGGGAAATCGGACGGAAGCGCAGCAGGTTTATACCCGCATTTATGTAAATTATCCAACCAGTAATGAGGCCGGCGAAGTAGGGAACCAGCTGCACCTGATGGGAGTGACCGCGCCGTTTACCACCGCGCAAAGTATCCGCCATGCCGACGGCTTATACCTGGCGGGACGCTACGCGGCCGCGGCGGCGGAATACGAGGCGCTCGCCTCTGACCCTGCAGCCGTTGGAACAGCGCAGGTGAACGACATGCTCGCCAGGGCCGCAGTTGCGACGTTCAAGCAGAACCACCATGTAGATATGTCGCAGCTCGCTCGTCTTTCCGATACAAACGATGAGGCGGGAGCAACCCGGCTCTATTTGTCAGTTGAAGCGGCGCGGGACCGCAACGATGCTCAGCAGGTGAAGGCGCTGGTCGATCAACTGGAACAGCGATTCCCCGTCAGCCGATGGACAGCCGAAGCGTTGTTTTCCGCGGGCAACATGGGACTGGTGGCGAACGACTTGCCGTCTGCGATTCAATACTATGGCGATCTTGCAAAGCGGTTTCCAGATAGTTCCATGGCACCGGCGAGCCACTGGCACGCGGCATGGCTGAATTATCGGCTGGGCGACGAAAAAGTTGCGGCGCAACTGTTCGATGAGCAGATTGCGCGCTATCCGAATGATGCGCATTTGTCTGCGGCGCTCTATTGGCGCGGCATTGTTTATCAGGAATATGAGAAGAATCCAGCAGCGGCCGCCGCGTATTACAAAAAACTGGTCGATGCATTTCGTCACTACTATTACGCTGGCCTTGCGCAGCAACGATTGGCTGCACTTGGCGCGGTAGATCCGACAACGATGCCGCAGTTGGCGCAGATTGACGATCCAACCGTCCCCGAGCTAACGGATGAAATTCCAGACGACGAAATTCACGTCGAGCGATCTCGATTGCTGGCGAACGCCGGGCTGAATCAATATATCGTTCCAGAAATCAGCGCTAGCCCGGACAGCGCCACCTGGGGCGCGTATGCTGAAGCGCAACTCTATAGTTCGGATGGTGAAAACTGGCGGTCGCTGCACATCCTGAAGCAAAAAGTGCGATCGTATTTTGCGGTGCCCATCGATTCGATTCCAAGGAGCTATTGGAATCTGCTATTCCCACAGCCTTACTGGCCGGTGCTGCAGCGCGAGTCGGAAAAGCAGGGACTCGATCCCTACCTGGTGGCTTCTTTAATACGTCAGGAGTCGGAATTTAATCCCGGTGTAATTTCCTATGCCAACGCGTGGGGCTTGATGCAGCTGCTACCCAGCGTAGGCAATGAACTGGCTCGCAAGGAACACGTGCGCCCATTCCGGACCTCCTATTTACTGAACCCGGAGATCAATCTGAAACTGGGCACCGTTTACTTTCGTCAATTGATGGATGAATTCCACGGCCAGCCGGAGTATGCGCTGGCAGCTTACAACGCAGGCGATAACCGCGTAAACACCTGGCTCGCGAATGGGCCTTACGCCAGCCTTCCGGAATTTGTCGAGTCGATTCCGTTTACGCAGACGAGAGAATACGTTGAGGCAATTCTGCGGAATCGAGAAATCTACCGGCAGCTTTATGGGGAAGAGCGATTCGAACAGAATTCGGACAACAATAGAAATTCCAGGACGACTCTTCACTAAGCCAAGGCCTGCCGCAACATGCTGTGATGCTATCGGATGCTTTCTTCCTGGCATCCTATTCTTCGTTATGATACGCAAACTAAAATCCGAAGAGTATCGCCTATATTCGCGAAAGAAGGATCCATCCACCGGGAAAAGGCGCAATCTAGGCACATTCAAAAGCCTCGAAAAGGCAAAACAGCACGAGCGAGAGGTGCAATACTTTAAGAAACATTAACGTCGGTGTACCGATCTGTCGACGTAGGAGTATCTGCCACGGATCGCGTTTCCTTCTATCAATCTTCATTGGTGGTGCTTCCCTCGGCTAGCAGCGGGTGCTTCTTCAATCATTTTCCCGCTAAAATCGACTAGCGTTCAGTGTGCATCAGAATGCCCGGATGGCGAAATCGGCAGACGCAGCGGACTTAAAATCCGCAGAGGGCAACC
>JBEPVW010000077.1:0-14017 GCA_041690775.1 Acidobacteriota bacterium | reverse complement strand
GGATAGTCGAAAAATTTTCGCAGAAAATAAATCCTGCTCTTGCGCGGGCGAACCAGCATGACCAGATCGTCGTGTTCGGGATCGAGCGCGGCGGTGCCAGGCTGGATGGTACGCTGCTTATTCTGATAGCTGATCGGTACAGCGCCGGTGTCGCCCTCCGTCGTAGCGGCGGGCATCACATCGAGCCACCACTCCATTACGCGGTCGGATTTTGAAAAAAAGCGGTGGCCGCCAATGTCCATCCGGTTGCCCTTGTAGCGAATGGTCCGCGAGATGCCGCCGATCTCACTGGTTGCCTCGATCACCACAGGATGAACATCGGAATGTCGTTGCAGTTCGAGGGCCGCGGTCAGACCCGCAGGCCCGGCACCGATGATAATTGCCGTTTTTTTCATGCACCTTTATCGAGCGCCCAGCCTGGGATGAACGCCAGTTTCTCTCTTCCGTTCTGCAAGTCTATCGTGCCATGCCAATGTTTATGATGCATTTCGTTCGGCAGCCTTCTGAACGCAGACAGCGAAACGGCAATCCCGCCAACCTGGGCCGCAGATGCTATTCTGCCGGATGGCCGCCGCCATTCGGAGAAACATCCAATTCCATCGATCACTCCAGCTACAGCGCAGCGAATCCCTGAACTCGATGGACTGCGCGGCGTTGCCATTGTCCTGGTACTGATGCGTCACTACATCCATCATCCCAGCCTGCTCTTACTAGGCCCGCAATGGGGATGGATGGGCGTAAACCTGTTTTTTGTTCTTTCGGGTTTTTTAATTACCTCCATCCTGCTGCGGCTCACCGCGCATCCGGGCGCGTTGAAAGTGTTTTACGCCCGGCGCACGCTGCGTATATTCCCGCTTTATTTCCTTGCGCTGCTGGTTTACTTCGTCGCTTCCGCAGGAGTCGGAGCGCCGCAGCCCGCGAAGACGGTCTTTCTCTACGTCACTTTTTTGCAGGCATTTATTCCGCCCCTGTTTACCCACCTGAAGGTAATTCCGCATCCGGACTGGGTGGTCATGGGCTTTGCCGTGATGTGGTCGCTTTCGGTGGAAGAGTATTTCTATATCCTCTGGGCGCCGATCGTTGCCTTTACGCGTGCTCACCGGCGCGCTCTATTCAGCATCCTGGGGGCAATCCTTTTCCTGACGCCTTGGATTCGATTCTTCTATCCCGACCCCAAGGGCGGGCAGGAGCTTTTCATCGCGCAGATGGATTCTCTCGCAGCCGGTTGCCTCGTGGGCATCCTGTGGCAGGATCATGGCCATGGATTGCGTGCTCAGATTCAACGCCGGGCGATGTGGCTGTATGGAGGCGTCGCCGGGCTGCTGGCGTTGGCGATCTGGATCGATTTCGCGACCGGAATTACCAAACGCAACGTATTTGCGCAGCGGGTTTTCAACGCGACCGACTATACGGTGCTGTGGCTGGCGTGGTCGCTGTGGCTGCTGGTTACGCTGGCGTGTGCAGGCACCATGCGCTGGATGCCGCGTCTGCTGCGCAATCCGGTTCTCTGCTGGCTGGGACGGATCAGCTATTGCCTGTACGTTGTGCATTATCCGGTGTACCTGGCGCTGCGCAATTATGTTGCGCACAGCGTGGCGCTGGTGGCCGCGCTGGCGATTTCGCTGGCAATTTCATGGCTGTCATGGCGCTATTTTGAGGGGCCCATTGCGCGATGGAAGCAGAAGCAATTCCGCTATGGCATGGAATCTGAACCAGAAGCTCCGCTGGTTCAGTTAGCTCCCTGATTGTGGGGCTGAATTATTCGTAGGCCAGGGCGTCGACGGGGTCTTTGCTGGCTGCCATGTAGGCCGGATAAACCGCGCCGATCATCGCACCCACCAGTGACAGAATCGCTGCCCACATTACCCAATGGGCCGTTATGGGAAAGGCAATCGTGGGAAATCTGGATGTCACAAAGGCACGCGCTACATAGCTGAGTATGACGCCCAACACGAGACCCCCCACAGCTAACATTCCAGTCTCTCGCAGGATGGCCGACACGACATAGCCTTTCGATGCGCCCAGCGCCTTCAGAATTCCAATCTCACGTGTCCGCTCCATCACCGCCAGATACATCGACTGGAAGATAACCAGGAAGCCGATGATGCATGCGATTCCGATAACAGTATTGATGGCCGGGCCCACGCCGGGCAGCCGCTCCGGAGTCACTCCATCCACGATTTCCTGAATCGTTTGTATCCGGTAGCCCTGCATCCCCGGCGTACTCTTGATTTCCTGTTCGACGATAGCCGCATTTTTCATATCGTCCAGCTTGAGGTAAAAGATCGACGCCTTACCGTCCGAGCCCATCAGCTGATCGAGCGTCAGAAGGGGAATAAACGCCCTCCCTCCCTTGCCGTGCTGCACGATTCCGCTGATGCGAAAGGAATGATTCATGAATGTGATCTCGTCGCCCACTTTGTAGTTTCCCTTGCGGTTCAGGTCCTCAACATCGTCGACGATGGCGTCGTAAGGATGTTGAAATGGGCCGCCCGACAGGAAAACAAAAGGCTTAAGTGCATTAAAGCTTTGATAATCGATGCCGAAGATGTTTTGCAGAGACTTGCCAACTGTAAGTTGCACGGTGACGGGTGAGGCGACGACGACATGCGGCAGACGGGCCAGTACTTCGCTGACCTTTGCTGAGACCGGCGCTCCGCTGACGCCCACCATGAAAGAGGTATTGGCGGGCATGACCACCAAATCTGCCCCAATGCCATTGGTGCGGGCTTTGGAGTCATTCGTGATCCCCAGCATGATGGCGGTCACGGAGAGGATCATGACCACCTCAATGGCGACGGCGGTCAGGCTGAGGAGCGAGCGGAGCGGGCGGTGAATCAGGTTTCCAAAGACCAGTTTGTTCATAATGTCGTAAGGAGCGAGCTTCTGCCAATAGTAAGAGGGCTTTGCGGCACCGGAAATTCCAGTATATCGGTCGGCATCAAAGACGTTTTCATAGCATTAAAATCAGCGGATTTTGGCCCTTTGAGTTCGTTACTATTTGGGTACGCCCCTCGGCCTGGAGAGCGGGATCGAGCCGATTTTCAGTTTGACGCATAAATGGTGCAGGCATAGTCTGCAAGTACCCCGAAATCAACGCGATTGGCAGGAATGGCTCCTTTGACTGCGAACACGACATCGATGGATCACTTCGGCGAAGCGCTGCGTTGCGAACGGCAGCGGCGCTCGGTCAGTCTGGAAGATATCGCCCAGACTACGAAGGTGACTGTCCGCAGCCTGAAAGCGCTGGAGTCGGATGCTTTCGATCAACTCCCCGGCGGAATTCTCAGCAAGGGTATTGTGCGCAGCTATGTTCGCTGCCTGGGACTGGACGAAAGCGAATGGGTGGCGCGCTTCCTCGATGCCAGCGGGCAGAAGGTCGAACCCGATCCGGTACGCGAGCGGGACTGGGTATCATTTGCGCTGAACGCTTCCACCACGCGAGCCAGGGACATTACCGACAGCAAACTGCGCTGGGCAGGCGTGGTGGTGTTGCTCCTGTTGCTGGCTGGATTTGGATGGATTGTCTGGGGATATGTCCATCAACGCGTTGCGTCGCTTTCGAGCGAGCAGTCGATCCACTCCTCCGCTCTTGTAACCTTGGCGACACTGGCATCCAACAACGCAATCAAAAAACCGCACCGCCGCTAAGCTCTCCATTCGCTGCACGTATCCGCACGCCATCGGCGCATCTTAGCCATTGGCTGACCTTCCGTTGCCCCCGCGATTTGAAGATTTGATAGCCTAAGAGATAGTGATTTTGGAAATCACCCGCTCCTGCGAAATGCTATGCGGATCGGGGGGTGAGATTTCCCAGAATGGATTGCCAACCGCATTACAGCAGGATGAATCGAATGCTGTGGGCGGAACAGGAGGAGCTTTGCTGAAACCGGACCGTTTGTTGTTCACCTCAGAATCTGTAACCGAAGGCCACCCAGATAAGATTGCCGATCAGATTTCCGATGCAATTCTCGATGCTTGTCTCGAGCAGGACCCGCACAGCCGTGTCGCCTGCGAAACGCTGACAGCAACCGGCCTGGTGGTCATTGCCGGAGAAATCACGACTAGCGCCTATGTCGATTTTCAAGCGCTGGTTCGCGGCGTGGTTGCTTCCATCGGCTATGACAATGCCGTTTACGGATTCGACTCGAACACCTGTGCCGTGATCTCAACCATCAATAAACAGTCGGGCGATATTGCCATGGGAGTCGACACTGGCGGCGCGGGCGATCAGGGTATGATGTTCGGCTACGCTACCAACGAGACGCCAGAACTGATGCCGATGGCCATTTCGCTGGCGCACAAGCTTACGCGGCGTCTGTCTGAAGTCCGCAAGACGGGCCAGCTCGGTTATCTTCGACCGGATGGCAAGAGCCAGGTCACCGTCGAATATGACGACAATGGCAAACCGGTTCGCGTGGATGCGGTGGTCATTTCGACGCAGCACGCGGAAAGCATTTCGAATGAAGAACTGCGTGCGGACATTCTGAAACACGTCATCCAGGCGACGATTCCAGCCGCACTGCTCGATGAAGACACTAAATACCACATCAACCCAACGGGCAGATTCGTTATCGGCGGCCCCATGGGCGACACGGGCTTGACCGGACGCAAGATCATCGTCGATACCTACGGCGGTGCTGGCCGTCATGGCGGCGGCGCATTCAGCGGCAAGGACCCGACCAAGGTGGACCGCTCGGCGGCGTACATGGCCCGCTACATTGCCAAGAATATTGTTGCCGCTGGCCTCGCGGACCGTTGCGAAGTGCAGCTTGCCTATGCGATTGGCGTGGCGGAGCCGGTCAGCGTGCTGGTCGATTGCTTTGGCACGGGGACGATTCCCGCGGCGAAGCTGCAGCAGTTGGTTCGCTCCACCTTTCGGTTGACTCCTCGCGAGATCATCGAGAGCCTGAACCTCCGTCGCCCCATCTACCGCAAAACCGCAGCGTACGGGCACTTCGGACGCTCTGATCCGGACTTTACCTGGGAAGCGACGGACAAGGCCGCGAGCTTGAAAGAAGCGGGCGCAAAGGAAGCTGTTGCGGCGAAGAAATAAGCTTTTGCAAGTTGCATAGTCAAAAGGCAGGCTCCCCCGGAGCCTGCCTTTGTATTTTCATCCCACAAATAAAAAACCTGTGTATGTTGATTTGACCCATTTCCCGCGCTTGGCGGAAGGCCCGGGCAGTTTCTTCTAAAGGACATAATCAATCTCGGCGCCGCGATTTGGAATTTGGGCGAATCTTTGCGCGCGGTTCGTACCGGAGCATCCAACTGAAGGACGGACCGGGAGAATTCCCGCATCAAGTCCGCTGCTTGAATTTCAGTACTGGTTTGGGCGGGGCATTGGACTTGAGCGAACCTTCGGGCACTCATGGGACTGTATTTCACAAGGCAGTACATTTCGATCGACAGGAGTACCAAAATGAAGAAGATGACGACGTTTTTCGCTTGTCTGATGATGGTGTTTTGTATGTCTGCATTCGCGCAGACATCCGACACCATGAACAATAACAATTCAGACCACATGAAATCCGACAAGATGATGGGCAAGAAAATGAGTGCGGTTGGGTGCATCGCAGAAAAAGACGGCAATTACATGCTCATGAACAAAAAGCATCCTGATGGCATCATGTTGATGAGTTCTGAAGATTTGAAGCCCCATGTCGGTCACAAGGTCAAGGTGACGGGCATGATGGAGAAAAGCTCCATGAACGGGGATACAAACTCGGCCGACAGCATGGGAGCAATGGACATGAAAGTGACCAGCATGAAAATGATGTCCACTAGTTGCAGCATGGACGGAACGATGAGTAAGTAGTCAGTCCTTTCTTACCGAAAAGCGACAGATAAACCTGATCTGAAAGCGGGAGCGAAGGAGTTGTTGCCGCGAAGAAGTAAATTCTGGCAGGAAACAACAAGGTGCAGGCTCGAGGAGCCTG
The DNA here is from genome assembly GCA_041690775.1 of Acidobacteriota bacterium. Taxonomy (GTDB): domain Bacteria; phylum Acidobacteriota; class Terriglobia; order Terriglobales; family Acidobacteriaceae; genus JAKAAZ01. The sequence goes on along the minus strand of JBEPVW010000077.1, from coordinate 8,078 downwards.
CACCTTGTTGTTTCCTGAGCACAAAGTGGAATGGAGTACTAGTCGTGATGGCGGTGACGGACGAGCTTGATCACGTCCGGGAGGAACTCGTGGAGCTGATTTCCCAGCGCCGAGGTCATCATTGAAATTCCGTAGCCTTCTGCTGTGTCATGCCATGTCGCGCTGATGGCGGGGTAGTAGGTCATGGTGAGTGCGGAAGCGCCCGCGTATCCAATAATCTGCGAGTAATTTGGTGCTTCTTTTCCGGAGTCCGTGCGGATGATCAGCACACGGCTTGCAGAATAGAGGACCCGGTTTACGATTTTGCCGGAACCTTTGCGGTAATATCGGGGATCCTGGTGGAGCAGGGCCGGCATCACTCCGTCGGAAAAGATGGCCTGGCTGGTTTGCCGGATCGCCGCGGCCCCGACGCGCTCGCCAAATCCGGCTTTGTCCGAGCCATATTTTGGATTGCCGTTGAGCAGGTGCTCCCATGCCGCGGCGAGCACTTCAGTGCTGATCGCATAGGGCTGGACTTGTTCCCATGCGGCCAGTTGTAGCTTGTCGGTAGCCGAAAGAGCAACGGCCTGCTGCTTTGGCTCAATGTACTTGGCCAGCCGGGGAGCGTGACGCGGCACATGTGCCCCTGGAATCTGCTGAGTGTCGTCCTGATCGCCGTTCTTGTTCGGGGTACTTTCCGATGTTGAGAAGCTTGGCGAAGGAGCATCCGGAAGCACTGCTGGTATATCGTTGCTGGCCATTGTTTGTTGCCCCTGGAACGGCAGGGTGGCTGCGACCAGCAGCATCGGGAACACCAGCAGGAATGTGCATGTTGTTTTTAAATTCAATGAAAATCCGCCTTGTTTCGTTCCATGGTTACACGGTGGAAAGCCAGCGCCGCAAAAATTATTCCGATAAGGATTAGCTCGGCTGATTCTTTGCGCGTGGATTGTGGATTCGCGCCGGATGATTCGCTCTGCTAACGGCCCATTTTTCTCTGACAACCCCGCTGGGTCCCCGGAGCATCGTATAAAACATGCGCAGGTACCCACTCCTGCTAAGCCCCCAGCCAGGGACATAATATGGTTAGAAAAGGCCGCTTTCGAGCGGCTTTTTCGTTGGCACCCAGACTTGAACCAGGACCTCCTCCCCCGGAGCATCGGGTGATCCAACATATTATTTTTTTGACAGCAAGATTCGGATAGCCGGTCTTGCGTGGGTGGTGCCATCCTGAGTTCTATGACAGCTCTCAATACAGAACGCGCCTGGCAGAAGATCCAGGCACGCGATGCTTCGAGCGATGGGCAATTCGTCTATGCGGTCCGGACGACAGGAATTTACTGCCGTCCATCCTGCCCCAGCCGACGCCCTGCGCGGAACCATGTGGCTTTGTATTCGACACCCGATGAGGCCCGCGCGGCTGGGTACCGCGCGTGCAAGCGCTGCCGGCCGGATACGATGCATCCGCAGGCCGCGGTGATTGCAGCGGCGTGCCGCTACCTGGAACAGCCCCGGGACAAAGCGCCCACCTTAAGCGAATTGGGGGAAGCGGTCCGCATGAGTCCCTTCGCTGTGCAGCGGTTATTTCGCCAGGTCCTCGGAATCACTCCGCGTCAGTATTTTGCGACACAGCAGACGCGTCGATTCCGCCGGGAACTTGCAAAGTCCGCGACCGTTACTTCCGCCATGTACCAGGCCGGGTATGGATCGTCGAGCCGCGTCTATGAAAGCTCCGGTGATGCACTGGGGATGACGCCGGGAGCTTACCGCAAACAAGGCGCGAACGAACTGATCCGCTACACGATTGCATCCTCTCCGCTGGGACGGGTTCTGATGGCGGCCACGGAACGGGGCTTGTGCGCGGTGGCGTTCGCCGATACGGACGAAGAATTGCTTGCGGACTTTGAACGCGATTTTGCCCGCGCCACTTTGCAGCGGGACGATGCCGGCCTGGCACGACAATTGGAGGCGGTGCTGGCCCATTTGCGGGAAAATCCTGTGAGTACCGCTCTGCCGCTAGATGTGCGTGCGACGGCGTTTCAGCGGCGGGTGTGGGAAGCCCTGCAGCAGATTCCGCGCGGGGAGACGCGGTCGTATGGAGAAGTGGCGCGCGCCATCGGACAGCCTTCAGCCGTGCGCGCGGTGGCGCGGGCCTGCGGCCAGAACCCGGTCGCAGTGGTGGTACCGTGCCATCGTGTGATCGGGAAGAACGGCGAGACGACAGGCTATCGCTGGGGCATCGAGCGCAAGGAAAATTTGTTGGCTCTGGAAGGCAAGCTATCGCTTCATACGGCGCGGTAGAAGTGATACCCTTGGATTGGGATTGGGTTCAGCATCTCTACGCACCCGTCCGTGTTCCGTAAGTTCCGCAGGCTTCTGCGAGTGACACAAATCCAACAAGAAATGGGTTCCATGGCTACGACCACTCCTGTTCCTTCCGACGTAAAAAATATTGACTTGGCTGATGGTGGCAAACGGCGCATTGAATGGGCCAATCAGTCGATGCCCGTGCTGCAGATCATCCGCAAGGAATTCATCAAGAACCAGCCGTTGAAGGGTATGCGCGTTGCCGCCTGCCTGCACGTGACGACTGAGACGGCGAACCTGATGATCACGTTGCGCGACGGAGGCGCCGATATTGCGCTGTGCGCATCGAACCCTTTGTCCACGCAGGACGACGTGGCTGCGTCTCTGGCGCGGGATTACGGCATCTCGACCTTCGCGATTAAAGGCGAGGACAACAAAAGCTATTATTCGCACATCATGGCGGCGATCGACCACAAGCCGCACCTGACGATGGACGACGGATGCGACCTGGTTTCGCTGCTGCACACCAAGCGCAAGGATGCGCTGGAAGGCGTGCTGGCCGGTACCGAGGAAACGACAACCGGCGTGATTCGCCTGCATTCCATGTCGAAGGAAGGCGTGCTGCGCTATCCGGTGGTGGCCGTCAATGATGCGCTGACCAAGCACATGTTCGACAATCGCTACGGCACGGGCCAATCAACGCTGGACGGTATCATCCGCTGCACCAACGTGCTGCTGGCCGGATCGCGATTTGTAGTGGCTGGCTATGGCTGGTGCGGACGGGGATTAGCGTCCCGCGCGCGCGGCATGGGCGCCGATGTCATCGTGACCGAAATCGATCCAGTACGCGCGATCGAAGCCGTTATGGATGGCTATCGCGTCATGAGCATGGCCGAAGCGGCGAAGATTGGCGATATTTTCGTCACCGTTACCGGCAACAAGAGTGTGCTACGCCAGGAACACTTCGAGCACATGAAGAACGGCGCCATCGTCGCCAACTCCGGCCACTTCAATGTCGAAATCGACATTCCGGCGCTGGAGCGGCTGTCCTCCTCACGGAAGCTGGCACGTGAATTTGTCGAAGAGTATGCGATGAAAGACGGCCGCCGCATTTTCCTGCTGGGCGAAGGCCGCCTGATCAACCTGGCCGCCGCCGAGGGACATCCGGCATCCGTGATGGATATGAGCTTTGCCAACCAGGCCCTGGCCGCACAGTATCTGGTCGAGAACCACTCCACGCTGAAACCGAAGGTATACTCGGTTCCGCAGGAGATTGACCGGCGCGTGGCTCGATTGAAGCTCGACTCCATGGGCTGCAAGATAGATCGTTTGACACCGGAGCAGGAAGAATATCTGGCGGGCTGGTCGGAAGGAACGTAATCCGATCGCACCTGGAATTGTGTAGCTGAAAAAGGCCTTCGCGAGAGCGAAGGCCTTTTCTGTGCGATTCGCGTTCCAGATGTCTACTTTCCGGAAGACTTGGCCATAGCGGAAACAGGGTCTGTCACGATCAACAACTTGTAGGAACCGGTACCGGGTGTGGGATCTATAAAAAATACGGAATAGATGCTTCCGGCCGCGGGAGAAAACGGAGCCGTCGCGAGGACAAGGTTTCCGTTGTGCGGGGTGACCTGCAGTTCCAGCGTCCCGGGGGCAAGCGGAAGGTAAGTAGGCTGGTTGAACCCGACATTTCCCATAACGGGGTTGCCGGAAGGGCTGGCTCCGACGGCGGTGATGTAGAGATCGATGGGGCTGTAACCGGAGTAGTTGGCGAAGCGCAGGTTGTATTGGCCGCTGGGCGGCGCACTGTCGTTATCGGTCAGGACCACAAGCCCCATGCTGGGCGAAGACCCGATGCTGACGATGGTGTAGAAATTGTTTTTGAGGAGGGATTGCTTTACGCTCGCCAGGGCCTTGCCGGGCGTCGCGTAGGTCAACACGGTCTGCCCGGTGGCGGCGCCGACTTGCCGGTACGCACCAGACGAATCGTTCGTGGTGTACTGGCCCTTGGGCTGCACGCCTTCGGTTCCATACGGCAGGGCCGCCGCGATGCCGGTCTGGCCCACCTGAAACGTGAAGTTTGAAAATCCCGGTGAGGCGTTGACGGCACGCACGTTGGTGTTGCTTGTCGATCCGCATCCAAGCATCGCCACGGATGCGGCGGCCAGGGTGAAGATTCCGCAGAGACTACGCCAATTTGGGTACATATTTCGATCCACTCCTTCAGGGAAAAGGCGTCAAACTTTATTGTTCACTACTGCATCGCAAGAGCCCGTCGCTGCCACTGCCAAACGCCACCGCCCGGAACAGATGGAGAAGCGAACCGGGCGCCTTCCCCGGGCGAACAGCCAAAGCTGAACTCGCATCTGAATCACTGGCAAGGTAGATGCTGACGGCTGTAACGAGTTTGCCGGTTCTCAGCAACTTTTTCAATCGGATAATCACAATACGCACATTTTGTCACCCGATTGAACGGTTGGGATGATTACCGAAGTGCGCCAGGATAGCCTAGTATGCTCCGCAAAGCAGCAGGGCTGGAGGAAAAGATGCCAGGGGAATCTAACGTGCTACTGAAGAGCCGTTTCCGGTCATTGGACGGCGGGTTGCGGCGCCGGTCCGCCTGGCTTGTTGCTGTCGCTTCGGCTTTGGTTCTCGTTTCGATGATGGCGGCGGTACGGCCAGCTCGCGGTCAAACGACAGGACAGGATCGAGATGCCGCGGTCCAGGTGCCGGCGTCCGTGCCTGCAACGGCCGCCGGGAGTGGGGAGGCCGTGCAACCAGTTCCTTTCAATCAGCAGCCCTCCACTGGAAAAACATCCGAACATCGTAAAGCAAAATATGAAATTACCGTGACGAGTGGTGATTGGCAGGCCACGGCAATCCCTTTGTTTGCAGGAGACCAGGTGAAATTTCAGGCCACAGGCACCATGACCCTGAGCAATGGCCAAAGCGCGAAGCCGGCGGGCGCGGCGCGAGGATGGAAGGACTTGCTGCGGCTATACCCGCTGAGCAGTGCAAACGGCGGTGCGTTGATTGGCCGCATCGGAAGTGAAGATGCGGCGCTTCCGTTTCTGATTGGCGATAGCGACACCTTGACCGCGCCAGGGGCTGGCGAGCTGTACCTGCGCGCGAACCTGAGCCCGGACCTGACGGCGCAGGGAAGCTTTAAGGTGAAAGTGGAATTGCTGGCCGCCACGGCTGGAAGCTCGGGGTTGGAGTCGGAGTCAGAGGCAGGAGAGTCCCAGAAATTTGCCGCCACGCTTTCGCCGGTGTTGTTCGATGACATTCCTCGCAGGGTGAGCGACCAGGCAGAAAACCTGGGGGATATGGTCAACTTTGCGCTGGTCGGGACGGAGCAGCAGGTGCAGGCAGGGCTGGGCAAAGCAGGGTGGTTCCCGACCGATGCGAACCCGCAGGCCGCGCTGATCCACGGGTTGCTGGAAACGCTGGCGCAGAAGTCGTATATGGCGGTCCCAATGAGCACGCTATTTCTCTTTGGGCGTCCGCAGGACATGGCGTACGCGCGCGCCAACGCCATTGAAGTTGCGGCCACGCGGAACCACTTGCGGCTGTGGAAGACGACGAAGACGGTCGAGGGATTGCCGTTGTGGGTTGGTTCCGCGACGCATGATCATGGCTTTGAGACCGACCAGCGGACGGGCGGCGTGACACATCACATTGATCCGGATATCGATCAGGAGAGGGGATTTATCCTGGCCAGTCTGAACGATGCAGGAGCAGTCAGAGCGGCTGCTTATGTGCGCCCGGCGAACCCCGTCAGCAGCGCGCGGACGGCTACTGGAGGAAGCTTCAACAGTGATGGAAGGATTATTGTGATTCTTCTTCGATGATCTCCATTCTTGAGATCAGGCTTGCTGTTCTTGAAGATCAGGCTTGCGCTCCGGTGAGTTTGCAGTGCCGTCCTCCTGCGTGGAGCTTGCCGGGGTTGGCTCTCCAGCCTGGGACACAGCCTGGCGCAGGGTGGTGCAAATCTGATCCTGTTCACCCCCGCTGATCTGGCGGGCGGCCTTGAGCAGATCGCCGGCATAGTTCCACAGGCCGATGATGATTCTGGTCTGCTGCAGCTCGCCCCGCAACTTCAGGTAGACACCGCGTGCATTAGCCATGGCGTAGGGAGGCAGGGCGGAGAGGCAGACCAGGTCCGGCTTCGTTCTCGCTACTTCCGCCAGCATTCCGTCCACATTTCCGATTGCGACCGCCTGTGCGCGATGCCCGGCCCGTTCCAGCAGTTGAGCCAGCATGATCGCGGTAATTTCGTCCGCATGATCGCGCACGGGCACGCACATTATGCTCATTGCGGGGACGGGGGATGGGGGCGGAATTTCGCTGCTATCGGGGAGAGCGCCTGGCTCCGCCACTTCGGCATTCGCAGCAGCAGAAGCGTGTTCGCCGTTTCTCTCGCTGCGGAAGCTCAGTTCATCCACCAGTTCTTTGGTTGTCTGATTGATGAAGCTGACGGTTGCGTCATCGAGGGCGTTGCGATGACGGTCTTGCTCGGCCAGGCTCAGCGCCGGGATCAGGACTGAATCGTAGAGGTCCTCGAGCGGCTTGTCCTTCAAGTAGCCTTCCAGCACCTGGCTGGCTTCGTGTTCATCGCTGGCCAGCAGGCGCTGATAATAGTGGGCCTCGGGTTTCATCACCGGCTGGTCGCCAAGCAGCACCGTGAGAAATTCCAGGTTGGGCACATGGGCGCCGACCACCACCAGGCAGACGGTGAGAGGGACGGACAGGATGAGCCCGATGGGCCCCCAGATCAGCGTCCAGAAGGTTGCGGCCACCAGAATCGCAAGCGAAGATAGCCCGGTCTGCTTGCCATAAACATGTGGCTCAATAAAATTGGCCGTCACCACTTCCATGCAAAAGAACAGCGCCATGATGAGCAGAGTCTGCTTCCACCCATGGAATACCGCCATCGACAGCAGCGTGGGTAAAAACGCAGCGATAGGAGCGCCAATATAGGGAATGAAACGCAGCAGGCCAGCGAGCGCGCCCCAGAGTATGGCGTGAGGAAGTCCGAGGAAATGCAGGACGGTGAAGATGATGGAACCGTAGCAGGTATTGACCAGCAGTTGCAGCGAGAAATAGCGGCTGACCCGGTCGCCCGCTTCATTCATCGCCTGCGTCATCAGGTTCAGGTGGCCATGTCCGGTCAGGCGGATCAGGCGATTTCGCAGGTCCTCCCGCTGCAGCAGCATGAAAAATGTGAAGACGATGACCAGCAGGATGACGGCGAGCGGTTCGACCATCCCTTGGAGAGAGTCCAGGCTGGTGGTGGACTTGCCTACCTCCTGTACGGAAACAGGTCGTTCCGGCGAACCACCCAGCGGCTTCGCCCCGCGATGGCGCCGATCGCTGGCGGTGTTCGGGGGATTCGAGATTCCGAGTTGTTCGCTGAGGTTCTGGACCTCATGCGCGGCCCGGCTGAAGCTGGTGTTCTGCGTGCGGTGAAAGACCGCTATTTTCTGGGAAATGTTCGCACGATAATCAGGCAGGTGGCCTGTCACTTCTATCAACTGTCCGACAACTGTCCACCCCATATAGCCGACGCCGCTGCCGAAGGCAAGGAGTACCAGCAGGATGGCCAACACGCGAGGGATTCGGACTCGCTCCAGCAGAGTGACCAGAGGCGCCAGCAGGAAAGTGAAAAGCATGGCCAGGGCGAGCGGCAGCAATACGATTTTCGCGAGGTAGAGCGCCGCGATCACGACGACTGTGACGACAACTGCCAGGAGGCGAGAACTTTCCCGGGATGCGTTGGAACGTACCAAAAC
>JBEPVW010000076.1:0-14032 GCA_041690775.1 Acidobacteriota bacterium | reverse complement strand
TGCCATTCGAAAGCTGTGGGTACATAACTGTATTCGATTTGGACTGCTCTATCTGAGCGAGTTGGGTTGCTTGCAGATGCTTCGCTATTATGCGCGCGCGTTTCCTCAGGTGATTCAACCTGCTCTTGCCATGGTGAACCAGAGCGACGTGTGGGAGCGCCGGGTTCAGCTTGAAAATTGCCGGGTGAGATCGTTCCACTGGTTTGTCGATCACTTCGGCCTGAAGAATCAGATCGGCGAGGCAATTCTTTGATTTGAAGTCCAGCAGTGTCTCCGCCCCGAGACCCGCGAGAGAAGGGCACGATGTCTCTAACCTTCGAGCTTCTTCGTCCGGATGATCTGCTCGCGTTGCGGGTGGATGCGGTGAATCTAAAGCTGGATGTGTCCGATGCGAAGAACCCCAAGCTCAGGATCGACCAGAAGAAGCTTCCGGCATTTCTTATCATCCAGTTCCCCGCCCAGAGCATAACTGAAAAGGCGTACTTCGAAGTAGCGGCGAATGTTCCGGACAGTTCCACGCCGCCTGAATCGGGAGACGATCCACTGGATGCGCCGGGCGATGTGCCATCGCGCATGGCCGGCGGAAGCCGCCTGGTCTTTCGGCTGCCCAAGGCACTGCAGGAAATTCCCTTTCGCATGGATGCGCTGCTCGACTGGTCGAAGCTCGAGCTGGTACTGTCCTCGACCGCGCTGGGAAAGCCCAAGCCGCCGCCGATCATTGCCCCATCGTCGCTCGAGACGTCGCTCGAGATTCCTTATCGGCTGATGCTGGCTCCCGCTGTGCCGGTCGGTTGGGCACATGCAAACAAGCCTGCTGCGCATGCGGGTAGAACCGAACTGTGGCACACGCGTTTGGGCAGGTTTGTCTCAGTCAAGACGGAGACAGGCACGAAACAGACGATTCAAGAGGCGAGCGTCGACCATACAGTGCCGCTACGTGCCATCTGGTCGCCGGACTTTATCGACCATGGCGACTGGCCACCTCCGGGCGAGTTCCTCACCGCCATGTCGCCGCGCGACCGCGCGGAAATCGTGATCCTCACCTCCGGAGTGACGGGCTATTTCGTTGAAGACGCGCAACGAAACATCAGCGCGTTTGTCCCCACGCCGATCGACGCGAGCCGGCTCTTTTTATCCTCGTTGGGGGGATGGCTGAGTTCGCGAGGAAGTTGGCCGAATCAGCCTTTCTACAAGACGTCAAGCGGCCCAGGCACGATTGCGCTGGATGTGAGCGAGTGGGTGCATCTTGCAACTGAGGGACGCGACCACTACGTGCGCATCGTCTATGAGGGATTTCTTTATCCATTTGGACATCGCGCAGCGCTGATTAAGGTGACCGAGCGCAAAGTGGTTCCATCTAACGGGGGCGTCGTCCCTTATCCGACTGCATACCTGAAGCAACACATGTATGTAGTTGTGCGCGAGAAGGTGAAGCGATACGACCCGGCGACGTTTAAATTTGGACGGCGCGAGATGCCGTTCTGGCAGAACGTGCGCATCGATACGCTGGTGACACCGGACATCGACAAGCCGAACCCTATTCCCAATGGAACCGCGAATCCAGGCTCGTTCTGGATTGACGTAGGTGGCGGCGGTTTTCCATTCCACGTGACAGCGATTGATCTCGCCGGCAAGACGGTGAACTTTCTCGCGCAACTCATTTTCATGCTGGAAAGCGAGCCGGATCTTCCCGCGATCCAGACGGCATACCAGACCTCGGGCGATCGGCGCTTGTGCACCGTCACCGGGCAGAAGGTGGCGTATGCCAATCCAAATGCGGGCGACACGACGCTGAAGACCAACGGATTGTTCTTCGATACTCAGACACTGCAGAGCACTCCGCCGTATCCAGTGGTTCCCTTCGTTCCGGTTCTGGATCAGGCGACTGTCACAGTGCCGGCGCTTGAGCAGATACTCGGCAGCGCGTCGCCGGTAAATATTCAGATGTACAGCAAATATCTAAGCGGGGACCTGGACGCGCATGCCGGCGTGTATGCGCAGATCAGCGGCACGCCGCCGGCGATCCAATTCAGCGCGGACAAGGCGGGCGGATTTGCCACACCGAATCTCTCGTTGACAGCGCTCTCCGCAAGGAAGGGATTGATTGCCGGAAATCCTGACGATGCGGCGAATGGACTGATCCGGCCCGCCGAGTTTTTTGCCGACCTGAGTGCGAAGCTCTTCGGCACAGTGCCCTTGCAAGCGCTGATTCCCGTGGATGGCAGCGGCACGGCCAGCGCGGACCAGAACGCCCCACAGATAAAAAATTCGCTAAAGCCGAACGCAAAGAATCCCGACACACTGGTTACGCAGGTGGCATGGAGCCCGCAACTGAAGAATTACGAGAATGATCCGGTCCACGTTGAGTTCGACCAGAACGGACAGACCTCCGCGCTTACCTTGCACGCAACTCTGACGCGGAGCCTGACAGGAGCGGCGCCGGAATCCAGCATCAACGGTGAGCTCACAAATTTCATGGTGACGTTGCTGGGTGTCGTGGGCATTCAGTTCATTTCTTTGAAGTTCACCTCAAAGAATGGACAAAAGGTGAAGGTGAAGGCAGACCTGCCTTCGAATAAGCCGATCACCTTCATTGGTCCACTGGAGTTTGTGCAGACGCTGGCCGACATCCTGCCGCCGGGAATTTTTGGAGGCAAGGGTCCGTCGATCGATCTGGCGCCGGACAAAATTCGGGTGACCTACACGCTGGGGCTGCCGCCGATCACGGTAGGTGTATTTGCAATCGAACATATCTCGATCATGACGGGCCTTGACCTGCCTTATCTGGATGGCAAGCCCGCGTTCGAGTTTGCATTTGCGACACGCGGTCGCCCGTTCCTCATCCTGGTGGAATGCCTGGGTGGCGGCGGCTTTGTGCACCTCGTGATCAATGCGGACGGCGTTGAGATGGTGGAAGGCGCCCTGGAGTTTGGGGGTGAGTTCTCGCTGGACCTGGGCGTGGCATCCGGCGGCGTACACATTATGGCGGGGATCTACTTCAAGCTCACCGGCACGGAAACTGACCTCACCGGCTTCGTCGATGTGGCTGGCGAGGTGTCTGTCCTCGGCATCATCTCGATTTCGATGGACCTGAACCTGAGCCTCACCTACAAGGTATCCAACGGAAAAAAGATGGTGCAGGGGCGGGCGACCCTAACTGTTTCCATACACATCCTGTTCTTCAGTGCTTCGGTACAGATTTCCATGGAAAAGAGTTTCGGTAGCAGTCCCGGCGATCCGCGCGTCGACAACGTTCTCATGCCAGCGGACTGGGCGACCTACGCGGCTGCTTTTGCGTGATCGGGAGCTAAAGGATATGGCGAACCAGACTTTCGTTTTCATCGTGCTGCCGAACGGGGTTACCGCGGAAAAGACGCTCCGTCTGTCGCTGTATTTGACACCGCGGCTGAATCATGGAGCGACACTGGATGCATTTCCGGATGTGCTCCAGTGGCCACAACTGATTCAGACCGGTGGGCTCAACTTTGAACTTCACTGCGCCGGCAAGACAACCACGGTGGCCGCTGATCGCGCGGTTCTGCGGCCGGACATATGGCAACAGATTTTCAAGAAGACGACGTATGTTGAGCCGTTCAAGATTCCTGACTTCGATCAGCGGCTGATCGTCTCCTATCCCGTGCGCGAGGCGACCAGCTTCTTAAAATACGCATACCAGACGGTGGGCAGTGGGAACCTGCTCAGCCGCGGCAACGAAGGCGGAATCGCAGGTCTTCTGCGCGATCTGAGCTTCCGCGATGGACCTAAGTCGACCCTCGCCGATGAAATTTCAGAGATGCGACTGCAAATGTGGAACGAGCAGCGTCAGCAGGTGCTGGGCGGCGGCGAAATTCTGAATCCGGCTATTTCGACGCCTGCGGCCCCGGATGGCGTGCGCCCCGTGCTGACGCCGTCGGCAAATGTGCATGACACGATGACGCGCTTCGCTATGTTTCATAACATGCCGGCCGCGCCGAACCGTGTACCGCTTCCACAGACGGAAGGAGACTTTGCCAAAACGCTGGACTTCCATCGCGCGCTCACCGCGCTGAACTCTTACCCTTCCGTGCTGCGGGCGCTGGGACTCGTCTTCGATGTGGAGGTGCCGGAGAGCTTTTGCCCTGCTTCCCCTACGGCAACGGCGTACCGGACCATCGAAGTACGCAAAGTTACCCCTGGATTCGCGTGGAAGCTTGCGCCCAGGTTCGTTCTGCCGAGCACATCCTACACCCGCGGCAAGAGTTCCTTTCGCACGGCGCCGGCGACTGCGGGCGGTGATCTCGCCGCCGGCGGCTATTTTGCCGGAGACATCGTCGAGGGATATCTTGCGCTGGCGCCAAACAACTTTCATCTTTCGCAGGTGGACCTTGATGGCGGTCTGCTGAAAGCGTTGACCCTCGCCGATAACGCGCAGAATGCCAGGGATCAGTCCGTAATTGGGGGGACTTTGCCCAGCTTGCGTTCGTTTGGCGTTGGTCTGATGGCCGACGGCCGGGGCGTTCAGTTGCTGCATTCTATCGCCGATAACAAGAGCTTCGATCAAGCACTGCAGTCAAACACTGTGCTGCCGAGGGCGTTGAACGCACGGGATCTGGTGCGCGGATTTCGCCTGGATATCTGGTCGTCCCGAACGCAGGAGTGGCGTTCGCTGCATCGCCGGAATGCGACGTATCAGTTCGGTGCGAGTGCAAACATCACTCTCAACCAAGCCGATGAAGAGGGATTTCTGCAGCCGACCGCGGCACAGCCGGCCGCGGACCCGACGCGAACACCCGATGGGGTCGCCACAGCCAATAACATTCCTCAGCCTGGCACTGACTTATTTATCCACGAGCGTGTTGCGCGATGGGATGGCTGGAGCCTGAGTGCCTTCCGTCCAGGGCTGGCGTTGAATCGCAGTCCAGATCCGGCCATGGCCACGACGTCCGATCCTTCAGTGAACCAGCCGATAACCCCCTTCAAGATGACGACGAATTTCGCCGTGATGCCTGGCTCGCTTCCTGAATTGCGCTTCGGGGTGAAATATCGGGTGCGTGCACGAGCCGTTGACCTGGCCGGAAACAGTATTCCGTTGAACAGCAAAACGCCAGCCAGCCTTGCCGCGCCCGCAAGCGGAGCAGCTCTCCCCTACCTGCGGTTCGAGCCGGTGGGCGCGCCATTGCTGGTCCTGCAGCAGCCGACGCAGCCGGGAGCCACGCTGGAACGAATGGTCATTCGGTCCTATAACAGCAACCCGGCACTCGATTCGATGGCGACAACGGATACAGACCATCGCCACGTGGCGCCGCCTCGTGTGGCCGAGCGAATGGCGGAACAACATGGGATGTTCGACGACAACAATGGAAAATTGCGCCGCGATGCAAGCACATTCAATCTGATCGTTGGGCGCGACAACTCCGAATTGCCGACGCAGGGTGGTGTCCCGCTCGATCCTTCGCCGCTGCTGGACGTGGGCTACCTCCCTGATCCCATCGCTCGTGGGGCGGCCCTGCGCAATTTGCCGAATACGCCGGACAACACTAATGGCAGAATCGCCAACAATTCGCTGAACTACGAGATCCTTCCTGACGTGCAGCCCCGGCCAGGTTCCGTGACGTACATCGACTTCGGCAACCAATGGCCGCAGGGCTCCGCGTTCTTGCTTTCGTTGGAGGAAGCGACCGCGAGACCGGAGTGGGATGCGGCGAAACGCGAGCTGACGGTGTCGCTGCGGAAGGGGGCGATGGTTTCGGTCGACCTGAGCAGCTATCTCTCCGAAAGCGACCTGGCGCTGATGGGTGTGTGGAACTGGCTGCGCGAGTACTTTGAAGCGCGAGAGATTGCGGCGATGCAGAGTGGCGTCGCCGATTATTTTGTGGGAGCTACCAGCGACCTAATCGCGTTGCTGACGCGGCTGGTACTGGAAGGCGGCCACGAGATGATCACGCCGGCACGCACCCTGATTATGGTTCATGCGGTGCAGCAACCGCTGGGCAGGCCGCAGTTCGTTCAGTTGCCGGTGGTGCACCGCGCCGCAGATCCGATCTTTGCCTCGGCACTGCGCAATTCCTTTACGCCGATCACCGCTTGGCGATCGCATGGATCCCATTCCGCTGTGCTGTTGGGCGCGCTCGAGATCAACGGATCCAGCACTTCGCGAATCGACCTGCAAGCGCGCTGGCTGGAGTACAGCGACGACCCATCGCAGCCCGGACCGAAAAAGACATGGAACAGCGATCACGTCGAAACCATTCACCTGGCCGATACTACTCCCGGTCCGTTGTACGCGGATGCAACGCAGACACGCATGGTTGCGGTGTATGTGCCAAAGGTGGATGCATTGTGGTTTTCCGCGCCCATCGATGAGTTGGAGGGGGTGGTGACGCCGAGCGACGTAGCCGCACCTTTGCACCGCTTCCAGGACAGCAAGCACCGCTGGGTGGGTTATACAGCGGTCGCGACGTCACGCTTTGGAGAGTATTTTCCCGCTGGATTGGACTTTACCCGGAGCGGCGAAACCTTGCTGGTGGACGTGCCGAGTTCCGCACGACCGCTTGCGCCGGACATTGCGTACATCGTTCCGACCTTCGGATGGGAGCAGCAGGAGACGACCAATGTTAAATCGAGCGTCCGTTTCGGCAATGGCCTGCGCGTCTATTTAAATCGTCCGTGGTACTCCTCAGGCGATAGCGAATTGCTGGGGGTGGTTCTTTGGAATGGTTCCGCACCTGACTACCCAACGCGCGAGACTTACAAACCATTCTTCACGCAATGGGGCAACGACCCCATCTGGAAGACCGGCTACCTTGCGGATGTTCCGGCAGTGGGCGACTTTACCGGGGCGCTCACGACGGCAACCCAGCTGCAATTGGAAGAGACACCGAAGCAGTTCGACGTAGCCGGTCACATGGTGGAGTTCGATCAGCAGCGTGGCCTTTGGTTCTGTGACATCGAGCTCGGGAACAGCCTTTCCTACACGCCATTTATCCGGCTTGCACTGGCGCGGTATCAGCCCCACTCCGTGCAGGGGGTGGAGCTTTCCCGCGTGGTTCTTGCGGATTACGCACAGCTCTCTCCTGACCGTTCGGCCGTGGTGAGCATCGACCCATCGGACATTCGCCGTGCGCAGGTGTTTATTGGAGGACTGGCGCCGCAGGGCCCGACGCAATCTGCGATTGAGGTGACGGTGGAGCGCCGGTTGGTCCATGCTGTCAGCGACGTTGCGTGGGAGGTAGCCCCGGCGAGTGTCGTGACAGTGACAGAGAATGCGCCGGATGCCAGCGAGCCCGATGCGGTGTTGTGGTCCGGCAAGATTGCGTTTGCAAAGACACCGTCGGCTGGGCAATTCCGCATTGTGGTGCGCGAGTTTGAGCGGATTCGCATCGATGCCGCAACGCCGAACGAGGTGACCTTCGGCGAGCGGCTGGTGTATGCGGCCATCGTGAATTACGACTACCCGGCCGGCACTTGAACTGGGGGAGTGTATGGCAGAAAATACGCAGCCTGCGCAAACGCCGATTGCCATCTTCGATGAGTTCCTTGTCGCCGAGGAATGGCGGCGACTATTGGATTACACGCTTGGAAATGCAGAGGCTTTCGCGGCCACCCAGGTCATTGGCACAAATGGCGAAAGCCGCCTGGATTCGCGCTATCGCCGCTCCAAAGTGCTGTTTGACCTGGGACCGTATCAGCAGATGTTCGTCGATCGCTTGCTGACCTTTCTTCCGCACGTGGTCTCTCGCCTGGGGGATCCCGGGTTCGGCGTCTCGCATGTGGAAGTGCAGCTGACCGGCACGAATCATCAGGAATTCTTCCGCATTCACACGGACAACGACTCCGCCGAGGTCCACGGCCGCAGACTTACGTTCGTCTATTTCTTCTATCGTGAGCCGCGAGGATTTGCCGGTGGCGAATTACGCATCTACGACACCCAGCGGGACAATGGCAATGCCAGAGCCATCGGACCGTATCACGTAATCCACCCGATGCAGAATCAGGTGGTGTTCTTTCCCAGCGGCTGCCTGCATGAAGTGCTGCCCGTCGGCGCTCCATCTGGCGATTTCGCCGACAGCCGTTTCACTGTAAATGGATGGTTCCATCAATGACGCCTTACGGATTCCCTTCCGAGTACTACCACTGCCTGCTGGATGAGCAGCCGTACTATCTGGTGCCGCCACGTATCTATGGACCGGAAATCGTGGGCCCACTGGTGGTGAATCCGCAATGCTGGTTCTCATGGCATGGTCCCTTGCCGCCGGATAAAGGTGCCCAGGCCGTTGCTACGGAATATTTATACCCGAGCGAGTGGATGGTGTGGGTACACGATCCTGCAACGCGCGCGATCTGGCCTTACTGCATCGGGCAGGAATATGCGGGCTATCTCAGCGATCTGCGGCCCGGATATTTTCTGGACAAGGAACTGCCGCCGCATGTGCGCTGGGTGCTGACCCGGGCTCACATCCTGGTAGAGCCAGGATTCGCGGAGCGAAGACACAAAGAGTGGCTGGATACCGTATGGCACTGTGCGAACCAGTTTCAGCGGGGCTATACCGCGCTGGCTGGGCTGATTCCTCCGTTTCACCTTGGCTCCATGCGACGGTACTACCGCTATCACACTCGGGCCGGCTCGTTCACACTGGGCGATGGCCAGGTTGCGCGGAGACATGTTGCTCACAACGAGGGAGTGGCGCGCTTCATCCATTGCCAGCTGACGCACGCGGTGAGCGATGTTGTACGCAGCATGGTGAAACCGTCGTACTCGTATCTGGCGGCTTATGAAAGCGGGTCCGTGCTGGAGCGGCACACGGACCGGGAGCAATGCGAGTTCAGCATCACTCTGTGCATTGACGCCACTCCCGAGCCGCAGGCGCAGGTGCCGTGGCCGATTCACCTCGACATTTCTGACGGTTCGTTGCGGGTGTGGCAGCACCTGGGCGATGGGCTTCTTTTTCGCGGACGTTATTTGCCGCATTATCGGGACACGTTGCCGGATGGATACACCTCCACGTCACTGCTTCTGCACTACGTCGACTATGCCTTTAACGCGACGTTGTCTTAAGCGGACGGTATGAGGATTTTAGGATTGAGCATGGGAGGTCAACGAGGAATCGCGGGGACAGTTCGAAAAAACTCATCTTCAAGATTGCTGAAGTAGTGGGCCACAACGCTGGGGGTTTGCAGCCCGTGTGCCTCCCGGAATTCGCCACCCTGTGCCACATCCGCACGCGACATGTGGCCCAGAGAAAATTGCGGAAGGTGGCCGAGTGCGAGCCATAGAGCGATCTGCTCGATGATCCACAGATTCGACGATGGATACTGAAGGGCGCGTGCATGGTCGTAACTGGTGAGGGTACTGAATACCGCGGACCGAATCTTCTGATCGCGGCCGGCGTGGTCGATGGCGCCGAGTTCGCAACCGACCAACAGTCGCCACGCCAGATCGAGGTTATGAATGCGGATACTTTCCAGGCTATGCCAGATGTTGTTGTTGAGCACGCACACACCGGAGTTGAAAGGAGGAATCGACCTCAGGCCTTCGCGTTCCGCGATTGTCGCCAGCAGGGCTTCGTCGATATGCGAGTTGTCATATCCGTAGTGACTGCGCATCGACTTTGGCTCCTCTCGTGCGTACCAGTCGCAGGAGGCACTCCGATCGATGATGCGTTCGATGTTGTCGAAGAAAAAGGTGTCGCAATCGAGATAGACGACCTGCGACGTATCTTGCAGCGGGCCGTGCGCCAGGGAAAGAAATTTGTGGAATGTGGGAAACAGGGCAAGAGTGGACCCGCGAGCGTGCAGGAGGCTCAGATATGTGGAGTAGTCACCCAGATAGTGGACGCAAACAGAGGAATGCGATGCCTCTTCGAGCAGTTCGGCAGAGGCGCCGTTGTAAAGAAATAGATAGACGGGAATGGTGGAGTTATACCGGCGAAGGCTGCGGATGCTCTGCATCCATTGAAACTCCCAGGGACTGCCGGGCGCGTTGGCTAGCGAGTAATAGACAAATCTCACGGATCTCGCTCCTCAGGCACCGTAACCGCGAAGGAAAGAGTTGGTAACTTCTATGTCCAAATACGCGGTCACTTCGATTCCCCTTGCACCGATACCCGGTATTCACAGTGGAACGGGTACGTTTCAAAATCCCAACTGGCTGGTTGTGCCCTCGTCTGTACCCGGTTCAGCGAATCTGCAATTCGTTGGACAGTGGGTGCAGGTCACCACGATGCTGTTCCAGATCAGCGATCCCGTCGTCCCCAACTGGTTCGGAGTGGCTATTCCACATGGGATTACGGATTTCTCCAAAGCTCACATCTTTTTTCATCCTATGCCTGCGCAGGCCGGCTACCTGGATACGGATTATGCCAGCAAGTCGGGGTTGTGGCCGCAGCTCTTCTACTACATGGAACGGCTCGGATACCAGTTAGATGGGGCTGCGCGGAACCAGATCATTATCATGCCATTCCTCAAAAACTCGGCGACCGATACCAGAATATTTCTCACGAACTGGTTCGACATCGTCACTGACATCCTGACGGCAGTGCGGGCGGCTTTGGGTGCTGACGACGGGAGCACGCTCCAGCTCTCGCAAGTGGTGGTCTCGAGCTTCAGCGTTGGGATCGTTTACTCCAGCAATTTTCGAGCGGGCGCTCCGAACCTCGGCTCCTATTTGAGCGAGGTGTGGGATTTCGATGGTTTGTCCTCCAGCTTTCCTCAACTTTCGAAAAACCTTGTCAGCACAGCGCAGTACCAGGCGATCAAATACGATCAGGATCCATCGTCCGGACCGGCGAGCTTTCATGTGCCGCGCCCGCGCTGGGCAGACTACGTGGATGCTCCGACCACTTGGGCACAGACGCATTCCCTGATTCGCGACTTCATGTTTCTGCATGCGGCATCGATCAGTACGGTGGGTGGGCTGATCGGAACCACGCAGCCCGGTGCGAGCCCCGATCCGAGCCCATCGCCAACTCCGGTTAGCACGCCAGCTCCCCGAAATGGTGGGCCAGATGTCACGCCAATCCCGAGTAGCGGGCCGGACCCGGGGGCTGTGCCAAGTCCAGTTACGCCAAGTCCGGGAACAACCCCCGACGGGGGTCCTGTGGCATCCCCGCCGTCCACGAAACCGCCACCCTGGCCGCCGCTTCCCGCACCGGTGGCTCAGCCGAGCCCGGTCGCGAGCCCGATAAGGAGCCCGGCGCCGAGCGCCCCTCCCTCTCCGCCCAGCCCCGCGCCGACGATTGCCCCGCCCCCGCCAGGTGCGCCGGCTCCAGCAGTGCCCCCGGGTACGACGATGGTGCCGCATCCGAATGGGTGCCAGTGTGACTGTTGCTGCGACGTGACGGCCATCACCGCGGTCGTGGCCGCTACGTCTGCGACTGCGATTACGGCTCTGACTGCGATCGCGGCTGCGGCTAAACGGAAGCGTTGAAGAAGAAACTTAGTGCGGATTTGACAACCCCGCCGCTGACGCGAACATGGAATTGCCGACGGCAACTTAAGGAACGGCTACTGCAGACTCTATCCGCCGTCGAGTCCGCTTGTACTTGGCTTCGGCTCCGAAATATAATCGCGGAAAGCATGGGCACCAAAAAGGAGCCTGTGAAAGTGGTACAGGAACTCCTCAGGCACGCAGCACCACGCTCGATCTGTACCAACAAGCCGAAGTCGACGACAAGCGTATTGCTCAGGAGCACACCAAGAGCCTATTTATCGTGGAGCGCAAAGCAAGCTAACAATCGATCCGAAACGGGGAAAAGGCATCCCATACGGGATGCCTTTTCCCCGTTCGACCGAAGTCGACGCTATTATCTCTCAGTGCCTTTCCGTGCCCTCGTCCTGAACGGTTTTCAGGATCCTTACTATTCACTAAACCCGCATGGATATCGGGGTTTTAAATGGTAGGCACGAGGAGACTCGAACTCCTGACCTCTACCGTGTCAAGGTAGCGCTCTAACCAACTGAGCTACGCGCCTACAGGTGCTTCCATGATTCTAATGCCAGCGGGAAGAGCGGGCAACCGTCGACGCTTCCAATCATCGTGCTCTCT
Organism: Acidobacteriota bacterium; assembly: GCA_041690775.1. Lineage (GTDB taxonomy): Bacteria > Acidobacteriota > Terriglobia > Terriglobales > Acidobacteriaceae > JAKAAZ01. The sequence continues at coordinate 2,010 of JBEPVW010000076.1, read as the reverse complement.
CGGACTAGCGGGGTTGCGTTAGGATGGATCAGGATATCCCATTCCCGTGTTTCGCCAATTACGCGCACTGCCCAACCAACTCACACTTCTGCGGCTATCGATCGTCCCTTTTCTCGTTCTGGCCATTCTGGATTCGCACTATCATCGGGCCTTTATTCTGATTGTGGTCGCCGGCGTCAGTGATGGACTGGATGGCGCGCTGGCCCGCATCTTTCGTCAGCGCACCGAACTGGGCTCTTATCTGGATCCAGTTGCCGACAAATTATTGTTGAGCACGCTTTTCCTGGTGTTGATGCATGTCGGGTTGGTTTCCCAACGCGTTACAGTCATGGTGTTCAGCCGGGATCTTGGAATCATCGTGATCGCGGCGTTGTTATATGCCACCACGGGGACACGCGATTTTCATCCCAGCCTGCTGGGCAAGGCAAATACGCTGGCTCAGATCCTTGCGGTGTGCTCCGTCGTACTGGCGCAGACCGATCCGTCGTTCTGGGTATTGTGGATTCGCCACTGGTCGCTGGTGGCGACGCTGTGGCTCACCGTGCTTTCAGGCTTTCATTATCTGTGGCGCAGTGGGCAGCGCCTGGGCGCTCCCGTCGAGTTCCGCCCGGAAAATCCCAGCTAGCATAGACTTGGCGGGCTGCCGGAAGCTTCCGGTTGAGGGGAATCCGAGTGTTGGCGGTACGATAGCCGATCAGGGTTCAGCGTTGGACGCCGCTTCTTTCTGGTTTTCCAGTTGGTTGCGCTCTTCGATGTCCATATCCGTGAATTCGTGCGAGTCGAAGACCTCGCCGCATTCCAGGCATTCTACAAATTCAGCATCTTCTTCGCGCGTTAATACGCGCACGCGGGGGTGTTTGCAGGCTTCCATGGCTAGCGACTTAGATGCGGGCGATTCCCGATGGCGATAGTCTCAGATATACAAATGAGTTTGTCAAAGAAAAACCGGTCAAAACAATGAATATGGCGCTAAATTCAATGTTCGCGGCAACGGCGGTCTTGCAAGGGTGACTGAAACAGTCCTATTGTAAAATGGATTCTGTGGGAATCAGCGTATTTAGAAGGGACAATCGGCAGACGCCGAAATTATGCTTCGTCTCACAAAAAAAGCCGATTATGGACTGATCGCGCTGAAGCACCTGGCGGAGCTCCCGGCGGGCCATGCCCAAAGCGCCAAGGATATTGCGGAGGCATACCATATTCCAACTCCGCTGCTGGCGAAGGTTTTGCAGACTCTGGCGCGTTCCGGTCTAGTCGTTTCGCATGCCGGGATTCACGGCGGATATTCGTTGGGCCGCCCGGCCAGCCAGATCACCGCGTTTGAGGTTATCCGGTCGATTGAAGGCCCGCTGTTCATTGCTTCCTGCACCACCAGCCATGGAGACTGCGATCTGCTCAATTCCTGTACGGTGAAGGAGCCGTTGCGCAAGCTCAACGACACAATCCAGGGTCTGCTGACGAACATGCGCATCTCCGATCTCTGCGAGGAATCGAAGGCCGATGCAGCGTATACGCGAAAAGGCAACGCGAGCCATTTAGTTACCCTGACGCATTGAGGCCATGCTCGTTGGAGCGAACGATATCCAAGCGTTGCGCTCTCCATTTAAAGCGCTGCGATTTTCGGTCTCCGCGAAAGTTTCGAAGTTTCTGAAGCGACACGATGAATCCTATTGAAAATCAGCTCCAGGCACCCGACAGGGTCAAGCTGCCGATCTACATGGACAACCACGCCACTACTCCCATGGATCCGCGAGTGCTGGAGGCGATGCTTCCGTTCTTCATGGATAAATTCGGCAATGCTGCCAGCCGCAACCACTCCTTCGGTTGGGAAGCGGAAGGGGCAGTCGATCTGGCACGCGAGCAGATTGCCCGGCTGATCGGCGCGGCTGCAAAGGAAATCATTTTTACTTCCGGCGCGACGGAGAGCGACAACCTCGCCATCAAGGGCATTGCGGAAAAGTATCGCGAGCGCGGCGACCACATCATCACCCAGGTGACGGAGCACAAGGC
>JBEPVW010000075.1:0-14154 GCA_041690775.1 Acidobacteriota bacterium | reverse complement strand
CGGAGATGGAGCCGATTTATGTGCCGGCGGCGCGGGTCGCGATTCAGGGGAAAGTTCTGGCAATCGTGCGGAAATTCTCGTAGAAAATTTCTGATTGAGATCCAAAGCGGTCCCTCATCGGATATAGCCGCTTCACAATCCGGCCGAAGGGGTCTCCTTCACAGTCCGGCGACGGCCCGTTCCCAAAGTTTGTCATGGGTTCTCGATTCAGGTGTATGCTGTCGGGGCTATGAAGAAAGTTAGGCGGCAAGGAGGGCGCGTTCCTCGTCCGATAAGTCTTAGCAGGTCAGCAATTCATGGATAGCAGCGACACACTTCAGGTGACTGCTTTGACGTACATGTAAGCCCACTCCAATCCGGAAAGATAGAGCTGATCGAGGAACATGAGACCGTCGTCGGAGGAAGCCTTCATATGGATTCTGAAATGGTCCAACGCTGGGTTAGGCGTGAACCTAACTTTCAAATCGGAGTTTGTTCGCTTTGCTTTTTCTGTCAAATCAATAAGTCCTCCTGAGGTCGGAAAATGGCGGTTAAAAGGTACTTTTAGTGAATGCAGTGTCTGGATCGAAGGATGCGTCTTTGACCACATCGAGACAAAGCATGGAAACGGCGTGGTCCACACGCTCACCATCACCACTCCGCGCGGAGAGTTAGTTACGTTGATTTGTTTTGAAACGGAAGGATGATATGAAAAAACTGATGGTTTTGCTACTGCTTGTTTGCCCGGTTCTGATGGCCGAAAGCTATCAATATGTCTATGCGCATTACCACTATGAAACGTATGGCGGGATAACCAAGCTAACTGTGAAGCTGCACAACAATGCCGACAAGCGCGCTTTCTGCAGCATTGATTTCGTTAATCAAGTACAGACGGTAGAGGTTCCAGCTTTCGGCGACGGTCAGGCCATATTTCAGGTTTACACGTCCGGGCAGCCCCGGTACGGCTGTGAGGCGCAATGACTAAAAAACTAATCGTTTTCTGCCTGTTGTTAACGTCCGCTGGCTTCGCGAAGAGCAAGCACGCTCCGCTGCCGGAAGGTTTATTGAATGCGAAGACTGTCTATATTGTCAATCAGACCGGGATGCAACAGATTTCCGATGGAGCGTATAGCGAGTTCAGTAAATGGGGAAGATACAGGGTCGTTAGCGACAAAAGTTCCGCCGATTTGGTAGCTGTGTTCAGAGAGCAGCAGGGATACGTCCAGGTGAATGGGAATGGTCGTTCAAGGCCGATTGTTTCAATGACTGTTTATGTAACAAATTCTACAGATGGAGCCTATCAAGACACGCCGCGCGCGTGGACTTTGACCGGTCTGGCTAAGACTTGCGTGAATGATTTTCGCAAGCGGGTTGAGCAACAATGATAGAAATCGCCGGTGGAATTCTGATTGCCGTCATTGCCCTCTATGGAATCGGGTATCTTTTTCTGCTTGTCTTTTACTTTCTTTTCGGGCGGAAAGCACCGAAAGTCCCCGATGCGCCACTTCCAGAAAAACCAAAGTATATTTACTCGGAAGAAACTTGCAAATGGACGCGCGCTGTTAATTGACGCGATTCCAAATCAACGGTTGCGCGACGGCGTTACGCAGATAAAAAAATGGGTCGTTTGTCCAATTTTTTCCCTAAGGCTTATTGTTTGTGGGGATTCAATTTGGGTCGCTCGTCTTCCTGTGGCTGGGGCGTATTCGGGGTGGGACCTGCTCCGACGCGGCGAAACGTTGGCTGGTTTGGATTAGCGGCGTTCTTTACAGGCCGCCGATTTTCCATTCGCTTCAAGCGTGCCTGGATCGCGTGAAATTCCGAAGTGTCCACAACATATTCGGTTCGCGCTGGCAGGATGGTCGCAATTTCGTGCTGGGTTCGCTCGACTCTTGCCGGCGTGGGTGGATGAGTGGAAAATGTTTTCGAAACCAGCCGCGGCTTGGTTTTCTGCAGGGCCTCAACATCTTCAAAAAAAGCGACCATCTGCTGCGGGTCGTACCCTGCCTTGTAGAGATACTGCACTCCCAGCCAGTCGGCCTGCTCTTCGAAATCCCTTTGAAACTGAAGAAATGTGAGCGGAACCGCGACGGCGGAGGCTTGATAGATTCCGTAGCCCGCCAGGCTGTAGCCGGTCATCATCACAAGCGGAACCATGCCGAGATCGGCATAGTGCATGCGCGTCATTTCGCGCGCCTGATGATGCGCGGCCACATGGGCGATCTCGTGCGCCATGACGCTGGCCAGTTGCGCCTCATTGTCGGCGGCGAGGATGAGGCCTGAATTGACGAAAAAGTATCCACCCGGCAGCGCGAATGCGTTGATCTCGTCGGTGTCGATCACCTTGATGGTGAATGGAATTTTGGCGTCGGAATTTTTTACGATGTTCTGGCCGATGCGGTTGACGTATTCATCGACCACCGGATCGCTGACAATTTTTGCGGACTTCAGGACCTGTTGCCCGATCTGATTGCCCCACCCAAGCTCCGTTCGGGTGGAATACCAGTTGCCCAACCCGCGACCGCCGATTTTACGCAGGCCAACGGCGTTCACGTCGTCGATACTGCCCTGCTTTACACCGGGCATCGTTTCGCCGTTATCGCTGCAGGGATTGGAAGCGGTCGGCTGGCACGGCGAGCTTTTCTGCTGCTCGGCGAGGGCCGACGCGGCGGCGATGTTGGCGCAGAGAAACAAGAGCGCCACAACGGGAAGATGTCTTCTTCGGCACAAAGCGAAGCGAAGGAACTTGTGGATTTGGAGACAACCACAAGGTCCTTCGCTCCGCTCAGGATGACAAATCATCGGGTACCAATTCTGAAAACTTCGTGTCCTATCTCAATGCCTCAGTCGTAATACTCAAGACCGAGATGCGTGATCAGGTCTTCTCCGGCAATGTAGCGCAAGGTGTTTTTCAGCTTCATCGACTGGATGAACAGATCGTGCTCCGGATACAGGCCTTCCGACGTCATGGGCGACTTGAAAAAGAAACTCAGCCATTCCTGAATTCCAATCCCACGCAGCTCTTCGGTGCGTTTCGCCAGATCCATCAGCAGCACCAGATCGAGTGCGATGGGAGCGGCCAGGATGGAATCGCGACACAGAAAATCGACCTTGATCTGCATCGGATATCCGAGCCAGCCGAAGATATCGATGTTGTCCCAGCCTTCTTTATTATCACCACGAGGAGGATAATAGTTAATGCGAACCTTGTGGTAAATGTCCTTGTACAGATCGGGGTATAGCTCCGGCTGCAGGATGTAGTCGAGCACGCCCAGCTTCGACTCTTCCTTGGTCTTGAACGATTCCGGATCGTCCAGAACTTCCCCATCTCGGTTGCCCAGGATGTTGGTCGAATACCAGCCGCTAACGCCCAGCATGCGGGCCTTGAAGGCGGGTGCCAGGACGGTCTTGATCAGGGTCTGGCCGGTCTTGAAATCCTTGCCGCAGATAGGAGCGTTGTTCTTCTTCGCAAGCTCCTGCATCACCGGCAGATCGACGGTAAGGTTCGGCGCTCCGTTGGCAAATGGCAGCCCCTCGGACAAGGCCGCGTAGGCATAAATCTGCGACGGCGCGATGCCGGGGTCGTTGGCTTCGAGGCCCTTCTCAAACGCGGCAATCGATTGATGGACTGCCGAGGGCTCGAGGAAAATCTCCGTCGAGCCGCACCAGATCATCACCTGGCGATCGGTCTTCTTCTTGAACGCCTGGATGTCGGCGCGCAGCTGGTCGGCCAGGTCGCGTTTGTTCTTGCCCTTTTTGACGTTCGTGCCATGCAGGCGCTTCACGTAAAACTGATCGAACACCGCAGGCATGGGCGTGATCGATTCCAGAAAGGGCTGGATGGACTTGAGCAGATCCTTGTCGAGCACCTTCGCATTGCTGGCGGCTTGAAACACGTTGTCGGGAAAGATATCCCAACCGGTAAAGACGACATCGTCCAGGTCAGCCAGCGGAACAAAATCCTTCATCAGCGGGCTTCGGCCCTCGGTGCGCTTTCCCAGGCGAACGGTACCCATCTGGGTGACCGATCCGATCGGCTTGGCCAGCCCTTTGCGGACCGCTTCTACGCCGGCCATCAAGGTGGTTGCAACCGCACCCATTCCGACGATCATGATGCCTAACTTGCCCGTGGCGGGCTGAATCTTCGCTACTCCAGCGGAGTTTTTCTCGCTGGTTTCCTGATTTGCCATGCGTTCGTCTGCCATCCTTCAGAAGTGAATTTTTTGTCGAGTAGAGACACTCCAGTCTATCAGCGCAGATGCCTTCCGGAAACGGAGGGCGACAATGATCACGAAGTTTCGCCGCGACATGGCTACTCTGCTTGATTCAAAACTATCAAGGCCGGTGAGGCAGACCGATCACAGTAGTATCCAGCGGTGCGGCAAGCCCGACGAATACCACCATCGCATGGCCGCCCGGATTTGTTTGCACCGCCAACGTCAGCCAATTGTTGGTAACCCCCCCACGTTGCCTGACGGATCGATGACGACGCCGGTATTCCTCGTCGGCGCATAGCTTGGGAACGCCCGCAGTATCGCATTACCTCCATCGGCGACGTTGACGCCCCGTTGCGACCATTCCAACAGGAAGTTGCATGGCGCGCCGGTTGCGCGGAGCGAAGTTTGCGGCCACAAATATCTCGATAATTTCAGCGCAGTTCTTGACTTGAATATAAGACCAATTTAGTCTGGCTTTTATCCGACCGAATTAGTCGTATATAGATTTTCTTTTTCTAATTACTTCCTCAGGGGGTTGAGAAGTTTTGTTTACACGCTTCCGTAAGCTGGTGGGTCGCTGCCCTTCTCCGATGATTTTTTTGCTTCTTCTGCCTGGATTTCTCGTCTGTGGTCTGACAACAGCGCACGCGCAACAGGAGCCGCCCTACTTCGTTACCTACTCTTCCGTCCTGGAAGAGCCGGGCAATCTTGAAATTGAAAACCAGAACATTGCCGCTGCTCCCAAGAATGCGAACGCATTTTTTGCGCCGACCGTGGAGCTGGAATACGGCGTTACTGCCTGGTGGACGACGGAAGCCTACCTGCAGGGTCAGGCGACACAGAACGACTCTGCGGTGCTTACCGGCTTCCGGTTTGAAAATCGCTTCCGGCCTTTGCCCCGCGAGTACTGGATCAATCCCGTTCTCTATTTCGAGTACGAGAACGTAAACAAGGCCGATAAGAGCTTTCTGGAAGTCACCGGAAACGACAGCATCGCCAGCCTGCAAGTACCCAATGCAAAATTGCGCAAAGAAATAGAGCGCACGTTCGAGAGCAAGCTGATCCTTTCGAGCAATGTGAAGGGCTGGAACATTTCCGAAAACTTCATCGGCGAAAAGACGATCAACGGAAACGATCCGTGGGCATTTGGATATGCACTCGGGGCTGCTCGTCCGTTGGCGCTGGTGGCTGGCACTAAACAGTGCGTCGTTTGCCGCCAGAACATTGCCGTTGGCGCGGAATTGTTTGGGAGCCTGGGAACCCGCTACACGTTTGGCCTGAAGCAGACGCAGCAGTACGTGGGACCGACCGTTGCGTTGAGTACTCCGCGAGGGGTGACACTGAAGTTTTCTCCTGAGCTGGGGCTGAATAACAACTCCGCCGGAGTTCTGTGGCGCTTTGGGGCGGCATACGAAATCCAGCAGTTTCGCGATTGGTTTCGGAGGAAGAAATGAGATTTTGGATTCTGGCGGCGCTGCTGGCGACGTCTTTGTTGAGCTTTGCGAAGGCGGATGGTTCCTGGTTGAAAAAAGTGCCGCAGGCGGATCGCGCACGCGTGAACCCTTATGCCGGGCAGCCGGAAGCGGCGGCGGCCGGAGCGAATCTGTTCCGCAACAACTGCGCCAAATGCCACGGCGAGAATGCTGATGGCAAAGGATCGCGACCAAGCCTGAAGAGCGAACGGGTGAAGAATGCAACGGATGGCGAGATTGCGTGGCTGCTGAAAAATGGCAGCGCCTTCAAAGGAATGCCGAGCTGGGCAGGACTGCCGGAGCAGGAGCGCTGGCAGATCGTTACCTATATCCGAAGCCTGAATGTGCCGACTGCGGAGGGGCCGCAGTGAAATCTTTGCGGAGAATACTTTGCGGTTTGCTTCTATCTGTGGTCGGCGGACTGCTTGCCGGAATACTGATGGCGGGCTGCGGCGCTGGGCAGGCACCCGCGGCACCGACCGAATCGGACGCCACCCCGCCTGCGGACTCTATCGGCGAAGCACTGTTTCTTGACACTCGCTTCTCGGAATTTTTTGCTGCGAATATGACTGGCGTGAATACACCGCTGACCAACGGCGATCCCGCGGTTGCTGAGGTGCAGACTCCGAATGGGCCGCTGCCGGGGCCGTTCGCGGGGCAGTCTATCAACTGCAGACAATGTCATTTCGTTACAGAGTTCCAGGGCGTGAGCGGCGGAGGCAATCGAACCTATTCCGACTTCACCACGCGCAGCCCAATGCCGCGAACCCAGCCGAATGGGTTTGACCACACACCGCGCAACTCCATGCAGATGGTGGATTCTTTCACCAGCCGCTCGGGCGCGCTGTTCCTGCACTCCGACGGAGAGTTCGCTTCCGGAGAAGATCTGGTGGTGGGAACAATGACCGGGCGCAACTTCGGGTGGACGCCCGCGCAATATAACCAGGCGATCGCCCACATCGCCAAGGTGATCCGCGAGGATGACGGCAACAGCAGGCTGGCTGCGGACCGGCTGGGAGGACTGAGCTATGCGGTCCTCTTTAAGGGAACGGATTCGAGGATTTCAAGCGATTTATTGCTGGCTCCGTCGCAAAGGCTCGATGTGACGACGGCCACGGATGCGCAGGTGGTGAATGAAATCGCTCTCTGCATAACTGCCTACATGCAGGACTTGCTGTTCAAGCGCGATAAATATGGCCGCTACATTGGCTCGCCGTATGACAATTTTCTTCGCGTGAACCATCTGCCCGCAGCGCCGTTGGTAGGGCAAACCAAGGCAGCTTACAACCAGCAGCTGCACCTACAGGTGTTGGCGCTGAAGAACCCGATTTACATTACTCCGCAGGATGGCTCTTTCAAATATCACTTGCAGCAGTACCAGTTCGGCGCGTTGGAGTTTCAGGGCCTGAAGATATTTCTGACATCTGCAAACCCGGGAGCTGCCAATGCCCACGCCGGAAACTGTGCGGCGTGTCACCAGGCTCCGGACTTTTCGGACTTTGTGTTCCACAACACCGGGATTTCTCAGCAGGAATACGACGCAGCCAACGGAGCCGGCGCTTTTATGAGGCTTGCGGTTCCGACCGATGCGCAGCGGCTGGCGAATTTTGATGCTTATATGCCGGCGTCCGGCAATCATCCGAATGCCTCGGAGTCATTCCGACATGCGGCTGTGTCGGGCCATCCGAAATATGCCGACCTTGGACTTTGGAATGTCTATATGAATTCGGACATTCCGAACCCACAGTCGAATCTGAAGGGTTTTGTGTGCGCGCCGGGCAAAGACTGCACGGTAGACCAGGGCCTGGCATCGACCGTGGCGCAATTCAAGACGCCGGTGCTGCGGGACCTTGAGGATTCCGCGCCGTATTTTCACAATGGCAGTGCAGCGACATTTGACGATGTGGTGAACCATTACATACTGATGTCGCAGCTAGCGCGTTCGGGCGAGATGCTGAACGCTCCGCCGGAGTTTGCGAATATGTCGGTGAGTCAGGATGATCTGTCCGCGCTGGTGGCATTTCTTCAATCGCTTACGGAGGATTACGACGATGCTTAATAAGCTTGATCGGTTGGTATGCTCTCTTTAGCATGTGCATAATCTCGCAAACGGACCAAAGCCTTTCTCTTCAGAGCTAAACTGACTTGAGAAAAACGGAATCTTCAAAACCTGCATCTCTCTTACGTAAGACAACTTTTCTATAGAGGATGATTTCTCTTGATCAAAACTGAGAGTAAGCCGGGGCGTAAGGGATCCATAGCCGCAAAGCTGGAGGGGCGCAGCCGGGTTGTGATTGAAGCCGTTCATCCGGAGCTGGATTGCGGCGAATATGCGATTCAGCGGGTGGTTGGCGAGACTGTTGTCGTCGAAGCGGATATTCTTGCCGATGGTCATGACGAGATCGCGGCGCAACTGCATTATCGCAGATCCGGCGAGCGCGCGTGGCGTGTGGCTCCGATGCGGCCTGCGGAGCCGGTGGGCATGGACCGCTGGCGTGGGGAGTTTTCCGTCACCGAGATCGGCGAGTACCGATACACACTGGAAGGCTGGGTCGACCCCTTCACCACCTGGCGGAATGCGATGAAGAAACGCATTGACGCGGGGCAGGAAGTGCATGTCGAGCTGATGTCCGGCGGGATTCTCGCGGACGCGGCGGCAAAGCGCGCCAAAGGCGAGGACGCCAGGCGGCTGAAGGAATTTGCCGCGAAGCTGGACGGAGCCACCGACGGCGCGGACAATTCAGACGCCTCGGCAGCCGCACTCGACCCTGCGCTCAACGCGCTGATGCAGAAATATCAGGAACATGCCTTCTGCACGCGTTATGCGAAAGAGTTGGCCGTCAGCGTGGGGCGTGAACGCGCAGGATTTTCAGCCTGGTACGAGATTTTTCCGCGCTCCTGCTCGCTGACGCCCGGTGCGCATGGGACGTTCAAAGATGTTGAAGGATGGCTGCCGTATATCGCCTCGATGAATTTCGATGTGCTGTATTTTCCGCCGATTCATCCTGTTGGCCACTCTTTCCGCAAGGGAAAAAACAATGCGGAGAAGGCCGAGCTGGAGGATGTGGGCAGTCCCTGGGCCATTGGCTCGGAAGAAGGCGGCCACAAGTCGATTCATCCTCAACTGGGCACGCTTGAGGATTTTCAATCGCTCGTCGCCAAGGCGAAGGCAAGCAACCTGGAGATTGCGCTGGACCTGGCCTTTCAATGTTCGCCGGACCATCCTTACGTTCGCGAACATCCGAGTTTTTTCCGCAAGCGGCCGGACGGGACAATCCAGTACGCCGAAAATCCCCCGAAGAAATATCAGGACATTTATCCGCTGGACTTTGAGACCGAAGACTGGCGCGCGCTTTGGACGGAGTTGAAAAGCGTCATCGACTATTGGATTGAGCAGGGCGTGCTGATTTTCCGCGTCGACAACCCGCATACCAAATCGTTTCCTTTCTGGAAATGGGTGATCGCAGAAACGAAGGCGGCACATCCGGACGTGATCTTCCTGGCCGAGGCGTTCACACGCCCGAAGGTGATGTACCGGCTGGCGAAGCTGGGTTTTACGCAGTCGTATACCTACTTCACATGGCGCAATACAAAGAAAGATTTGACGGAATATCTGACCGAGTTGGCGCAGACCGATGTGGCGGAATTCTTCCGTCCAAATTTCTGGACGAACACTCCCGACATTCTGCACGAGGAATTGCAGAAGGGCGGACGGACGGCGTTTCTTAGCCGTTTTGTGCTGGCGGCTACCTTGTCGTCGAACTATGGAATTTACGGGCCGGGATATGAACTTTGCGAAAACATTGCGGTAAAAGCAGGCAGCGAGGAATATCTCGACTCGGAAAAATATCAGCTGCGCCACTGGGACATTGAACAGACGCAGAACCTGCAAACGCTGATTGCGCGCGTGAATGAAATCCGGCGTTCACATGATGCGCTGCATAGCAATCACGGTCTGCGGTTCCACACGACCGATCAGCCTTCCCTGATCTGCTACAGCAAGACTGATCGAGAGAAGACGGATGTGATCCTGGTGGTGGTGAACCTGAGCCACGAACAGACACAGACCGGCTGGGTAGATTTGAACCTTGCCGATCTTGGGTTGGCCGATATTGGGTCGGCGGAATCGGGGCTGGGTGCGGACCGCCCATTCGAGGTTCACGACCTGTTGACCGACATGCGGTACACCTGGACCGGTGCGCGGAATTTTGTTCAGCTTGAGGCAGGGCGTTCGCACATATTTCACCTGCCGGTTTCGGCGCGAACCTCTTGATCGTCATACCATTACATTTGAAGACCGCTCAGGAGTGACGCTTTGAAGCAGGCAGGCAGCGCGACCGATCCGCTCTGGTATAAGGACGCCATCATTTACGAGCTTCATGTAAAGGCGTTCGCGGATGCGAACAATGACGGCATTGGAGATTTCCAGGGGCTGCTCGGCAAGCTGGATTATCTGCAGGAACTCGGCATCACCTGCATCTGGCTGCTGCCGTTTTTCTCTTCTCCGCTGCGCGACGATGGTTACGACATTGCGGATTACATAACGGTCCATCCCAGCTACGGCACGCTGGAAGACTTCCAAGCGGTTCTGCACGCAGCACATGAGCGCGGACTACAGGTGATGATCGAACTGGTGGTCAATCACACATCCGACCAGCATGCATGGTTCCAGCGCGCGCGGCTAGCTCCGCCAAGTTCCCCGGAACGGGACTATTACGTGTGGAGCGACACGGACGAAAAATATAAAGACGCGCGCATTATTTTTACCGACACCGAAAAATCCAATTGGACATGGGACCCGGTGGCGAAGGCCTACTACTGGCACCGGTTTTTCTCGCACCAACCGGACCTGAATTATGACAGCCCGCTGGTGCTGGAAGAGGTGCTGCGCGTCATGCGCTACTGGCTGGACATGGGCGTCGATGCACTGCGGATCGACGCGATTCCGTATCTGGTGGAACGCGACGGAACGAGCTGCGAAAATCTGCCCGAAACACATGCGGTGATGAAAAAGATTCGAGCCGAGATCGACGCGCATTATGAAAATCGCGTGATTCTCGCCGAGGCCAACCAGTGGCCGGCCGATGTGCGGCCTTACTTTGCAGATGGCGATGAATGCCACATGGCCTTTCACTTCCCTCTGATGCCGCGCATGTATATGGCGCTGCGGCAGGAAGATCGCCTGCCGATTACGGAAATCATGGGGCAGACTCCACCGATCCCAGATAACTGCCAATGGGGTTTGTTCCTGCGCAACCATGATGAGCTGACGCTTGAAATGGTGAGCGATGACGAGCGGGATTACATGTACCTGGCGTACAGCGCCGATCCACGGATGCGGATCAACATCGGCATCCGGCGGAGGCTGGCCCCGTTGCTCGATAACAACCGGCGGCGTATTGAACTACTGAACAGCATTCTGTTTTCGTTCCCAGGTACGCCCATACTTTATTACGGCGACGAGATTGGCATGGGCGACAACATCTACCTCGGCGACCGGAATGGTGTTCGCACGCCGATGCAGTGGACAGGCGACCGCAATGCAGGCTTCTCGCGGGCAGTGCCGGCGAAGCTCTACAGCCCGGTGGTGATGGACCCGATCTGGGGATACGAAGCAGTCAATATTGAAGCGCAGCAGGGCGACTCTTCCTCGCTATTGAACTGGATGCGCAACCTGATTGCGCTGCGCAAATTATTCCGGGTCTTCGGACGAGGTGCGCTGAAATTTCTGCATCCATCCAACCGCAAAGTGCTGGCGTATATCCGCGAAGATGGCGATGAGATTGTCTTGTGCGTCGCGAATCTTTCGCGGTTCGCGCAGCCTGCACAGCTCGATCTGACAGATTATGAAGGGATGATTCCGGTGGAGATGCTGGGCTATGTTGAATTCCCTTCCATTACCCGTCAGGCATATGCGGTCACGCTGGCTCCATACGGATTTTTGTGGCTGGAGCTGCATCCAGCGCCCGATACCGCTGCGGTTCAATCCGACGATTCGGCGTTGCTGGTCGCCGATCCCTCGGACTGGAAGAGCCTCTTCGATGGCGCGAATCTGCAGAAGCTCGAAGACATCATTCTGCCGGGCTTTATTCCCCTGCAACGCTGGTTTGGCAATAAATCCGCGGCTATCCGCAGCACGGCTTTGGTGGACTGGGGCAGGTTGGATGGAAGCAGCGCGATGTTCTGCCTGGTGCAGGTGGAGTATGAAACAGGCAAAGCGGACCGCTATTTTTTGCCGATGGCAGTCGCGTTCGGCACCGCTGCCGGAACACTTCGCGAGACCGCAGCCGCATCGATCCTGTCACCCGTGCTTTCGCCGAGCGGACAAGGCGTTCTATATGACGCGACCTACGATGCGCAGTCCTGTCAGCAAGTGCTGAGGATCATTCAGCAGTCTTCCGCATCCGCGATGCAACATGGAACAGTGAAAGGCCAATCGAGCAGCGCGCTGGCCGGCCTGCTATCGCCCAAGGCAGAACCTGCGGACAAGGTTTTCGCCCCCAGGCGCAGCACCGCCGAGCAAAGCAATACCTCGGTGTTGTTTGGCGATCGCCTGATCATGAAACTATTTCGGCATCCGGAACCAGGGCTTAATCCCGACTGCGAGATCGGCAGATTCTTAACTGAGGAAGCGCACTTCGCAAATGTGCCGACGTTCGGCGGATCCATCGAGTACCTGAAGGAAGGCGAAGAGCCGACCACGCTTGCCATGCTGCAAGGTCTAGTGGCTAACCAGGGTGATGGTTGGAACTGGATGCTGGAAGAGCTGGAGCGTTATTACGAGAACAATGCGCAGGAGGTCGTCCCCGCGGATGAATTGCGCGCACCAGTTCAGGGTGATGTTCCGATGGGAAAGACCCGAGGTTCCACATTTGCGTGCGACCATGCCGGCGTGGCCCTCAATGCTGGAGCAGTTCTAGGGAAGAGGACGGCGGAGATGCACCTTGCGTTGGCCTCTTCGAAGACAAACGAGGCTTTTTCTCCCGAACCGATCTCCGTAAATTACCTGGAAGAATTGCAGGAGTCGATTAACGCGCAGGCATTGCGTGCCTATGAGCTATTGAAAAAGACCATGTCGGGATTGGCCGACGATACGGTCGAGCTGGCTGCATTACTCTTGAGCCGCCGCACTCGCACGCTGAACGGCCTGGGGGCCGCAAACCTGGACCACATCGATGGGCAGCGGACACGCATTCATGGTGATTATCATCTGGGCCAGGTGCTGCGGGTAAAAACGGATTTTGCGATTCTGGATTTTGAGGGGGAGCCGGCGCGTTCGCTTGAGGCTCGGCGGGCCAAGCACTCGCCGCTGAAAGATGTAGCGGGAATGTTGCGCTCATTCAACTACGCGGCCTGGGCTGCGCTGATGAAATACACCTCGCGCCGGCCGGAAGATCAGGCGCGGCTGGAGCCCTGGGCGCGATTGTGGGACCAGTCCGTTTCGGCGGAATTTCTGCACGCGTACCATGAAACTATCGCCGGAAGCGGGTTGATTCCTTCGAACCCCTCCGCAGTCGGGGCCTTGCTCGATCTATATTTGCTGGAGAAGGCATTCTATGAACTTCTCTACGAACTGAACAGTCGGCCCGACTGGGTGAAGATACCGCTGATGGGTATTGCATCGCTGTTACAACAGGAAACCTGATGGGAAGTTTTCTATCCTGGCAAAATGAAAAATGGCTATGGCTGAAGTAGAAACACTACAGGAATCGAAGCTGGACGGCGCGGCGACAAGCCAGCTTGATCTTTTGATCGCCATTCCCGCGCCTTTGGGCAGCGATGCGTTATCGTCTACGATTACGAAACTTGCGCAGGCATGTCAGTTGCTTTCCACTCCGTGCCAGGCAGTCTTGGCGTTGCCCGGAGACGCCGCCAGCGAAGAGCCTGCTGATCTTGCTGGAGCAAACCCATCGACCCCATCCGCCGATAAGCTGCGCTTTGTCAGTTACATGCGTCCTGCGGCCGAGCCGGGCGCAATTCCCTGGATTGCGAATGCCGCCACCTATCGAACCATTTCCGCGCTGGCGGGCAAACTCGAAGCGCGCGCATGCACGGTTCTCGGCACCGATCTCGGATTCAATCGCGAATCGCTCACCGCACAAAATCTGACGCTGCTGCTGGATCCGGCGGTGGAAGGCAGCTTCGATCTGGTAATGCCTCTTTACACAACGCAGGCGTTCGACGATCTGGTGAATAAAAGTATTCTGTATCCGCTGACGCGCGCGCTTTATGGACATCGAGTGCATAATCCGCTGGGGAACGAATTCCAGATGTCGTCGAAGCTGTACCCGGCGATCGTTGCGAGCGGCGTAGATTCGACGCGGCAGCCCGGACGATTGCCGTGGGTAGCCACGATTGCAGCGAATCGAAACTTGAAGATATGCCAAGTGCGGCTCGGGGTCCGCCGCCCACCGAGTGCCGACGGCATTGAACTAAGCGACGCGCTGGCACAGCTAGCCGGACCGTTGTTTCTCGATATGGAAGAC
>JBEPVW010000074.1:0-14189 GCA_041690775.1 Acidobacteriota bacterium | reverse complement strand
TTTGTTTGGTGAGCGCGCTGGGACTCGAACCCAGGACCCACGCATTAAAAGTGCGTTGCTCTACCACCTGAGCTACGCGCTCTCACCATGTTCCAAATTATCACAGGCATGCGGCCCTCTCGTTTTCGGAGGTATGGAAAGCAGCCAAAGAAATCCATGCTGCCCACGCCGTTTTCGCGCGACTGTACGGACTCCAACCAGTTGCTGAATTCGAGCCCGAATGGCCGCAATCGAGAAATAATTCCGTTCACGGCAGGGCAAAGTTTGCTAATCTCTTTGCAGTTTCCAGCAAGCTAGACGTTGTTTTCCGCCGCTAAGGCGGTTTGTACCCCTGTGTAATTCCGGTTGCATCTCGGAACCGCTCGGCACACATTTCTGCCAATGCGCGAAATAGATTATTCGAGAACGGAATCCATCTCTGTGCCAATCGCTCCACGTTGGTTCGCGAGGCTTCCCGATCGTCTTCCATACGCTCGACCCACAAAGAGCAATAAGGAGTTTGTGCATGACCCGCCGAGTCTACAAATTCATACTGAAAACGCTGAAAGAAGTTTCGTTCGTGGGAACGCGATATTACCCCGTGGATATCGATCCCAGCCTCTCTCCATACACTACGGTTCTGGCGACGATCTGGGATGAGGACCAGATGGTGGGCCAGGTGAACCAGACGGAGATTCTGGCGTGGTGGTCGGAAGTATACGAGGAACCAAAACAGGCTGGCTCCATCCCCGGTGCTGACGCCGAAGCCGAAGATCGGTCCGAAGCTCTCGCGACGAGATCTGAAAGTATTTTGCAGACGAAAAACATGTAGGACGAAATTCGACGAAGGGGCCGAGAGCCGGTTGGCGGCAAGCGCTGATCGGAATAGTCCGGTCCCTTTCTTCTTATCTTCCTTCGATACCTTTTTCTCCGCCAGTATCTTTCGCCATCTACCCGGTCAATCCGTTTGAAGTCCGGAACAGCGGCCCGATCGCGCGCGCCAGATTCCGCGGCGACTGATAAAATTGACAGTCTGCTGAGAAAACTGCGAATGAATGCGACAAACTTGAAGACCACCCTGACTACAGATGCGTTTCGGCATACCGCCTCGGACACAATGCAATTGGTAGGGAATACCCCCATCGTTCATCTGGGACGCATTTCGCCGCCGGATGGCGCAGGTATCTACGCGAAGCTGGAATTCCTGAACCCTGGTGGAAGCATCAAGGACCGTGCCGCGCTCGGAATGATTCTGGACGCCGAGGAGCGGGGTGTGCTGCAACCCGGCGGCACCATAGTGGAGGCGACGGCCGGAAATACGGGCGTGGGCCTCGCCTTTATCGGTGCGCGCCGCGGATACAAGGTAATACTTTTTGTGCCGGAAGGTTTTGCCGAAGAAAAGTGCATTCTGATGCGCGGTTTTGGCGCGACTGTCGAGCGCACTCCAGAGAAAGAAGGCATGCAAGGCGCAATTCGCCGCGCGCTTGATCTGGCGCGCTCGATACCGGGCGCATGGATGGCGCGCCAGTTCGACAATCCAGCCAATCCGGAATTTCACTTCCGCACCACCGCGCAGGAAATTCTCGATCAGATGGAAGGCCGCGTGGATGCCTTCGTCGCGGGAATCGGTACCGGAGGAACATTTACCGGAGTGTCGCGCAGGCTGAAGCAGGATCTGGATCATGTCTGGACGGTAGCGGTAGAAACGGAAGGATCAGTGTTGCAGGGCGGTCCGGTCGGCAAGCACAGGATCGAGGGCATCGGCGTCAGCTTTATCCCCAAGACATTTGACGCGTCCGTCTGCGACGCGATTGTGCGGGTGGCGGACCGCGACGCTTTCGGAATGGTTCAGCGGCTTGCATTGGAAGAGGGCGTGCTGGGCGGCTCCAGCGCGGGCGCCAATGTTTTTGCGGCGATGACGCAGGCTCGCACCATGAAGCAGGGACAGCGTGTCGTGACCGTTATTCCAGATTCCGCCGAGCGCTATCTCTCGAAGAAAATCTTCGAAGGCGGTCTTTGAAGACTATCTGCCGGCTGCTTCAGATTTGAAATCGAATCGATGAAAAGCACGATCAAGGACGATCCCATGGCTGAAAAGAAAAAAGGTTTCGCGACGCGTGCAATTCACGATGGACAAGCGCCCGATTCGCTAACAGGCGCGGTAAACGTTCCTATCTATGCCAGCTCGACCTATGTGCAGGAAGAGATCGGCAAAAACAAGGGTTACGAATATTCGCGCGTCTCGAACCCCACCCGCACGGCTCTCGAAGAAAACTTTGCATCGCTCGAAGGCGGAACTTCAGCGCATGCTTTTGGAAGCGGCATGGCGGCCATCACCGCGCTATGCACCATGATGAAGACCGGCGATCACATCGTCTGCACCGATAATATGTATGGCGGAACGACGCGGCTCTTCAACCAGGTGCTGGTGAATTATGGACTGGAGTTCACCTACGTCGATACGTCCGTGGCGGAGAATGTGGAACGCGCAATCCGGCCCGGCACGAAGCTGGTGCATATTGAAACGCCGACGAATCCCATGATGGCGCTGACCGACATTCGCGCGGTTGCGGATATCTGCCACCGCCACGGTGTCGAATTAAGCGTTGACAACACTTTTATGTCGCCCTACTTTCAGCGGCCTATCGAATTTGGCGCGGACTTGATCGTTCACTCCACGACAAAGTTTCTAAATGGCCACTCCGACGGCCTCGGCGGAGTTTTGATCGGCACTACACCGCAGCACGCAGAGACGTTTGCGTTTGTGCAGAAATGCACCGGCGGAATTCTTTCGCCGTTTGAGTGCTGGTTGTTGTTGCGCGGAGTCAAGACGCTGGCAGTGCGAATGCGCCAGCACGACGCGAACGGTCGCGAGGTTGCGCAGTGGCTTAGGGATCAACGGAAGGTGAAGAAGGTCTTCTATCCGGGCCTGCCCGACCATCCTCAACACGAATTGGCGAAGAGCCAGATGTCTGGCTTCGGTTCGATGATCAGCTTCGATCTAGGATCGCTGGATGCCGCCAATCGCATGTTGAGGAAAGTTCGACTCTGCTCGCTGGCCGAGTCGCTGGGCGGCGTGGAGACGTTGATCTCTCACCCGGCTACGATGACCCACGCAGCCATTGGCGAAGAAGGCCGGCGAAAACTCGGCATCACCGACGGACTGGTTCGCATCTCCGTCGGGATTGAGGACGCCGAGGATATTCTTGCGGATTTGGATTATGCACTGGCTGCAGGGTAAGGCAGGGCGCCCAACACTGCAGCCTGAAAAAGACTCGATACACTTCCATAAACGCAGCTGAGTTTAGAACAACAAGCGTAAAGCAACGTTAATTGTCCGGGCATAGCCGTCTTGACTTGTCACAACCCCGAATGCACTGCTGGTAGGAGTAACGCTCGGATCTGACATGTTTGGATGATTGAATGCGTTATAGGCTTCGCCTCGCAGTTGTATCCTAACGCTATCGCGAATCGGAATATCTTTAAGCAGCGAAAAATTCCACAAATCTTGGCCGTCGCCTCGCACATTCGAGAGCCGGAGTGGAAATGTCCGTATATTATCGGCAAGTTGCTGATTCGATGCCCTTACAAAGCCCGACGTGTTGAACCAATGACTAATGCTGCGCTTATCAGCGCTTAGTCGTATATTTGACAGGTCGCCCGTGTATAACACGTTGCCCCAGGTTAACGCATCTCCGCTTTGAAAGGTGAAGACTGTATTCAACTGCCAGCCGCCGACCGAATAATCAACCCATTTAGGCATGCCGGAACCTATCAATTCCCCTCGCCCAACTGGCAAAGTAAGTAGATTCGTGACAGCTATCCGTTCTGGACGATCATAAGCACTTATCCCGTACCATGGCAGCGGATCGGTATCATTCAGGTAGGAAATGGAATCCATGAGTCTGGAAAATGTGTATGCGAGACTAAGACTGTAGTTACGAGAAAATCTCTTGTTCAGTTCTACTTGCAAGGCATGATAGTTTGACCGCCCAGCGTTTGTGGTTTCTGTGATCTGACCAAATTGCGGGTATGGTTGCAGCAGTTGAGCCCGGGTAGCTGTTTTTGTATACGAACTGGCGAGGCCGTAGAACGGGTTGGGGTAGCTTGCACTCAAATAGTTGATTACAGCCTGATTGCGGGTTGGGGAAGTACTGAGATAAGAAGCAGGCACATTGTTAATCCGATGCGTTATAGGTAGATGCAAAGCATAATTCCCTACGTAGCTTAGATCGAGAATATAGCCGGCTGGAAGTTCCCGTTCCACGGTAAATGACCAGCGTTGCGAATAAGGTATCGACCGCTTGATAGCATAAACACTCAAGGACTGTCCTAGAGCTGTAGACAATCCACCCGCTGCACCTAGCGGCTTAATGAGTCCGTTAGGCACAGGATCGGTTAAGCTTGCGGAATAGGTGAGGCCATTATCCAAACTGGATAACACGGGCGTTACAGAACTAAATCCAGTCTGAATGGCTGGCGAGCGATAAACGCCAATCGTATCGTAGAAAACACCATAGCCTCCACGCACTACAGTTCTGGGCGTTGCATGGAAAGCGAATCCGATGCGAGGCATCGGTTCCATCGATTGACCTTTCCAAAACGAACGGCCATTTTGGCCGCCAGCGAAGCGAAGACCGCCCAGAACCTTGAAATTGTCGGGGGGAAGACCAGGTATCGGGTTGGCCGCGTAGTTCGCGGTTGCAGCCGCACTGATCGGATTGGTCGAGGTGTCGTCGAAACCCACGACAGCACGGTTATAACGCTCCGTAACCGGAGTTTCGTGTTCCAGTCTGAAACCAAAATTCAGTGTTAGCTTTGGGGTCGCCCGCCAGTCGTCTTGTAGATAAATGCCGTACCACAGGTCCTGATCGGCATAACTGCTGTTGGTCGTTACAGTCCCACCCGTTCCAGGCACACCCAATAAGAACGAAGCGAAATCCTGGCCGATCGACGATGCCGGCGAGGTGGAATATGGGCCGTTTGTATAGGTTGGATCGAAATTTAGAGTCGCCGTGTTCGACGAATAGGGACCCCCGTTCGCGCGCTCGATGCGGTAATCCAGTCCATAGTGAAGAGTATGGCTATGGATCAGCTGCGTTACACTTCCTGAAAAGCTGTGGATGAGGCTGGACTGGTAGCCCAGCGGCCCAATGACATCCCCAAGCTGGGAGTAGTTGGTGAAAGTCATCGTTGGGAGTGCCGTACTCGCTGAAAAAAGGGAGGTGAAGCCAGACGAGAATCCATATGAGCTCAGACTGGTCGGATTGAGTGGGCTATTGGGAAACATCTGAGCAGTTATGCCATAGCGGAAATCGAAGATTGTCGAAGGATTGATAACATAAACTTCGTCCAGCGCCAGACCAGCGTCATTGCGCCTGGTATGATTCCCGCTGGCAGGGTTGCTTGCGCCGTAATACGAAAGCTCCTTCTCATCCCAGTCGTCATAATCCATTCGCAAAAACATACGGCTACGGTCGCTGAAGTTATGATCGAATCGTACAAAGTGGGTGTAGTAGTTTTCAATATCAGGCACATTGCCTTGTGTATAGTTGTTAACTCCGCCCGCGGTACCCGGCGTATTCGGCAATGGATATAGCTTGAGTAGACTCAGGGCCGTGCTATTCAGCAGTCCAGAATTTGGCGGAATGATATTGTTTGGGAATGCAGTCCGCTGGTAGAGGCCATTGCCAAGCAATACGGTTGAAAATGGATTGTAGATAGCATAGCTCGGGCCCAGCGGTAGAAGAGCCGAAAAGTCGCCTGTACGTTCGGCGACGGTGGGAACTGTTCCGACAAAGGTTCCTGGAGTGCCCCATTTGTTCTGTTCAAATACGTAATAGAAGAATGTTTTCTTATTTCCTTTGTCTCCGTTGTAAATGTGGGGCAAAATTACCGGCCCTCCAAATGCCCCGCCGTAACGATTCGCCTTGTAGGCGGCCGGCTTCTGCCCGGCACGATTGGCAAAGAATAAATTGGCAGTCAGAGCGTCGCTGCCAAAAAATTCGTGGAGCTCGCCATGATAGTGATCTGTCCCACTTTGAGTATTCATGTTGATGATCGCCCCGGACGTGTGCCCCAGAGCCGCATCGTAGAATATGGTCATCACCTTAAACTCGCTAATGGCCATAGGCGGAGGAGAGAAGGCAACACGCGGGACTGAACCGCTGGCAAACATATTTGGCACGCCATCGATGGTCCATTCATTCGCAAAGATGGAATTGCCGTCTGACACAAGGCTCGATGTGCCATTGTTAAATGCAGCATAGTGAATTGCTATTCCCGAGCCGCTTGAAACGCCAGCAGAAAGGTCGGCAAATTCTCCGACGTTTCCCGACGCGTTCGGCAGGTCTTGAATCTGTTTCGTCCCTACCACTAAACCAAGCGATGCCGTTCCTGTATTGAGAAGAGGAGGAGCGGCAGTGACTTCGACTTGTTGAGAAACCTCGCCTATTGTGAGCGAAAGATCGAGTTGCACTTCGCTGCCGACCTGGACCGCTACGCTTTGACGAAGCAGTTTCTTAAAGCCGGGATGTTCAACCGAAACGCTGTATACCGACGGCACTAGAAACGGAACAGTGAACAAGCCTTGATCGTTTGTCTGGACAGGGATTGCTACGCCTGTCTGCGTATTCGTGACTTGCACCTGGGCATCGGCGATCGCCGCGCCTGAGACGTCGGTCACGCGACCGGAAAGTTTTCCGCGCGACTCTTGTGCCCAGGTTACGGAAGTCACAAGCAGCCCAATGAACAAAAATCTGGTTATTCGTTTAACCATGAATTGGCTCTCCATAAATTTGACTGAAATTATTAATTTTATTTTGGCTTAAAACGGACGATACACACTTCTAGGCGAACTGGCAAATGCATCCTGATCTTCGAAGGATAGAGTTTCCTGGGTCGGTTCCTTTTGACGAGTTTGGAACATCAGCTCAATAGATTCCATAGCGATGAGAAACGGAAATCGTTCTCTTCGAGTCTCGCAATCTGACAAGTGAGTTCTGTTTTCACACACCCTGAGTCGTTTCGGTCGTCCAGACAAGCCTGTTTCCCATCAAATGGGCGGATAGGATT
The DNA here is from genome assembly GCA_041690775.1 of Acidobacteriota bacterium. Taxonomy (GTDB): domain Bacteria; phylum Acidobacteriota; class Terriglobia; order Terriglobales; family Acidobacteriaceae; genus JAKAAZ01. The sequence goes on along the minus strand of JBEPVW010000074.1, from coordinate 7,136 downwards.
GAGCACGTCTGGCCTGCGCGTTATTCGCGCGGCTTCTTGCGAATTTCTATGTTGAGCCGCTTGATCTTCTGGTTCAACGTGGAGAGCGGGATGCTGAAGGCTTCCGCAGCATCGGTCTGGTTCCAGTTGCAGGTCTCCAGACGGTCGGTGATGATGCGCTTCTCGATCTCTTCCATAATTTCAAATAGAGATGCGTTCGGACTGTGTTCCATGAGGCTCGCGGCATAGTTGCGGCCGGCAAGATGGTCGGGCAGCAGGTCCTTGTGGATCGCCTGTTCAGTTGAAAGCACGACGCAGCGCTCGATCACATTCTCCAGTTCGCGTACATTGCCAGGCCAGGAATAATCCATCAGCAAACGCATCGTGTCGGGTGAAATGGTTCGCAGGGGCAGTTCGTTTTCATCGCAAAACCGTTTCAGGCAATGCGCCACCAGCAGCGGGATATCTTCTCTGCGGCTGCGGAGCGGTGGCAGGTCAATCGTGATTACGTTCAGGCGGTAATAGAGATCTTCGCGGAATCTGCCCTCGCGGACGGCCAGCCGAAGGTCTGCGTTCGTTGCAGCGACGATTCGTACATCCACCTGTATTTCCTGCACGCCGCCGACCAGCATAAATTTACGGTCCTGCAGCACGCGTAATAGCTTGGCCTGGGTGTCGAATGCCATGGTCCCGATCTCGTCGAGAAATAACGTGCCTCCATTGGCAATTTCAAACAGGCCCTTCTTGGAGGCGATCGCCGAAGTGAATGCGCCTTTCACATGGCCGAACAGCGTGCTTTCCAGCAGGTCCGACGGCACGGCTCCTGTATGCACGGGCACGAACGGTTTGTCGCGGCGCGGGGAATGGAGATGGATGGCCTTGGCAATCAACTCCTTGCCGGTGCCGCTTTCTCCCTGCACCAGCACGGTGGAACGGCTGGGCGCTACCTGGCCGACAAGGTCTAGCACGATCTGCATGGTTTCGCTTTTGCCGATGATGTTCTCGAAGCTGTAGCGCTGTTTCAGCGCGCGCTTCAGCTGGACATTTTCCGTTTCCGCGCGATGCTGTCCGATGGCCGCGCGAATATCGGCGAGAAGTTTTTCATTGTCCCACGGCTTCTGGACAAAGTTATTGGCGCCGTGGTGCATGGCCTCGACCACGTTCTGAACCGTTCCATACGCGGTGATCATAACCACGGGAAGATTGGCGTGACGGCCGCGGATCGCCTGGAGAATTTCAAATCCACTCTGGCCCGGCAGCGCAAGATCGAGCAGCACGAGATCGAAGACCGATTCTTCCAGCGCCTGCAAACCCTTCTCGCCGTCCGCCGCGAGGTCAACGAGAAAACCTTCCAACTCCAGCAGAATTTCCAGTGATTCACGGATGGCCGCTTCGTCATCGATGATGAGCACGCGCGGCCGCAGCGGAGCGGCCTCAGCATTGTGCGGCTTGGCGGGGGTGACGGCGGCATCAGGCATGAACGGGCTTCCTCAGCATGGGGAATTCCAAATGAAACGTCGTCCCATGACCCTCTTTACTTTCTACCTGGATTTTGCCCGCGTGCTCCTGAATGATGCCGTAGCTTACGGAAAGACCTAATCCCGTGCCACGCCTGCGGCCTTCGACCAGCGCCGCTTTCGTCGTAAAGAAAGGATCGTAGATGCGGCGCAGATTTTCGGCCGCAATGCCCGAGCCCGTATCGCCGATGATCACCTCAACATGCCCGTTCGCTACCGTCGAGACGCGGAGCACGCCGCCACCTGCCATCGCGTCCTTTGCGTTCAAGAACAGGTTCAGAAACACCTGCTGCAGTTTGCCGACATTGCCAAGAATGTCGGGTAAGTCCTGCTGCAAAATCAGATCGACGGCGACATTGGCAGTGCGGAATTGGTGCTCCAGCAGCGCCAGCGTTTCTTCGAGCACCTGATTGACGTTGACCGCTTTGAATTCGATGGTGCTGGTTCGGGAGAAATTGAGCAGGCTGTTGACGATCTCGGATGCGCGGAAAGTCTGCTGCGTAATCTTATCCAGCAAAGGCGCGACGCGCTCATCCCCGCGGATCTGCTTGGCCAGCATCTGCGTGTAGGAGGAGATTACCGCCAGCGGAGTATTCACCTCATGCGCAACCCCCGCGGCCAGCAATCCGATGGACGACAATTTGTCAGCCTGCATCAACTGGCTTTCCAACTGCATGCGCTCGGTAATGTCATCGACCAATATCACGCGGCCGACGGAGGTGAAGTCCTTGTCCACCAGTGGAGCGATGGTAATGTTGGCGGTCCGCATCTCACCTGCGCGTGTCGCCAGATGGAACTTGTACAGATTGTGAACGCCGGTGTCGTTTTTGACGCGTTCATACTCCACCATGAAGTCGGGCGGAAACAAATCGGCAAGCAGCGCGCCGAGCGCTTCGGTGCGTTCGACGGCATACATGGATTCCATCTGCGCGTTCCAGCTGTCGATGCGGTCGGCAAGATCAACGGCCAGAATGCCGATGTTGATGGACTCAACGATGTTTTCGTTGAATTCCTTCAGTTGCTCATATTCCGCAATCTTCTCTTCCAGCCGTGCGTACAGGCGCGCGTTCTGGATTGCGATGCCGACATAGCTGGCCAGAGTTTCCAGCAGTTCGACATCTTCACTCGAAAGAAAATCCCCGTTGGTGGTGCGGCCCAGCCCCAGCACGGCGATGGTGCGCTGCTGGACGCGGCAGGGCAGGTAGTAGTTGAGGTCCAGCAACTGGACGGCTCGTTGTTGGCTATCAAGCAGATGCGGCGCATTCTGCGTGCTTTCCAGAAAGATATGCGAGCGATCGCCCTGTCCATCGAAGCGGAGAAATCCTGTGTCGAGTGTTTCGGCGAAGTTCTGTACGGTTGCCGGAATCCCATGGCTCGCCGCCAGACGATAGTGCCGCTGATGGCCATCGTCTTCCTCAAGAAAAACTCCCACGCGAGCCACCTGAAGAATGCGCGGCAGCCGGTCCACCAGTGCGCCCAGCAGCGCCCGCAAATCTGTTTGCGTGTTCAAGCTGCGGGCAAATTCAATCAGCGTAGCGCGTGAATCCAGCCGCTTGCGATCGAAGACGCGATCCACGCGGTCCTGAATGGCTCGCTTCATTGGATCGAACACCAGCGCAGCGACGATGATAGCGGCAGCCAGTCCCCAGCCGCCGGCCGCCGGCAGGCGCGTATGGACGACTTCGCCGGCAAACGCCACGGCGCCGAAATAAATGGCGACGAGCGCACCTGTAGCCAGCGTGTAGGTGACGCCGCGCTTGAAGATGAGGTCTACGTCCATCAAGCGATAACGGACGATTGCGTAGCTGAAGGTCAGCGGCAGAAAAACCAGGCAAAGCGCGCCGATCTGGCTGAGCAGCGTATTTGCGGACGGGCCAGCCAGCAGAAATGGAATTGCGTAGAGGACAGTAAACGGTACAACCGCCAGCAGCGTGCCGCGGGTCAGCCATTTCAACTGCTGGCGGGTCAGCGGGTTGTCCGCTCGCCGGTAGTTGACGAAGAAGACCAGCGCTGCCGCAACGTAATAGACGGCCATGTAGCCGAGCGCGATCTGGTCTAGCCGGTACTTCAGCAACTCCGTCGCCGACCACAGCCGGATTGCAGCCACAAATAGACAAATCAGCGCAATGCCAGGCAGATAGAGCAGCCACGCCACGCGCCACCGCCGCATCGTGGGATTGGGCTCCGGAAAGGTGAACGCGAAATGGAGAAATAACGCCGGCTGTGCCGCGCCCGCAATGGTACTGCCCCAGAAGATGATCCAGTCGAACAGGTTCAGCTTGCCGGTAAAGATAAACGCATAAAGAACGAACGATGCCAGACAGAAGATATAGAAATGGACCGAGCGGGGAGCCGTCCATCGCCGGAACAGAATGTAGAGGCCAATCAACAGGTAAACCAGCGCGATCAGCCGCAGGCCATAGTTGATGCCGCGAGCCTTCGGTACCAGAATTACGGGAATCTCCAACCGAATGCCGGAGCGGGTAATGGTGTAGGTGGCCTTACTGTAAATGCCGGTGCTGAAAATCTGCCGCTGCAGAGAAGCAAGGCGAGGTGTGCGGTGATCGTTGACGGCGCTCAGCAGGTCGCCAGCTACAATGCCCGCTCGCTCGCCGGGACTGCCAGACAGCACTTTCTGGGCAACCAGTCCGCCGCTGGCCTCCGCCCACCACACGCCGTCAGTCGGCAGCTGGAAGTCGTTCTCGTGAGTGTAGTTGATGGACGCGAAGACGACCGCGGCAAGCGTCAAAACTGCCAGGACGATTGCGGCGATCCGAAATGGGATGTTCCGTGGCATTTCGAGAGCACGTCTTTCCGCGTCAGAGTGCCAGGGGCCACTTGTACACGTTCTGATGCAGCCGCTAGCCTGTGTGTGCAACTTGCGTGCCATGATTCAGCCATGGCACGCAGCCGCGAGAACTGGTGCAAAACGAACGCCGGGGAACCCAATAGCGGTACCCAGCTTGGCTGGAAGCTCTTGCCAGCAGACTAGTCCAGCGCGCGCGTGAATATTTATCCACAATTCTAAATTGAAATCTATGAATTATGGAATTGTGGAATTGAGCCTTTGATCGAGATTAGGAGGCCTCGGCCAGCAGAATTCTCAAATCCCGCAGGTTATTCCCAGTGGGGCCGGTTGTAATCGTAGCTTCCCGCCCGTTAAGGAATGAATATGTGTCGAAGTTCGCCAGCGCCTGAACCGCCCCAGTCCTTTCCGCCGGATCGGTCACCGCATTGACATCGACGACAGCGCCTGCCGCCGGACTGTTTCCGTCGATCCCATCGGAGCCTGCGGAGAGGATCGTTACCGGCCCGTCAGCCGCCGTGAGCAGGGTGGCGGCAAACAGCGCGAACTGCTGGTTACGTCCGCCCATGCCAACGGGAACGTCCTTCCCGGGCAGGCCTACGATCACTTCTCCCGCGGAGATAAGGCAAACGCGTAAATGCTGGTGGCGCGACGTTCGCAGCCGGTCCAGCAGGTATTTCGCTGCTGCCTTGTACTCCCATTCGTCGCAGGTGTTGTCGATGACCGCAGTCCACCCCAGCGCTTCCGCTCGACGCGCGGCGGCCTGGGCGAGATCCTGTGCGCTGAGCAGCACGCAGAATTGGGCGTGCAGCGCCGCCGGCTTGGGCGTTTCCGGCAATTCGGCGGATTCGAAAAAGCGTCGCACAGCGGCAGGGAACTGTGCCAACAGGCGATACCGCGCCAGAATGTCTCGGCAGTCGGCGACCGTGGAAGCATCCGGTATCGTGGGTCCCGATCCCAAAGCGTCTTCATGCCCCGCGGGAACATCGGAAATCAGAAGGGAATGGCAGAGCGCGCTCCCAGCTGCCAGCGCAAGCCGTCCACCCTTTACAGCGGAGAAATGCTTGCGGACGCAATTGATTTCTGTGATCGAGGCGCCGCTGGCAACCAGCGCACGATGGAAGCCCGCGGTGTCGCTGAGGCCGATTGCCGGGTCGAGAGGCAGCTCCATCATGGCGGACGCCCCCCCACTGATTAGAAAAAGACAGAGCGTGTTCGCCGCCGAGTTTTCCGACACGGCCCGCAGCATATCGAGCGCCGCGCGGGCTCCCGCAAACGAGGCTTCATTCGGCGATGGATGGCCTCCCGCGAAATATTGAAGTCCATCTGGAAGCTGCGCTGGAGGCACCGGCGCAATCACGACGCCCGCGATGTCGCAGCCTGGCAATGCTTGCAACTGCCGCGCCGCAGCCAGCAACATTGCGTTGGCGGCTTTTCCTACTGCGATGATCCGAACATGCTGCAGGCGGCTGACCGCAATCGCCTCTCCGTCTATGTGGAGGGATGAATTCTGCACGTACACACGCCGGGATGTGGCTTGCTCCACGCTACAGTCGCCCAGTGCCTGCGCGAAAATGGTCCGTGCCAGTTCAGATAAATTCGCCATGGTTTTTGTATCGATCTAGGAAGTGCTCGTCAGAAAGTTGAGTGTCACCCAATCTACGATGGCAGCCTGCACCTGATTGAGCTTGCCCAGAAAAAAATGGTCCGCGCCCGGAATCCAGACCAGTTGTTTGGGCTCGGGAGCGGTCGCTACGACGGCCTCCACTTCAGCAGCCGGGCCATATTGGTCGTGATCGCCGCTGATAAAAAGTTTTGGCTGCATGCAGGACGGCAGATATTTATATGTATAGTGCCTACCCTCCGCCGACACGGGGAGGCCCAGCGCGATCAGACCGCGAACACGCGGATCGCCGCAGCAGGCGCGCAGGCCAACGTTGGCGCCAAAGGAAAATCCGGCAAACAGGATCGGACGCTGAAATGTTTTATCGAGCCAGTCGAGCGCGGCGCGGACATCCTCCTGTTCTCCGTGTCCCTCGTCGTGCTGTCCTTCGCTGCGCCCGGTGCCGCGAAAGTTGAAGCGCAGAACAGGGATGCCCAGCCCGTGAAGAGCCTTCATCGCGTGATACACCACCTTGTTATGCATGGTGCCTCCGCCCATCGGGTGGGGATGGCACGCCAGGGCGGTGTAGGGCGCGTCCGCGTTGCCGGTGTTCAACAGGCCTTCCAGGCGGCCCGCGGATCCGGTCAGGTCGATAGCCTGGATGGATGGGACGGATTGACGGGACGAAGACATCGAAACGTTTTCCATAAAGGTGCAGATGCCGAAGACTCCACTTATTTTACGGGTGCGATGCGCGGTATGCTGGAAAGGCCATGCCTATCGATCCCGTAGCACTTACACGCCAGCTTGTAGATATTGAATCAATTACTGAAAATGAGGCGGCTGTCGGCCATTTTCTTGCCTCCTTTCTCACCGGCCTCGGATTCCAGGTGGAAAAAATGCCAGTGTCGCACAGCGCCGGCCACGAGCGCTTCAACGTATACGCGGGCATTTCGACCGATGCCCCCGATGTCGTGCTGTCGACTCACATCGACACCGTGCCCCCATTTATCGCCAGCAGCGAAGACGCTACATACATCTATGGCCGCGGCTCCTGCGATGCCAAGGGAATCGTCGCGGCGCAAATCGCAGCAGCGGAGCGTTTGCGGGAGATGGGCGTGCGCGTGGGACTCCTGTTTCTCGCCGGAGAAGAACGCGGCAGCCATGGCGCAAAGATCGCCAATACGCAGCCCAGAGGAAGCCGATTTCTCATCAACGGCGAACCGACGGA
>JBEPVW010000073.1:0-14195 GCA_041690775.1 Acidobacteriota bacterium | reverse complement strand
GGAGAGGATTTGCATTGAGAAAGAATCTACGCTTTGCGGGGCTGGCGCGCATTCGCATTTGCGAAACCACTGCGCGCTTCAGTTGAGAGGTGATAGCTTTCCTCATCGCTGGGAAAATTCCTCGCCTCTACGTCTTTGCGGTAGTCTTCGACCGCGTTCCGCACCAGGGAGGCTGCATCGGCATAGCGACGCACAAATTTTGCCGCCGGAGCAAACGTAAGATTCAACAGGTCGTGCAGCACGAGGATTTGTCCATCGCAGTCCGGCCCTGCACCAATGCCGATTGTGGGGATCTCAAGCTCGGCTGTAATTCTGGCCGCGACCTCGCGCGGAACCCCTTCGAGCACCAGCAGCACGGCACCGGCAGCTTCTAGCGCCAGAGCATCTTCGACCAGCAGCTCCGCGGCGGCCTGGGATTTGCCCTGCACGCGATACCCGCCCATACGATGCAGCGATTGCGGCGTCAGCCCGATGTGTCCGATCACAGGAATTTCCGCATCCGTCAGCCGCTGGACCAGCTCCACGCGATTGCGTCCGCCTTCCACCTTGACGGCCTCGGCGCCCGCTTCCTTCACAAAACGGAGAGCATGGCGCACGCCTTCGGCCACGTCAATGTGATACGAGGCGTACGGCATGTCCGCCGCCAGCAGCGCACGACGCACTCCGCGCCGCACGGCCCGCGTAAACAACAACATCTCGTCCATGGTGACGGCGAGGGTGCTCTCATAGCCCAGCATCACCATGGCCAGCGAGTCGCCCACCAGCACCAGATCGACGCTGGCTTCGTCCACCAACCGCGCCATGGCGTAGTCGTAGGCAGTCAGCGCGGAAATAGGCGCATGATTGCGCTTCTTTTCGTGCAATATGGGGACGGTGATTTTCAGAGAAGAGGTAGAGGATGCGGCAGCATTCGCGCTGCGCGGTTCGGTCAAACTCATGGCTGTCTCCAGTGCAGTTCCCTATGGTTTCGGATTCGTGGGATACCGCCCGTACACAAATGCAGGATACGCCTCCGCTAGTACGGCGGACAAGTCGAGTTTTTCTTCGGCTACTCTATTCGGAACGATTTTCTCCTCCTCGCGACTACCAACTTTGCTATGCTCGGGAGACGTCTGCGATGCAGCTTTTCTTTGCAAAGAAACCCTACAATTTCATGAGCGATACCGCCGTAAACTCTCCACGCCAAGTTCTGTTCGCCAGCCTGATCGGCACGACGATTGAGTTTTTCGATTTCTACATCTACGCAACCGCGGCGGTGCTGGTTTTTCCCCACTTATTTTTTCCGGAGTCAGATCCCGCCTCCGCCACGCTCGCCTCGCTGGCGACCTTTGGAATCGCGTTTTTCGCGCGACCCGTTGGCTCCGCGCTCTTCGGTCACTTTGGCGATCGCATTGGCCGCAAAACTACTCTGGTCATCGCACTTTCGACCATGGGCATATCCACAGTTGCGATCGGCGCATTGCCGACCTATCACACGATTGGATTGGCCGCTCCGTTACTGCTGGCGTTATGCCGTTTCGGCCAGGGACTGGGCCTTGGCGGCGAATGGGGAGGTGCGGTACTGCTGGCGATTGAGAATGCGCCTCCGGGAAAGCGTGCATGGTATGGCATGTTCCCGCAGCTTGGCGCGCCCATCGGATTTTTCCTGTCTGGCGGCGTCTTTCTGGTGCTTTCTCGTTACCTCACCGACAAACAGTTCTTCGATTTCGGTTGGCGTCTCCCGTTCCTGGCAAGCGCGTCGCTGGTGTTCATTGGCCTTTATGTTCGACTGACGATTACCGAGACTCCCTTGTTTCAGGAGGCGCTGAAACGGGGCGAGCAAGTGAAAATACCGATGCTGGCGGTATTTCGTAAACATACCAGGGCGCTTGTTGCGGGCATCCTGGTGTGCCTGGCGACGTTCGTTCTTTTCTATCTGATGACGGTCTTCGCGCTGTCGTGGGGAACCAGCGCACTTGGTTATAGTCGCGGCAACTTCCTGCTGATGCAGATGTTCGATATCATTTTTTTCGCATTGACCATTCCGCTCTCCGCGGTTCTGGTGAAGCGCGGGCGCCGTCGCGCGCTCCTCTGGATCACCGCATCGATCGGTGTCTTCGGCCTGATTATGGCGCCGATGTTCACTGCCGGCACCATAGGCGCGGTGACAATGATGGCATTGGGGCTATCGTTGATGGGCCTGACATATGGACCCCTCGGCACGGTGCTTTCTGAACTTTTCCCGACAGCGGTGCGTTATACGGGAAGCTCGCTGGCTTTCAGTTTTGCTGGCATTTTGGGCGCGTCACTGGCGCCGTACATTGCCACATGGCTGGCCGAAACCTACGGACTACAGTATGTCGGCTACTACCTTTCCGCAGCAGCGGTCCTGACGTTCCTGGGTCTACTTTCGATCCGGGAAACGAAAGACGAGGACCTGGCCGATTCGGAGATCTGATGTTCAGCAGTGCTGCTGACCATAGGGCGCGTTGCTCTGCTGGTTCAACTCTTAGGACAATCTGGTCACATGACCTATGATGTGAAGCTAACAACACAACTTATTTTCCCTGGTTGAATTCGATGAATTGGCGACGATCTGAGATCAATCCGGAAAGAAGCGATTCTCTCCCTAAAAGAGCTCGCCGCGATCTCATAGCGATTGCCATTGTGGTCTTGATCGGCTGCATTGCTGTTCTGCTCGATCCGAATCGGACCTTTGAGTGGATCGCACAGCACCGGGTAGTGGAGATCGATGAATTTCTGGCTGCGGTGGTCATCATTGGAACTGGGTTCGCTGTCTTCTCCTGGCGACGATGGACCGATTTAAGCCGCCAGGTTGCCGAGTACAAGCGCCTTCAGGCGGCATTGAGTGCCATCAACAGCGAAGCCTCCCTGTTGAGCGAAACAGATGACTTGCTGCAGTCTTGCCTCTCTCCCGACGAGGCATACAGAATTGCCATTCGCCATATCGAAATTCAGCTTCCGACATTCAGCGGAGCTATTTTTGCCATTACTCAGGCGCGCGAAACGGCAGAGGTCGTTGCAAGTTGGGGACAGCCAGCTCTGGTACAAAATGTTTTCCCAATCACAGACTGCTGGGGGCTGAGAAGGGCGCGCGTCAACATCTCCCTTGCGAGCGATCCGCGAGTGGCTTGCGCGCATATCGGCTCTCCGGCTCCTCGATATGCAATGTGCCTCCCGATGATGGCGCAGGGAGAAATCCTTGGAGTTCTCTACCTGGATAGCGGATCGAGCACGGAAGGCCGGGCGCGTTCGGCAAACGAATCACTCACTGAATCCCAGGAACGAATGGTGAAAACCCTGGCAGAGCATCTGGCTCTTGCCGTGGCCAATCTGAACATGCGGGAAACTTTGCGGACACAGTCGATCCGCGATCCGTTGACCGGCCTCTTCAATCGCCGGTATATGGAGGAGTCGCTGGAACGCGAGTTTCATCGCAGCCTTCGTAAAGGGTCATCATTTGCTGTCCTGATGATTGACATCGACCACTTCAAGCGGATCAATGATTTGTTCGGTCATGAAGCTGGGGATGCTGTTCTGCGGGAAATGGCAACGCTGTTTCAGATCCAGCTTCGAGGAGAGGACATTGTCAGTCGGTATGGAGGAGAGGAATTTCTGCTGATTCTTCCTGAGACCGAGATAGAAGCAGCCTTGGAATTCGCAGAGCGGCTGCGACAGGCGGCGCTCGCGCTGCAACTCAACTATCACGTGCAGACGCTCGACAGCCTCAGCATTTCCATTGGCCTTTGCTGCTATCCCCAGCATGGCGCTACGGTTGAAGCTCTGGTGCGCCATGCGGATGCAGCACTCTATCGCGCTAAGGAAAAGGGCCGAGATTGCGTCGTCGCGGCAGAAACGCTATAGTTCCTGCCAATTGACTGCGCTTCGCATATTTACAGCGCCCGTTTCAGCCTCTGCGCAACCCGGACAACTCCTGGCCCGAAGCCTTGCGCCAGAGTACTCAGGCTGGGGGCTTGCGTTCGAGTCCCGCGCAACAGGCTGCGATGTCCGCCAGCATCTCCATTGCCGAGCGGCAGGAAATACTGCGTGCCGCGAACCGGCTCAGTCAACCGGCGTAATAACATTTGCAGGTCCTGGTTGTTGTGGACGAAGTCGATGTCGTCCGTATTCACGATGAGCAGATCGCTGGCCGTGTAGTGGAAGAAAAAGTGCTCGTATGCCTGGACGACCTGTTCGAGATAGCCGTCGGAAATCGAGCGCTCGTCGGCCAAGCCCTTGCGCCGGACACGGCTCCGCAGCACCTGCGGAGAGGCCTGAAGGTAGATCACCAAATCTGGCGTCGGCAACTGGTCCCGGAAATATTGGTATTGACGGTTGTATAAGGCAAGTTCGTCGTCGCTGAGATTCAGGCTGGCAAAAATTTTGTCTTTCTCGAAGATGTAGTCCGTGACCACGGGGACTTGTTCGCCAGCCCTCGCGTCCTGTTCCGCGGCGGCGCACAACTGCTCGTACCGGGTCATCAGGAACCACATCTGCGAGGAAAAGGCCGCACTCTTTTCCCCGCGATAAAATTCGGGAAGAAAAGGATTTTCGTTCGGTTCGGCGATGCGCCGGGCGCCAATCCTGTCGGCCAGCAGCGCCGCCAAAGTGGATTTGCCAGCCCGAATCGGCCCTTCAATCGCGATGGATCGCGGATTTTCAAATAGCTTTGCCATCTGGAGCCCTCATTTCAGATTCGCCCAAAGGCGAATAAAAAACGAAGATAACACGCAGTTCCTGCAACCGCAAGGGCTGAACGGTATCAAATAGAAGAGCGTGCGATACTTGGCGGGTACTCCCTGACGGCTTACTGGGCCAGTGAAGTTCGTTACACCTAAACGGTTCATCGAATACGAATGCTTTCAAACCCACTCAGCGCCGGCTTCGCTTCCAATTTCACACACCCGTTGGCACCCGGATGGGCGGCCAGTTGGCTCCCCAGCATAACCATGGGTTTGGGCGTCCGAGCAGTCACCATGCTGGCCGCGGGCAGTTATGCGTACGCGGGTCTCTGGCCGGAATCGCAGATTTTTGGTCCCTGCGTGGTCGCCTCGAAACATCCCAACCAGATCGCCCTGACCTATGACGATGGGCCCGCTGACCCGGATACTTTCCACTTGCTGGAAGTTCTCGCAAAGCACGGCGTGCGGGCGACATTCTTTATGATTGGTCAATTCGTCCGGCAGCGTCCGGAGATTGCCCGGGCTGTGGCCGCAGCCGGGCACCTGATCGGCAACCATACCATGAGCCATCCCCTGCTGCTGACTCGCTCTCCGAAGGTGGTCCGGCAGCAATTACAGGACTGCAACGATGCGCTCGAAGATGCGCTGAGTGCTCCTGTGCGATGGTTTCGTCCTCCGCATGGAAGCCGGCGGCCGGATATCCTGCGCTTCGCGCGCGAGCTGGGCCTGACGACGGTAATGTGGAATGCCATGGGATATGACTGGAAACCGACCACGCCGGAAGCGGTGGAGCAACACGTTCTGCGCGGATTCCGCAAAAACCAGCGGCGAGGATATGCGACGAACGCACTGCTCCACGACGGCGGGCAGGCAGACAGCGGGCAGGATCGAAGCCACACTATTTTCGCCACCGACCGGCTGATTTCCTACTGGAAAAACAACTTCGCCCAACGCGGCGAGGTCTGTGAATTTGTCACGCCGGACGCCTGGGCTTAGGGTCCGGGCCGACGGCTCGCAATCCAAAAGAGCAGACCTATGGAGTAAGAGCAGGTCTAATGGAATCCACGGATTCGCCCCTGGAGCGGCTTCACAGCATTGAACACGAGGGATTCGAGCATGTTGTCGTGCTGCTGGAACACCTGCGACTGAACTGGCTGTTGCGCCACTTTCCACCACGTATTATTCACGCGGTTTATGTGTCGATCAACTGCTTCATCACGGTCACGATTCTTGCGCTGCTTGCGTTTGCCACCAGTAATCCGTTTGTCTTCCCATCAGTCGGACCGACTGCCTATCTTTTCTTTTTTACTCCGATGGCGAAATCCGCCAGTCCGCGCAATGCAATTCTTGGCCACGCCATCGGACTGACCTGCGGCTACTTGGCACTCCGTCTCACCGGAGCGTGGCCCTCCCCGGTTGCGACGCATCCCGGCATCTACTGGCCGATGATTCTGTCCGCGGCATTGTCCCTGTCGGCCACAGGCGCGGTCATGATCCTGTTGCGGGTCAGTCATCCGCCCGCCGGAGCGACGACCTTGATTGTTTCGCTGGGATTGATTTCGCACCCCAAAGACCTGGTCATTATCGAGGCAGCCGTTGTGCTGTTGGCCGTTCAAGCACTTGCGATCAACCGTCTCGCCGGATTGCCTTACCCTTTATGGAATCCGAGGAAGACGGCAAATCGGGCAGGTTAGTTACAAATAACGTGACTCCCGCGCGCAGAGGTGGACGGAGCGGTCAGGCAATCGCCCGGACGCATTCTATAGCGCCCCTGGCGGCGGCTAACGTTGCGCCAATCTCATCTTCCCCATGCGAGGCTCCCAGGAACGCCGCCTCAAACTGCGACGGCGGCAGCCATACACCCTCCTCCATCATGGCGCGGTGGAACATCGCGAACTGTGCGGTATCCGCGCGGCAGGCCCCTGCGTAATCCGTAACTGGGCCAGCGCTAAAAAACCATGTCCACATGGAGCCAACTCGATTGGCCGCGAGGGGAACGCCAACCTCGCGCGCGATGCGGGCGACTCCATCGACAACAAGCATCGAAGTTTTTTCCAGTTGCGGATAGATGGTTTCGCGATGCTCCAACAGGTGCCCGACCGTGGCGATTCCCGCAGCCATGACCAGCGGATTGCCGCTCAGTGTTCCAGCCTGGTACACCGGACCCAGCGGCGCGAGCATCCGCATGATATCGGCGCGGCCGCCGAAGGCACCGCACGGCAGGCCCCCGCCAAGAATTTTCCCCAGGCAGGTCAGGTCGGGCAGGATGCCGTAAAGCTCCTGCGCACCACCCAGAGCCACGCGGAAGCCGGTCATTACCTCGTCGAAAATGAGCACCGCGCCCTCGCGCCGCGTGATCTCTCGTAAAGCTTCGAGATAGCCGGGCTGAGGCGGAATGCAGCCTGCATTGCCCACTACAGGCTCGACAATCACGCAGGCAATTTGTCCCTTGTAGCGGGCGAAAGCTTCCTCGATAGCCGCCACGTTGTTGTAAGGCAGAGCGATCGTGTGCTGCACGGCTTCTTCCGGCACGCCAGCGGAACCGGGAATGCCCAGCGTAGCGATGCCGGAGCCCGCCTTGACGAGCAGCGCATCGGCGTGGCCGTGATAGGAGCCTTCAAATTTAATGAAAAATTTACGGGCGGTAAATGCTCGCGCCAATCGAATAGCCGACATCGTAGCTTCTGTCCCGGAACTGACAAAGCGCAGCATTTCCACGGCGGGGAATGCTCGATGAACCATCTCCGCCAGATCCGCTTCAGTGGGGGTGGAGGCCCCGAAGCTGGTCCCGCGCGCGGCTGCCTCCTGCACAGCCCGAACCACATGGGGAGCGGCGTGGCCCAGAATCATCGGCCCCCAGGAGCCGAAATAATCCACATAACGGTTGCCGTCGGCGTCCCATAAACAGGCCCCTTCGGCGCGAACCACGAACGGCGGATCGCCGCCAACAGCACGAAACGCGCGCACGGGAGAGTCCACGCCACCCGGCAAGAATGCTTCCGCCCTTTGCTGCAAAGCACGGGAGCGGGTCATGGGACGAAGGGATTGAGCGGATTGCACCATTGTCTATCAGTATAAGGAGCCGGGTTCCCCATCCTTCGCTTCTCCGGCGAAGCGTGGGACATAACCAGGTCGCGCTTTCAATAATTTTGTAATTGCCTGTTACGATTTTTTACAGTGCGACAAGTCCGGAACGGCGGAGTTGCGGATGCTACACTGTTGATTCCCGGTATGCATTTGCGCTTTTTCCGCTCCGCATGTTTCACAACATGATTCGAGTTCTGGGCATCCGCATACCAATATCCTGCAGTTTTCGGAACCGACGCCCGTGCCCAGTAAGCCATCGTCCAAGCCAGCCCCCGCCATCACCTACGCCGATGCAGGCGTGGACGTTTCCAGCGGCGAACGTACAAAGCAGCGCATCAAATATCTTGCGCAGCGAACCTTCAACAAACAGGTATTGAGCGAAATTGGAGGCTTTAGCGGCCTTTTCAAGCTGGATACCGCCCGTTATAAAAATCCGGTATTGGTTTCCAGTGCCGACGGTGTCGGCACGAAACTGAAAATCGCGTTCGATCTGAACATGCACCACACAATTGGCGCGGACCTGGTGAACCACTGTGTGAACGATATTGCCGTACAAGCGGCCACGCCGCTGTTTTTTCTCGACTATCTGGCGACCGGAAAACTTGAGGGCGAAGTTGCGGAGAAGGTTGTTTCCGGACTCGCGGATGCGTGCCGCGCCAATGGCTGCGCGCTCATCGGCGGAGAAACCGCCCAGATGCCCGGGTTTTATGCGGATGGCGAATATGATCTTGCCGGCTTTATCGTCGGGGTGGCGGAACGCGAGAAAATCATTACCGGTGCGGGCATTCGCGCGGGAGATTTGATTGTCGGCCTTCCTTCGACCGGGCTGCATACCAACGGCTATTCGCTGGCCCGCAAATTATTTTTTGAAGTCGCCCGCTACACGCCGGACCACTACGTGAATGAGCTGCGCGAAAAAGCCGGTGTGGCGCTGATGAAAACCCACCGCAGCTATCTGAACATCATCCGTAAGCTTACCGCGGCAGATCTGGTCATGGGCATGGCGCATATCACCGGCGGTGGCATCACCGAAAATCTTCCTCGCATTTTGCCCAAAAATGTTTCTGCTGCCATTGAGCTGGGCTCCTGGACGGTGCTGCCGATCTTCGATCATCTGCGAATGCTGGGTAACGTGGAGCAGGAAGAAATGCTGCGCACTTTCAACATGGGCATCGGCCTGATCTGCGTGGTTCAGCCGGAAAAATACAAGCGTGTGAAATCTTTACTGGACCGCGCCAGCGAACCCCATGCAGTGATCGGCAAGGTCACTAAGGGCGACCGCCGGGTGCTTTACAACTGATCAAAATCATGACGCGCCTTGGCATCCTTCTCTCCGGTCGTGGGTCCAATTTTCTTGCTATCGCTGACGCCATCGATCACGGCAAACTGCAAAACGCGGAAATCTCCATCGTCATTTCGAACCGTGCCGACGCACCCGGAATTGCTGCCGCACAGACGCGCGGGTTGCCGACGCAAACCATCGAAGCCCATGGCCGCAAACGCGCTGAGCAGGATCTGGAGACAATCGCCTGCCTGCGCGAACACGGCGCGGAACTGGTTTGCCTTGCCGGATACATGCGGCTGCTGTCGCCAGGGTTCGTGGCTGCCTTTCCCCGCGCTATTCTGAATATTCATCCTTCTCTGCTGCCCGCGTTCCCCGGGTTGGACGCTCAACATCAGGCTTTGGAGTATGGGGTTGGCATCACGGGGTGTACCGTGCATTTTGTCGATGACGAGCTTGATCATGGGCCGATTGTGTTGCAGCGCGCCGTACCGGTACTCGCTGACGATGATGAATCGACGCTGTCCGCGCGCATTTTGGAGCAGGAACATCTTGCATACCCTGAAGCGATCGCCCGCGTTCTCAGCGGAAAATATATATTCCAGGATCGCCGCTATGTCTTACGTATCTCCACAGATGCTGGCTTGCCCAAGGAGCTACGGTGATTCCATTCGTAAAGGCGCACGCCTGCGGCAATGATTTTTTGATTATTGAGGAGCCCCTCGACGGGCCTGAAAATGAGGGCCGCTATTCTGAAATCGCGCGCAGGCTCTGCGACCGCCATACCGGGATCGGCGCGGACGGCATTGAATATCTTTCCCTTTCGAACAACGGCGGGTTTGCCATCCGTCTTTTCAATGCAGATGGCTCGGAGGGAGAAATCTCCGGCAACGGCACGCGCTGCGTAGCCGCCTATCTGTCGCAGCAGCAGGATGCCGACGATATCTCCATCCGAACGCATGCCGGAGTGCGACGCTGTCGCGTTCTGGAGCGCAATCATCCCCGCTATCGCATTGCAACAGAAATGGGAGTCCCTACGGTTGAGCCGGCGACAATTAAGCTGAGAGATGGAACGGCGATCGCGGGCTTCCATGTCTCCATCGGCAATCCGCACTTTGTTATTTTTGTCGACGCCGAATCTTTTGAGTGCTTCGGCCGTCCGTGGCAGCGGATTGGCGAGGAAATCTGCGTCCACCCACACTTCCCGAATGGCACCAATGTGGAATTTGTGCGTGTCACGGATACAAATACGATCGCATTTCGGATTTTCGAGCGCGGTGTTGGCCCCACGCAGTCTTCCGGCACCGGAACCTCGGCATCCGCGGCCGCCAGCATCAAAGTACGCGGCGTTTCTCGATCGCTGACCGTCATCGCGGAAGGCGGTGAACAAACCGTGAGCTGGCCTGAGGACCCCGCCAACCTGCTGCTGACCGGACCCGCGGAAATCATCGCTCAAGGGGAGTGCCTGCTCCTATGACCGCGCCCGATAAAGCGCAAAAATCCGCTTCGCACCAGACGGTTCATCCGGCTGCGCTTCGATCTGGCGATGCAGTACGTCTTATTTCCCCCGCTAGCTGGTTCGATCCGCGGAACGCTGAACTTGGTATGGACTCACTGCACGAGCTGGGCTATGAACCGCAACTCGCGGCCAATGCTTTGGCGCGGTCTGGGCAATATACTGCTGGAACCACGGCGCAGCGTTTAGACGATTTGCATGCCGCGTTCGCCGACCCATCCGTGAAGGCGGTTATTTGTAACCGTGGCGGTTACGGTTCCGCGGAACTGCTGGATGGACTTGATCTTGAGCTGGTGCGCCGCAATCCAAAAATTCTGGTTGGATGCAGTGACATCACGAGCCTCGAAACCTGGCTGCACGACGCAACCGGGCTGGTGGTTTTTCATGGGCCAATGGCGGCAGGAGATTTTGCGCGAGATGGCGGCATCGATATTCCAAGCTGGCGCTCGGCGCTTTCTCAGGATCAACCATGGCAACTCGGGCCCGAAGCGGGGCTGCGCATCCTGAAGCCGGGTCGTGCGCAAGGAAAGTTTTATGGCGGATGTTTTTCCCTGATGGTGGCGTCGCTTGGCACGCCTTATGAGATACAAACGGAAGGCTCGATCCTGTTTCTCGAAGATGTCGGCGTTAAGCCATATCAAATGGAGCGAATGCTGCTACAGTTGCGGCTGGCCGGCAAACTCGATCAGGTTCGCGGTATCGTATTCGGTTCGATGATGAATTGCGTGCAGCCCGGCACACCAGAAAGTTTGCTGGATGCTGTGCTGCTGCGCGTGCTCGCAGACTTTCCCGGTCCGGTGGCGATCGGCCTCCGCTCCGGCCATGTCTCGGAAAGAAATATCACCGTGCCGATCGGTGTGCAATGTGAACTCGGCCTGGCAGAACAGCCGCTTCTGCGGTTCACGGAACCTTCGGTAACGCTGAACGAAAGAAACAGATGACCGAATCAAAGCACGTCCATTTGATCGGAATTTGCGGCAGCGCCATGGCCTCGCTTGCAGGCCTCCTGCAGTTGCGCGGTTGGCGTGTAACCGGCTCCGACAAGGCGGCGTATCCGCCCATGTCCGATCTGCTGCAGCAGCTCAACATTTCGCTGGCGCAGCCATTTTCTGAGCAGAATCTTGAGCCACGACCCGACCTTGTCATCATCGGCAATGCCATTTCGCGCGGCAATCCGGAAGTGGAATACGTATTGGATGAGCGCATTCCCTTTTGCTCCCTCGCACAAATGATCCACCAGGAATTTCTCAGCGGGCGCGAGTCTCTGGTGGTTGCGGGAACGCACGGCAAAACCACGACAACGAGCATGCTGGCGTGGATCTACGAAACTGCCGCCGCCGGAAATCCTGAGCTTGCCCCTTCTTTTTTAGTCGGTGGAATCGCGGAAAACTTCGGCTCCAGCTTTGCGCTTCGTCCAACACGGCCCTTCATTCTGGAGGGGGATGAATACGACACGGCGTTCTTCGATAAAGGCCCGAAGTTCCTTCATTATTTTCCTGACGCCTTGATTCTCACCCATGTCGAGTTCGATCACGCCGACATCTATGCGGACCTGGATTCCGTGAAGACGGCATTCAAGCGTCTGGTGAATCTGGTGCCGAGAAGCGGCCGCATTGTGGCCTTCGATGGATCGAGCAATGTGACGGAATGCGTTCAGCGCGCGTTCTGCCCGGTGGAATCCTACGGATTTGCGTGCGAATCTCATTGGCGAATCGGGGCTCTTTCGATCCAGGGCAACCGGAGCCATTGGCGTATTGAACAGAAGGGACAGCCTTGGCTCGAAGTTGAAATGCCCGTTGTCGGCGAACATAACGTGTTGAACGCGACTGCTGCTGCTGCTCTCGCATTTGGGCAAGGCATTCCCGCAGATGCCATTCGAGACGCCCTGCGTACTTTCCGCAGCGTAAAGCGCCGCCTTGAAGTGATCGCGGAAATCGACGGCATTACGTTGATCGATGATTTCGCCCATCATCCGACAGCGATTCGCGAAACTTTGCGTGCGCTGAAATCGCAACATCCGGGCTCGCGCCTGTGGGCTGTGCTGGAGCCGCGCTCGAACACACTCCGCCGCAACGTGTTTGAGCGCGAACTGACAGAAAGCCTCGCGCTTGCCGATGAGGTCATCCTGGCCGCCGTGTATCAGCCGGCCAATATTCCGCCTGCACAGTTACTTCATCCCGAACATGTCGTGAAGGCGCTGCAGGAAGGTGGCGGGGCCGCTCGCCAATTGCCGGACGTTGAGGCGATCATCGAATACCTCGGCACGCATCTGCGAAGCGGGGATATTGTAGCTATCCTCTCCAACGGCGGGTTCGACGGAATTTACCGGAAGCTGCCTAAACATTTGCGGGCGGGCCGCGGAAGCAGATTGCGAGCCTCGATTGCCCGATGATCGCCACCATTAAAATTGTCCTCTGCTATGCTGTGCTGTCGCCGATCGTGGCGCTGGTGGCCTTTCCCTGGACCTGGATCACCGGAGACATCACCTTTCTTTATCGCTCTTCAATGTGGATTGCCGCCACCGGAATTCGCTGGACAGGAATTCGCGTCCCTTCGCAAGGACTGGAAAATGTCCCGCGCAATCAGGCCTGCATCTTCATGGCAAATCATGTTTCCAATCTTGACCCGCCGGTGCTTCTCCCGTTAATTCCGGGCCGCACGGCGGTTTTCATAAAAAGAGAATTGCTGAAAATTCCCGTCATCGGCCGAGCCATGCGCATGGGAGGATTTGTCGCCGTTGACCGGAGCGGGTCGCGAGAGGCCGCGCGGGAGAGCATTCGACAGGCCTCCGCCGTGCTGACTTCCGGCGTGCATATCACCAGTTTCCCCGAAGGCACGCGGTCGCGCACTGGCCATATGCTTCCTTTCAAAAAGGGGCCGTTTTATCTCGCACAACAAACGAGCGCGCCAATCATCCCGGTCTCCATCTACGGCACGGAGGGGATGATGCGGAAAGGCAGCCTGCAGATCACGCCAGGCGACGCCCATGTCCACTTCCATCCCCCGATACTGGCTGCGGACTATTCGACTCGGGAAGAACTGATGATTGCCGTGCGGGAATCCATCGCCTCCGATTTGCCCGAATGGATGCGCGCCTGAGTTGCTCTGCGGGCTCTTAGCGCAAGCCCCCCGATGCGAGCAACGTTTCGCCAGTCATCCAACCTGAGTCCGCGGATGCCAGAAAAACAGCGATCGGCGCAATGTCTTCCGGCTGCCCAATGCGGCCAAGCGGCGTCTGCGCCTCGGAATGAGTTTGGAAGTCGCTTCCGATAAATCCCGCAGAATGGGTGCCTTCTGTTTCGACCATTCCAGGATTGATGGAATTCACGCGGATTTTCTTTGGCCCGAGTTCTTTCGCCAGCACTCGTGTCACCGCATCGACAGCGCCCTTGGTCGCTGTATAGACTGCGGCCGCCGGTGGCGTCAGACGGCTCACTACGGAGCCGATATTGATGACACTTCCGCCTTCTGAACCGAAGAGCTTGGTCCCTTCCTGGATTGTCAGGATGAGCCCCAGCACGTTGGTGTTGAACTGCCGATGAAAATGCTCCTCTGTAATCTGTTCCAACGCGCCAAACTGATAGACGCCCGCGTTGTTCACCAACACGTCCAACCTTCCGAACTCCTT
>JBEPVW010000072.1:0-14251 GCA_041690775.1 Acidobacteriota bacterium | reverse complement strand
CGAACTTTTGTTGGATGATCCTCGCATGGAAGTAGGAGCCGGTGGTCGGAGAAGGGAAGACCAATCTCAAGTCAGTTTTCTCTTTCCACGCCTGTAAAATCGTAGCAAACTAGGGATCTATGGGTATTTCGTTGGAGGATGCTTCTGTCTTGACTGATCCGATTCGGCCATGAACAAGTCCTTGCGGTACCAGCATGGTTCCCACAGAAAAATCGATGTGTTTCCAACGGAGCGCCAGAATTTCGGAGACTCTCAACCCGGTACACATTGCAACTATCGCCATGATTCGGCGTGGATTTTCAAGCTTGCCAACCAAGACTTGATATTGTTCCGGCGATCAAATGAAGAAATCGTAATGCGATCTTTATTGAATGTCGTTTTGCGCTGCAGAACAACTATTCGTGACAGCAAAGCTGAACATCCTGACCGCCACCTGGATTACACTAAGGATTCCTTTGCGGAATATATAGCATCTTCTGCCTCCGAGTTACGACACGGGACATGCCGTAAAAGTTCGTAAATCGAAAACAATCGTCGCCAGTTTCCTGCCAAGATAGCGGGCCAATCGTCCTCGCGATTCAAAGATAAAAGATCGCGCACGGCGATTGAAGGTTCTGCTTGCGAAACTCCACCGCACGGTTCGATTTAAATTGAAACAAGAATCGTTTTCAGAGAAGAATAGGCTGACGCACCCTACATGGCACTACCGATGTGCGCACACGCATACGTTCAGGGAGGAAGAATAAATGTTCGAATTGACTGGGCAGACGGCTATCGTAACCGGTGCGGCAACCGGCATCGGAGAGGCGATTGCCGATCGGCTAAGCCGTGCAGGCGCGGTTGTTGTCATTGCGGACCTGAACCTGGCAGATGCTGAGGCTGTGGCGAGCCGGTTGGGGCAGGGAGCATTTGCTATACGCACAGATGTATCTCGTTCGGAGTCCATCGAGAAAACAGTGGCGGATGTGCTGCGCCGGACCTCTCGCATCGACATCCTGGTCAACAATGCTGGCATCGCAGGCTCCGCAGCACCAGTATGGGAACAGACCAATGAAGCGTGGGACAAAGCAGTCGCCGTCAACCTTAGTAGCATTTTCTACTTCTGCCGAGCTGTTTTGCCTCATATGCGACAACGCAAGTATGGACGCATTGTGAACATCGCTTCCATCGCTGGAAAAGAAGGTAATCCCCTCATGGTGCCGTATTCGGCAACCAAAGCAGGAGTAATCGGTCTTACGAAATCTCTCGGTAAAGAAGTCGCCACGGAGGGCATCTGTGTCAATGCTGTGAGTCCTGCCGTAGTACAAACGAAGATTCTCGAACAGCTCACGCCGGAGCAGGTGACTTACATGACGGATAGGATCCCGATGCGCCGCACAGGCAAACCAGAGGAAATTGCTGCTGTCGTCCATTTTCTGGCAAGCCCCGATTGCTCCTTCGTCACCGCGCAATGCTACGACGTGAGCGGAGGCCGTGCAACGTATTGATGCCAGGTTGACCAGCTCGGCAGACAGAAACAATTAACAGTCAATCAAGATGAAAAATTTCTTCGAGTGGAGACATGCTTCTATCAGGTACCCCGATGCTTAAACTGGTGAAAAATGGAGCCATTTCACGTTGCCAGGTCGTATTGATCTCTTCGCGTGCAAGCGAGTTTGTGGCGGATTCGAAGTCGTCAGGTTCAAAATATCCGATCAACAATCCATCTTCTCTAAGAAACAGAGAATAGTTGCGCCATCCGCATTGCTGCAGTGCCCGAAGCATATCGGGCCAAACCTTTTGATGTCGCTCCTTGTATTCCTCCAGCCGCTCATGGCGAACCTGTAACAGGAAACAAACTCTTTCCATCCTGCATCTCACTTTCTGTTTTTCAGATCAAATTAGCTCAGCCCAGCCAGGATGCAAGATGATTTGCATGCGCACTCAGTTCAGCTCTCTGGGTTGGATCCAGATGGTATGCAGGCTCTCGGCAATAAGGGGAACGAAGAATTCCGCGATGGGCCAACAGTTCCTTCTCACACGCGATCAGAAACTCGATAGATTGCATCATGAAGTTCAGCAGAGGGAGCACTTCTCGATGCAGGCTCCGCGCCTGCTGTTCATCTTGGGACAATAGCTGCCAGATTTTCACAAAAGCGGCAGAGATAGATACCGTCGGCATCACGCCACCTACTCCCCTGCGGAAATCTTCCGGCAGGTGCAGCCCCATGTAACCTACCAGCGATTCTAGCGAATGGGCGCGCAAGCTCGAGATCGTCGGGCCCGATGGAACAAGGTCCACTTTGATATGGCTGATGTTGGGGAGCTTGCTGCGCAATTGGGCGAAGGCTTGCATCTCGATGACGCGGCCGGTCTGGAGAGGAGCATACTGCACAATTATGGGAACTGCTACAGCGGCGGCGATGTCGTGAATGTGCCGGATAATGGCATCCGTCTGTGGCGCAAGAAAAAACGGTGGCAACACCATGATCGCATCCGCGCCAGCTTCAACTGCGCGAACGGCCTCCGTCACGGCCACCTGTGTAGCATGAGGAACGATGGAGATCACAACCGGGCATCTCTTCGCGACCTTCTGGACAAGCACTTCGGTAAGGTGAAAACGTTCGGCGTCGGTCAGCTTGTAGTACTCGCTAGCTAGACCGAACATTGCAACGCCATCGACTCCAGCTGCAATCGCTGCCTCAACTACATTTGCAAAGCCCTCATCATCGATTGCACCCGTCGCAGTAAAGGGGGTCGGTAGAATCGGAATTATTCCGCCCAAAGCGAGAGTCATTTAAGTTGTTTCTCCTTGCACCTGGATCGCATGGAAGCGCTTCAGCCTTGATCCAAGGATGCCGGTTACCAGATTGGGGTAACTGGTGTCTGATCCTGAAACACCTTCTCGTTCAGACTATATCCAAAGCCTGGCCCGTCACTCAGAGAAAGCCACCCGTTCTCCGGGCGCGGATCATCTGTCAACACCCACTCCTTTGTTGCACCGCGATAGATGTCCAGGTATTCGCAAAACGGAGTCAATTCGGGTCCATTAGAAATCAAGAAGTGGTAGGTCGGGCTACCAATGCCGTGGCAGATAAGCTTGATATGATGTGCCTTAGCCAACGCTGCAATTTTCTTCAACCCGGTTGGCCCACCGGCCCGATAAATATCAGGCTGCACAATGTCCACGCAGCCCTCTTCGATAAGCCGCCGAAAGCCCTCGAGAGTGTATTCGTGCTCCCCGCCCGTCACCATAGTATTGACCGAACGGCGAATTTCGCGATAGCCCTCGTAGTTATCTGGAGGAACCGGCTCTTCGAGCCACGCGATGCCATAATCGCGCAACCGATCATACATCCGTAGCGTGTAAGGAACATCCCAGGACATATAGATATCCAACGCTATAAAGCCTTCGGAGCCGATCGTCTCTCGGGCTTTAGAAACGATCTCTTCGTTCTTCCGCATGCCATCTTCACCATGAGCGGGGCCGTAGGGAACAGCGATCTTCATGTCGCGTATTCCGAATTCGCTGAGCGCGGCTGGATCATTTCCCGTGTAGTAGGATTTGAGGCGTTCTCGCGTCTTGCCGCCGAGCAGGTTGTAGACAGGCTGGCCGAGGAGCTTCCCCTTTGCGTCCCACAAAGCAATGTCAATCCCCGAAAGCACGCACTGCGCTAGCCCGCCACGTCCATAGAAGATCGAGGCGCGATAAAGCTGTTCCTGAATGAGCTCCGTATCGAAGACAGACTTACCAACTACCAGTTCACGCAATTGCTCGTCGAGCAGGTGAACCACAGCGCTGCCTTTGCCACCGCCTACAAATCCAAAACCGGAGATACCATTATCGAGAACGATCTCGATTACTGCGGCTGACATCTTGCGATACCAGGAAGACCGCTTTTCCCAATACTCCGGATAAATCGACATGGGATTTGCGACCACCGCGTCGGTTAACCACGATCCTCCCATAGGCACGACGTGACACTTCAACTCGCGAATCTTCATTCGTTTCTAAACCTCTCGATCGGTGTCGCTGCTTTTTGAGGGCGGAGTTCGCTTCGGTCGGAACACAATACAGGCTATATGGGTCGCGCCAGGAGCCGTCAAGCAAGTGTTTTGATTCACGGTGAGGGTTCTCCCTACGAAACAGAACGGGCTTAATGAATCGATCGGTATAGGCTGCGCCATTCTTCAGGGTGAAGGATCTTCGTATCTGGACTTGAAAATTCCAGGAAAAGTTGAGTCCTCCACCCTCCGCTTCTGCCGGAGACCAAGTGTCTCACAGAGTTTCGGCAAACGAAACAACATGCTCGATAGAATGAACGCGCCTCTACGTCCCATTGCCGGATCCTATTAGGATTTGCAAGGTTCGCAATCCACCGGTTATTCGCGTTGCGAAACTTGCGGGGTATGCTTCACCTCGCTTGACGTTTATCTGTGAGATTGATAGTTTGCAGCTCAATGAAGACCATCCCAGTACATTTTCGACTTTGCAGCTGCAAGGGGCGTAGTTTTCTGCTGTTGATTCTCCTGCTGGGTTTGGTCCGACACGCCTGGACAGCAACAAGCAGCGTCCAAGTTACAACCCTCCGCTGTGAATATCAGGTTAATCCGCTGGGCATCGATGCCACACAACCGCGCTTAAGCTGGATTCTCGTATCGGCGAAACCTGGTGAACGAAGCCAGAAGCAGTCTGCGTATCGCATTCTAGTCGCAACTTCACCGGCTCTTCTTAATGCCGATGATGGTGATCTGTGGGACACGAAAAAGACTGAATCGGACCAATCGATTCAATTGCGGTATGGCGGAAAGACACTGGATTCCAGACAATCTGTTTGGTGGAAGGTGCAGGTCTGGGACCAGGACGGCACCACTTCACCGTGGAGCGATCCGGCGAGATGGTCTATGGGGCTGCTGCGGCAGAGCGATTGGGTTGGTAAGTGGATTGGCGCGAACAGCGGTGAAGCAGAACCCGAGGAGTTCAGCGGGGCCCACTGGCTTTCTGCCAGGGCGGCAGGCCAGCGACCTCTATGGTTCCGGCAAACATTTGAAATCCTGCCGGCGAATCCCGTCAGTTATGGATTGTTGGTTGCCGCGGGCTCCGGGGAGGTCACGGTTTTTGTGAATGGGACAAAGATCACCCCATATTTAGGAAAGTTCCCTCACGGGTATGCCGCGCAGAATATTTCGGGGATGATCCATCCTGGTCACAACGTCATTGCGGTCAAGTTGGAACCGAACTCTCTTACAGACTCGATCATAGCGGGGATCACTCTCGATATGGCCGACGGGCAGATCCGGCATATACAGACGAACGGGCAGTGGAAGGTGTCTGATACGGAAAAGGCGGATTGGGGGAAGCCAGAATTTAACGATGCACAATGGGAGAATGCCAAAGTTGTCGGCAATCTGCCTCTCCCGGATACGGCTGCGGAGCGGACCCGATTGCCCGCACGCATGTTGCGCAAGCAATTCCGGCTGGCCGATGTTCCACGCAAGGCAACGGTGTACATCAGCGGGCTTGGCTATTACGAGCTGTACATCAATGGCCGAAAAGTGGGAAAAGATGTGCTGGCTCCGGCGTTAACGGAATATGACAAACGAGTTCTGTACGTGACCTACGATGTCGCGAACCTTCTCCACGGCGGCAACAATGCCATCGGCATTCTCCTTGGCAATGGACGATACTATGCGCCGCGTCGCTACATACCCGTACTTACCCGCAATTTCGGGTACCCAAAAGCGCTGCTTCAGCTCGAAATTGAATATGGCAATGGTAAGCGCGTCACCGTGACGACAGATGGCAGCTGGAAGGCGACAACTGGTGGGCCGATACGTGCTAACAACGATTATGACGGTGAAGAGTATGACGCGCGAATGGAACAGACAGGCTGGTCGTCGCCCGGGTTCCATGATCGCACATGGTCCGCAGCCGAAATCGTCGATCCTCCCACAGGTGTACTCCGCGCACAGATGAGCGACCCGATCCGGGTGATGCGCGACGTGAAGCCAGCGAAAATTACGCAGCCGATGCCTGGGGTCTACGTCTATGACATGAGTCAGAACATGGTGGGCTGGGCCCGGTTGCAGGTTTCAGCGCGGGCCGGAACCCGCATTACTGTGCGATATGCGGAGACGCTACGCCCAAATGGCATGTTGTATACCGACAATCTGCGCTCCGCCCGCCAGACAGACGTGTACATCCTCAAGGGAAAAGGCACAGAAACCTACGAGCCTCGATTTACCTCTCACGGTTTTCGGTATGTGGAAGTCCGCGGCTTCCCAGGTACACCGCCATTGTCCGCACTTACCGGCCGTGTTGTGTACGATGCGATGAGCGAGAATGCGGATCTCATCACGTCGAGCGATGTCATCAATCACATTTACCGAAACGTGCTTTGGGGTGAACGAGGTAACTACCATAGCATTCCTACGGACTGTCCCCAGCGAGACGAGCGCCAAGGCTGGCTAGGCGACCGATCCGCAGAAAGTAAAGGTGAATCGTTCGTCTTTGATGTGGGCCAATTTTATTCCCAGTGGCTGCAGGACATTGAGGACACGATGGACAGCGAAGGCCGTATCAATGACGTGGCACCGTCCTATTGGCCTTTTTACAACGAGAACGTGGTATGGCCCGCCAGCTTTTTTCTCGTCACGGAGATGCTACATCAGCAATATGGCGACGATCAGGTCATCCAGAAGCACTATCCGGCCATGAAGCGCTGGGTCGATCATATGCGCACATTCATCAAGGGCGATCTGATGCCAATCGACGTCTACGGCGACTGGTGCGTGCCGCCGAAATCGCTCAAATTGGTCCAGAGCGATGATCCCGCCACCAAGACCGCTCCGGAGATCCTCGGCACCACGTATTTCTATTACATCCTGCACCTAATGTCCAGGTTCGCAGCAATCAGTGGGCATCCGGAAGATCAGCATGTATTTGATGATCAGGCATCGAAATTGAAAGCAGCCTTCAATGCGAAATATTTCAACTCCACAACCAGCCAGTACGACAATGGCACACAGACCTCAAGCGTTCTTCCGCTTGCGCTTGGCCTAACGCCGGAAGGCCATCGGAAGGCAATCTACAATGCCCTGATTAACAAAATTGAAGTGGACTCGAAAGGCCACATAGGAACGGGACTCGTTGGCTCCGAATGGCTTATGCAGACTGTTGCAGAGAACGGGCGTCCGGATGTTGCCTATCGGATCGCTTCGCAGACCACCTACCCGAGTTGGGGCTACATGATCAGCCAGGGCGCAACTACCATCTGGGAACTTTGGAATGGAAATACCGCCGATCCGGCGATGAATTCCAGGAACCATTTGATGCTGCTCGGCGATTTCTCCACTTGGCTGTATGAGGACTTGGCGGGAATCAAGTCTGACCCGGAACATCCTGGATTCAAACACATCCTGGTTCATCCGAGGATGTCCGAGGACCTGACGTTTGTCAGAGCATCTCACAATTCACCGTATGGAAAAATCGCAACGAACTGGCGCCGTGAAGGAAACAATTTCACCCTCCGCGTATCGATTCCGCTGAACACCACTGCGACCGTCTACATTCCGACCAGCGATCCCGCTTCCATTAAAGAAAACGGAAGAGAGGCGGGAACATCTAGGGGCGTACGCCTCGGACGTTCAGTACCTGGTGCTGTCACTTATGAGATCGGATCGGGAGAATATATTTTTACATCGCGCTTCTACCCGTCCCCTTCCGGAGAAGGGCGCGGAGGACTACACCAGACTTGGCGGAATTGAGGGAACGATGAAGAGACGCGAATTTCTGAAAGCCGCCACAGCCACGCTTGCAGTCGAACTGGGACCCGCGCACGTCTTTGCCCAGAATCTGCAGCAAAATCTTCCGCAACCGAAAATCAGTAAAGTCTATGTTGTCGCAATGTGCCATCTGGATCTCGGTTTTACCGATTTCGAATACAAAGTAATCCAAACGTATTTCGAAAACTATATCCCAACGGCGATTGAGACGGCGAGGAACTTGGCGCATACGAATGGAGAGGAGCGTTATGTTTGGACCCTCTCTTCTTGGATGATTTATGAATATCTGGAACGTGCCTCCCCGGAGAACCGCAGAAACTTGGAACAGGCTCTGACTGACGGCCAGATCGCCTGGCACGCCATGCCGTTCACCTGGTACTCCGAATTGCTCGACCGGTCTCTGATGAGGAGTGCATTTGGTATTTCCAAAGCACTGGATCGGCGTTTTGGAATCAAGACGATCGCCGGAAAATTGTCGGACGTGCCGGGCCATACCAGGAGCTTGATCGGTCCCGCAACTGAAGCGGGAATTCAGTTCCTCGACATCGGTGTAAACCCGCATCCTCCCGATGTGCCTCCGGCTCCACATTTGTTCAATTGGCGCGATCCGAACGGTGCTCAGATTACTGTCCTATATCATTTATTGGACTATGGCGGAACCGCAGTAATTCCAGGAACGGACGTCGCTATCGCGATCAACGTGCGTGGCGATAACACCGGGCCGCATCCAATAAGTGAAATCAAGGGGTACTACGCAGACCTGCATCGCCAATTCCCGAATGCGAAGATTGTCGCCACTAATCTCAATACGGTCGCCAAGGCTGTTCAGCCTGTCGTTGACAGTTTGCCGCTGGTAACTCAGGAGATTGGTGATACCTGGCTTTATGGGACTGGATCAGATCCTACCAAGATGGTTCGTTATCGTGAACTTTCTCGTTTGCGTCTCGAGTGGCTTTCCAAAGGAGCATTTAAGTCCGGTGATCCCGTTGACCTGGCCTTTAGTTCTAAACTGATTCTTGCTACCGAGCATAATTGGGGATTGGATACTGGTGTTGCGGCTCGGTCGCAAGATGCCAATCGCAAGGTTCCCCGGCCTGATGTACTTCTCGATCACCCTGACATCTACACGCCGGATGAATTAGCCAAAGCAAGAACCACCGATCCGGCCTTTCAAAGGCTGGAAGCGTGCTGGGCTGAGAAGCGCGCTGACATCGACAAAGCAGTAGAGGCACTGCCACCGCAACTCCGTAGTGAAGCCCAGCAGCGGCTCCTGTCGCTCGCGCCAGTAGCACCAGAAATTCATCGCTCGAAACAGCACACCGCTGGCATGGATATCAGGGCAAAACACTTCATTCTTGCGCTCGACCCGAAGACGGGAGCTATCCAGCGATTGCTCGATCGCCGTACCGGCCGCGAGTGGGCTTCTGGAGTACATCCGTTAGCGCTTTTCCGCTATCAAATGTTCTCCAGTGCGGACTGCCGGCGGTATGTCAGGCAATACTCTCCATATCCCAAGATACCGTGGGCAAGCGACGTTTGGGGAAAGCCGGGGCTCGATAAATATCCGATCGAACCTCGCACCTGGGAACCAATTCTCAAAAGCACACACTGCGAAGAGACCGCGGACGCTTATCGGATTCTCTTAGAACTGCAGATGCCGGATGCTGGTGCGAAGATGGCAAAGTTTGTAAGCTGGCCTCGGATATTAGTGGAGGAGATTCTGCTGCCGAAAACCACGCCGGAAATTCACGTTACGCTCTGGTGTTTCGAAAAGCGGGCAAACCGGCTGCCGGAGGCGATGTGGTTTTCGTTCTCTCCAAACGCGCCATCGCAGGAAGGTTGGCAGCTCGAGAAGGTGAACCGCTTCATATCACCACACAACGTGATTTCGTATGGTGGGCGCCACCTGCATGCGGTAACCCGCCGGATTAGCTATCGCGATGACCGTGGAGCGTTCTTGGTGGAAACTCTGGATGCGCCGCTCGTAGCTCCTGGTCAGCGGCTGCTGACCGACTTCAATAACAGCCAGCCGGATATGACCGAGGGGGTCCACGTCAATCTATACAACAATCTTTGGAACGTTGCGTTTCCTCAATGGTACGGAGATGATATGCGCTTCCGTTTTGTGATGTCATTTCCAGACGCCGGCACCCGTGACCAAATGTCATGAAAGAGATACTCGAAGGAGAAATCGCTGATTGCTTATGGCTGGTGCGATGGCGGGTTCTGCGGTGAAGTCTGAGGTTAAGCTGCCAAATTTCCTCGCTAACTGCGTGGTTGTGCAGCGAGATCGGCCGGTCCAAATCAAGCCACACTTCGATAGGGATGAAGGATATGGACAGACGTGAGTTTTTGAGGAACGCGGTCGGAACAGGCATTGCGCTCCGCATCGCACCGGCAGTGTTGCACGCCGCTGAGCTGCAAGCACGAATACCGGAAGTCGCCGCCGGAAACCGCTATGCGTTCGTTGACCCTGAACTGATACCTCTCTTGAAGATCCTGTCCAAAATTAATTTGGCCGACCTAGTTTACCCTCCGCCGTTACCCACACCCGCACCTCAGCTCGTCGAGAGGCGCATTCCTGGACCGCCCGGAGCGCCGGAGGTGCGGCTAGTCATCGTCGATCCCGCACCCGGCAGAAAAGGGCGGCCGGCATTACTACATATGCATGGCGGGGGCTTCACCGCCGGCTCCGCGGAGTTGGATGCTACCTTGCTGCAGACAATTGCCGAGAATTGCGGTTGCGTCGTTGTGTCAGTTGACTACCGCCTCGCACCTGAGACGCACTTTCTGGGTGCGATCGAAGACAATTATGCAGGACTCCGTTGGCTCCACAATAACGCCGAGACGCTTGGAGTTGATCGCAAGCGGATCGTGATCGGGGGCGAGAGCGCTGGAGGATATCATGCCGCGCAACTCGCTATTTACGCGCGAGATCGCAAGGAGGTTCCGATCATTTTCCAGTTGCTCATCTACCCAGCACTCGACGACCGTACGGGCAGTAGTCGCCCTGTCCCGCCGCATATCGGCGAGTTCATTTGGACCGCTGAAGCAAACCGCCCTGCCTGGACGGCGCTGCTCGGCGTACCCGCGGGTTCGCCGAACGTGCCGGCGTCTGCAGCACCGGCACGCGTAAAAAATCTAGAAGGGCTGCCTCCAGCCTTCATCGCAGTGGGATCGATCGATCTCCTGGTCGGAGAGAACATAGATTACGCCCACCGCCTCCTCGATGCGGGCGTACCCACCGAGTTGCACGTTTTACCTGGCGCGTATCACGGCTTTGACCGGTTGGTGCCCAATGCAGAGATCTCGAAGCGCTTTACACGGCTCTGGATCGGCGCTCTGCAACGGGCGTTCGTCAGCGCATAAATTTGAGAGAACCAATTCTGTTTCGCAGAGACGAGATCTAAGATGCAAGCGAATCATAATTTGCTCCTTCCAATGCTTCTGGTAGCCGCCGGTGGACTGCTTGCGGGAATTTTTGCGTTCCCAATGAAGCGCATCCACGATTGGAACTGGGAGAACATCTGGTTTGCGTACTCGTGCTTCGGATTTCTTCTGATCCCGTTTCTATTAGTGAATAGCACTGTTCCGAATCTCCGCGGCGTGTATCAAAGCGTCCCACTCTCCTGCCTGATCGCGGTCATTGCAGCAGGTTATGCCTTTGGCTGGGGGAGCGCACTCTTCGGCGTCGGGATCCATCGGCTCGGCATGGGATTGGGTTTTTCTCTAATCCTGGGAATTACCACGATCCTTGGAGCGCTCGCGGCTCTCCTGTTCACAGGCACCGGCTCCATCCACATGTCTTCGCTCCTCCTGGGTCTGCTTTTATTAGTTTTCGGACTTGCCTTTTGCGGCCGAGCAGGAGCGTTACGCAACCAGGATGACATAAATGCATCCACTTCCGGGAGCTACATGGTCGGCCTTGTCTTGTGCGTTCTCTCCGGTTGCCTGTCAGCGGCTTTCAATGTGGGCGCCGCAGCCAGCCGTCCTATTCAGGTTGCAGCACTGGCACAGGGGGCAGCAGGGTGGGCGGCAGCCAACGCATTTTGGCCGTTGCTGCTGCTGGGCGGTTTCCTTGGGAACGCGACCTACTGCGGCATTCTCTTCATCAAGAATAAGTCGTTCGGACTATTCTGGTCCGCGGGTGTTTCTGGCTGGGGCATTACCTTCGCGATGGGGGCGATCTGGATAAGTGGCGTTCTGCTGTACGGTCTGGGCTCATTCCAGATGGGCCCGTTTGGAACTGTTCTGGGGTGGCCGGTTTTCACCTCGCTAATGGTGCTGAGTGCCTATTTCCTTGGGCTGTTGACGGGAGAATGGCGCGGCGCCACTCGTCGCAGCCTGGTATGGATGAATGGTGGTGTACTGGTGATAGCTGCGGCCTTGTTTCTGGTCGCACGCGGGAAATGACACAACATCAGGCAAGACCGTTGGAATTACATGATTCCGTATTTGGCAAAAGCAGCAACAGCAGTGGAACCGGCCTCAAGTTCCTTTTTTACTATTTTTTCTCCACGCGCTTTCTCCAGTGCTTTTGTAAACACCTCTACCTCGACTGCAGCAGGAACAACCAAGACTCCGTCTATATCTCCAAATAAAATGTCCCCAGGTCTTATGCGCACCCCACCTATTTCGATAGGAACGCGAAAATCATGAACCTTGTAGCGCGGTGCCGAGTCTTGGCCATAGGACCCAAATGCGAACGTAGGAAAATTCATGTCTAAAATAGCTCGGGTATCTCTCACGTAGCCATTCACAACTGCCCCTCTTGCTCCGAGCTTGCGTGCGCGAGTACTCAGCAATTCCCCCCAAAGGGCATTCCGAGGAGATGATCCGGTATTTACATAAACCTCGTTGGGACGTAGGTCGTCCAATGCTTCCAGCAGTAGCCCGAATGACTTGGCGCTCAGTTTGTTGGCGGAGCCTTCAACTCTTTCTTCAAACGCATCTCCAGATAAAACAGGCATTGCGCGACCGATGACGACCATATCCTGCCGCAGCGGCTGAATCGCTGGTGGAAGAAATTGATGGAACAACTGCAGTCGATCCATCACGTCCCCAACTACACATGTAAATAACTCTCGCTCTACGATTGCGAAAAGCTCTTCGTCGGAATTCCAAGGTTTCATTTGGCCTCTCACTGGTTGCCGGTGTCCAATCAGACGATCTTTCTATTGAAGCGTGATTACTGCAACGGCAAAGCCTCGCAAGTGCACAGTATCGGTTGTCAGGTGAGTTGAGGCAGGAGCATCATACGCAGTCGTCTCGTCCACATATTCCTCGTGCGAACCCGCTGTCCCGGAGAGGGAGACATCTGTGGCTCTGTTGCGCATATTGACCAGCAGAAGTTTCCTCTTACCCGTGGCGGTTACCGACCCGAAGGCATATACCGTCGGCGGTCCTGTGGCCGAGACAATTTTGTCACCGGGACCGAAGTTTTCGCGGATCAGTTTGAGTCCCCAATAACGGGCATTTGGTTTGCCATTATTCCAGTCCATCATGGAGACGCTTGGAAAGAAGCCCGGTAGCTGCATGAGTGCTGAAGCTCCCACAGCGGTTATTCCCATTTTTGCCAATTCCCCGTACAAGACGGCGTACTGCGCTGCACTTAAATTCCAGTAAAACCCAGGAAATGATTTGAATACGTAATCGGGGTTACTTTGCAACGCATCTGTCGACAAACCCATGCCAGCTTCATCAACTATGGCTCGCGTGTTCGGTGAAAGACGTAAGCGAATGGCTTCCACATATTTCAAGGACTGAACAACACGAAAAGTTTGATCGAACACCGTGTATTGCCAACTGTCTGGAGTCTGATCGGGAGCCGGGCCCACGTAAAGATGATAGGAGATCATGTCGAGCGGAATCTCAGGTTTGTGGTTTTTAGGATTGAGAAAATACTCGAAATAGTCCGGACGATCGAGGGTTCCGGAAAGGGCCAGACCCACGAATTTCATCTTAGGCTCGACCTTGCGAATCGCAGACACAATCGCATCATAGCGCGCTGTATATTGTTCAGGCGTCATGGTGTGTTCCAGGTCAGGCTCGTTCAGCACTTCCCAGTAATCAAAACGATAGTGATGATCCGACTGGTGCCGCTTGCCAAACTCGTCTGTAAAACCACCCTGCGTATACCAGCTCACTACCCGCGCGTAGTAGTCGCCCAACTCCTTCATGCTTGGATCTCGCAACTCAGTCCCTTGCGTGTAGGTCCAGGTAGCTTGTTTCGGATTTGCTGGATACTGGATGGGTTTCGGTGTTTTGAACATCCACTGCGGAATCGTACTGAAATTAATGATGACAGGCAGTTGTGGATTTGCCCGGAAGAAGTCTGCCGTATAGGGATCAATGAGGGAAAAATCCCACGAAGCTTTCCCGTTTGTGGGAGGCTTTAATTCCGCCACAGCCAGCTTGGGGTACGGTAGCCAGGGAATATAGCGCACATAGTTGGCATGGAGGTTTCGCAGCGCGTTCCAGATCTGAT
>JBEPVW010000071.1:0-14317 GCA_041690775.1 Acidobacteriota bacterium | reverse complement strand
TCCGCGGATTTCCACGCCCGATACAGTTCCGTGGGCAAGGTCTATCGCTATCAAATTTTCAATGGCCCGGTATGTTCGCCATTTCTGGCGCGGTATGTCACGTGTTCTCACTGGCCGCTCGACCTGAACGCGATGCAGCAGGCCGCGCAGGCGATCCTCGGCGAACACGATTTCACGTCATTTGCCGCCACGGATCCGGATCGCACTGCGCGGCAGCAGGCTCGGCGGGAGGTTTGCGATGAGCTAAATTCGGGGGCGGCTTCGAACGTTCGGCGGATTGATCAGTCGGATTGGTCGTGCTCTTCGCTGGCCGTATCGTCGATGGCTCGGTTGCGGGAGACGGGGTCCGCATTGGACCTGGACGAATCCCACCAGACCGACACAAATACCCAAATATTTTCCTACACTGTGCGCGGAAATGGTTTCCTGCACCACATGGTCCGTAACCTGGTGGGCACTTTCGTGGAAATAGGCCGCGGCAGACTCGCGCCTGACGCGATGCTCTCTATCCTGAGCGGCCGAGAGCGTTCCTTAGCTGGCCCAACCGCCGCCGCCAACGGCTTATGCCTGATGAAAGTCCTTTACTGAACAGGAGGCGCTGCCAACGCTCCTGCCATTTCCATGCGATGCTATCGCTGTGAGGGAATAAATTTTTCGATCGGTACTTCGTATCACGCCATGCCGGAAACCTTTGCCACCTCGGCCTTTCAGACCATCACCCAGCTCGCCGGGCAGACTCCTG
This sequence comes from Acidobacteriota bacterium, assembly GCA_041690775.1. GTDB lineage: Bacteria > Acidobacteriota > Terriglobia > Terriglobales > Acidobacteriaceae > JAKAAZ01. Next base: position 13,575 of record JBEPVW010000071.1, on the reverse strand, counting down.
TCCATCGCGCGTTCCAATGGTTCCATCTACAGGAACCGAAAATCCGTGAGTGGCACCGTCGCATCGCCTCCATTCCCGCGCCGCCTTTCGGTGAGCGCGCCCGAGCCCAATGGCTCGCGGAACAATTTATCGCGGTTGGTCTGACAGACGTTCACATCGACCCCTGCGGAAACGCGTTGGGATGGGCGAGAGGGGTGCGCGGACGACGGGGCATGTCGGAACCATCCAGCCCTGACGCCAACGCATACCGGCCTTGCACGCTTGTGTCGGCGCATCTGGATACAGTGTTCCCCGCCGACGCCATGGGAAACCCGGTGCAGGACTGCAGCCGATTGATGGGTCCCAGCACAAGCGACAATTGCGCCGGAATCACAGCACTGCTCGCCATCGCCGCGGCCATGCAGGCAGCGGGATTGGAGCCGCTTGCCGACATCCTATTCGCGGGAAATGTCGGTGAGGAAGGCGAGGGCAACCTGCGCGGGATGCGCTATCTGTTCACCGAATCCCCGATCGCATCGCGCATTCGTTCCGCGGTCGTTCTGGACGGCGCAGGCACCGAGACGATCGTCACCCAGGCGCTGGGCAGCAAACGCTTCAGCATCACTGTCACCGGCCCCGGCGGACATTCCTGGACCGATGCCGGGATTCCCAATCCAATCCTTGTGCTGGCCAACGCGCTGGCAGAACTGGGAAGGATCAAGTTGCCCGCTTCTCCGCGCACCACCTGGAGCGTAGGACATATCGAGGGCGGCACATCCATCAATGCAATTCCGCAACAGGCGCAGGCACGCATCGATACCCGCTCCACGGACCCAGGTCGGTTGCTTCAGCTGGAGGAGAAAATTCGCATTGCAGTGGAAGGCGCAGTGCGTGAGGCGAATCGTCCTCCCGGCCATATTTCCGGTGATACGAAAAACAAGCAGCCACTTGGTTTCGAAATCGAAACTATCGGGGAACGTCCGGCAGCCCAGCTTCCCGAGGATGCGCACATTTTGAGCGCATTGCGCGCCGTCGATCGCCATCTCGGAATCCATAGCCAGCCGCGCATTGCCTCGACCGACGCAAACATTCCATTATTTCTGGGGATTGAAGCGATCAGCATCGGCAGTGGCGGCACTGGCGGCGGGGTTCACACACCGCAGGAATGGTTTGACGCTGCTGGACGAGACCTGGCGCTCCGACGTATTTTACTGTTGCTGCTCGCCATGGCACAGGTAGAGCTTTAGACCATTTCATCCGGTACAGATAGAACCTACTTCTACACCGGTACAATCATCCGAACCAGCCGTACCCCAAGCTTTGATGACGACCACCACAACATCGCCGAAAATCTCGCGCAACGCCCTCGCCCATCTGCTGATGTTCGCCATGGTCATGCTGTGGGGGACGATGTTCGTCCTGATGAAAGTCGCGCTGGCCCACATCGGACCGCAGTGGTTCAATGCGGGTCGGCTAACGGTCGCCTTCGCCTGCGTTGCTATCGTCTATCGAAGTCACTGGCGGCGGTTGACACGGGCCGCCTGGATTGGTGGTGCAGCGGCGGGCGCAGCGATGGCCGCCGGGTTCTTTTTCCAGGCGCAGGGCCTGCTCTACACGTCGGCGACAAATTCCGCTTTCCTTACTGCGATGGTGGTGGTCTTCGTTCCATTCCTGGTGAGCTTGCCTGGCCTGCGCTCCCCCGGAGCGGGTCTGCCGCAATGGACCGCGTGGGCGGGCGCTCTACTTGCCTTCCTCGGCGTGGCCCTGTTGACGACTCCCGCGCATACGCCCTGGCTACAGCTTGTCCATAGCCTGAACCGTGGAGACCTGTTGACCATAGTGTGCGCGCTGGGTTTTGCCTTGCAGATTATCGCGCTCGATCACGGAGCGAAACGAATTCGCTTTGAACAGCTCACGCTGCTGCAAATCGGCTTTGCCATGGTGTTTCTGATCACTGGAGCATGGTTGACGGAGCCGCCTGCCCCCGATGCCTTAGCGCATTTGTTTTCGCCCGGCAGTCCGCCGACAAACCCAATGGTCATTTTCGCGGTAGTTGTTGCGGGCAGTCTGGCAACGGCACTGGCCTTCAGTATTCAGACCTGGGCGCAGCAGGTAATTCCGGCCACCAACATCGCGGTCATCGTGACGCTGGAGCCCGTTTTCGCATGGCTGACCGCATTCGTGGTGCTCCATGAGGAATTGCAGTTTCGCCGGGCATGGGGGGCGATTCTGGTTCTAACCGGCATTCTGGCCGCCGAAATCCTGCCGCGCTGGCGTCAGCGCGCAAGTCGAAGTTGATCCCGAATTGTCGAGGGCATTTGGCCACGCTATAAAACTTTGCCAGACCTCTTCACCAGATTCCTTGATACGCTTTTTCACTATTCCGCGTCTAAACATTTGAGCTTCGCCGGGGCAGTTGCCCGCCGGAGCCCGCGATGAAAACGATATACTGTGTAACTGGCTGTCCCACCCAAGGTTCGCACGCCGCATCCATAACGCCGCATTCATAACGAGGTTCGATGAATACCATGAAAGTCTGGCTAGATAAATTCTGGAGTAACAAATTCCGCATGCGCCGTCTCAGCTTAACCTTCGCTATTCTGTTGACGCTGTCTGCCGGCATCCTTATCGGGTCGGTCCTGGCGCACGGGGTCGATGGAAAAGACGCTCAGGTCGATAGCTCCGACGCTAAACCGCTTCAGGTCCCTAATCCCGTCAATCTGTCGACGACCTTCACTCAGATTACGAAGGCCGTTGGCCCGGCGGTAGTGAACATTAACACCGTCTCAATCCCCAAGGCCGCCCACAGACGATTCCACGGCAACATGCAAAGTCCGGATGAAAATGCGCCGGAAGCCCAGGGACCCGATGAAGGCCAGGAAGGCCCGGACCAAGGTCAAGGTCAGGGTCAGGGTAACCAGGGAATGCAGGACTTCTTCAACCATTTCTTCGGCTTCGGCGGCCCGCAGGGACCCCAGGGTGAAGGACCCGATGGAGGAGGCGAACGGGAGGCACTCGGCTCCGGTTTCATCGTCGATCCGCGCGGCTACATCATCACCAACAACCACGTGATCGACAAGGCCGATAAAATATGGGTGAAGCTCTCGACCGACCCTGTCGGCGACCAGGGCCATGCTGCCACGCTGGTCGGCACCGATAAAGCGACCGATATCGCCGTTCTTAAAATCAATGTAGGCAATCCGCTGCCAACAGTGAAACTGGGCAACTCCGAAGGGACACAGATCGGCGACTGGGTACTCGCCATCGGCAGCCCGTTTGGGTTGAGCCAGACCGTTACCGCCGGAATTATCTCCTCCAAGAACCGGTCGATCCCAGCCGCTGGGCCGGTCGGTAGCGGAGAATTTCAGCACTTCATCCAGACCGACGCCGCCATCAACCCCGGCAACTCCGGCGGACCATTGCTCAACATGGATGGCCAGGTAATCGGAATGAACACCGCCATCTACACGCAGTCGGCGGGCAATGAAGGCATCGGCTTTGCGATGCCGTCCGACACCGTCGTGAATGTCTATAACCAGTTGATCGGACCGGCGCATAAAGTTGTGCGCGGGTCGATCGGCATCACCTTCCAGGCAGTTATGTCGAGCGCCGTGGGCCACGTTTATGGGTTCAAGGACGGCGTGATCATCAGTTCGGTGACTCCCGGCTTCCCGGCGGCAAAGGCAGGCCTGAAACCGGGCGACATTATCACCACCATCGACGGACGTCCGATCAAGGGTGGCGCTGACTTGATCACGGACATTGCCGATCGCAAACCCGGCAGCAAGACCACTCTCGGTTACATCCGCAACGGCCAGCACGAGAGTGCGACCGTCACCATCGCAAACCGCGACGATATGCTGGCTGCCCTGACCAATGGCGAGCCTTCCGGTGAAACCAACGGTCCCCAGGAAAACGGGAGCACCAAGCTGGGCATGAGCGTCAGCAACGTCCCGCCGGAGCTGGCATCGAAGGCTGGGATCAGCGGTGGCGTCATCATCCGCAGCATCCGTCCGGGTTCCTTCGCGGATGGACTACAGCAAATGGCCCCCGGAATGGTAATCCTGCAGATGAACAAACAGCCGATTGCGAACGTGGAACAGTTCCAGGCGATGGCATCCAAGCTCAAATCGGGCGACGATGTCGTTTTCCTGATCATCGATCCGCGGCAACCAGGCCGGGGAAACACCTACATTGGTGGGACCCTGCCGTAGAAGTAGGACGCGGGTGTAAGTAGCTGGAAACAGAAGAGAAGATCGCAGAAATGGGGACGGCGGCCGGATTGCCGCCCCATTTTCTGTCTTCGCTCTTTATTCGGCCGAGACGCTTATCCCTTGCTTTCGAGAGGATTTCACGTTGCAGATGTCTGGAATTGCGTCTATTTTTAACCCTATGCAGCTTGCGAACCGAGCTCGTTTCCACCTGACCGCGGGGCTTCTCACGCTGGCCCTTATCCTGTCAGGGTCGGCTTCTGGGTCTACGCATCGGTCCGCTCATCAGTCTGGGGGGCATCGATCCACGCATGGTTCGCACTTCGTAGGGAACCCGGGGACTAAGCGGCACAGCCACGCCACGTCGAGTCACACGTCCTATAGTCACGGACGGCATCATCGCGTTTCGACCCGCCACCACCAGGTCAACCTAGGCCAGCGGGCGATGGATTCCCAGCGCGCCATTGAGATCCAGCAAGCGCTAGTCCAGGCGCATTATCTGAATGGAGCCCCAACCGGCCAGTGGGATACGGAAACCCAGGCCGCGATGCAGAAATATCAGATCGACAATGGCTGGCAGTCGAAGATTATGCCCGACTCGCGGGCGATTATCAAGCTGGGACTTGGCCCCAAGCAGGATGAAGGGGAGTATCCCGTAGATTCGACTGGCGTTTCGAGACTTTCCAACGCTACGTCCGCTGACCCTATCCGCACCATGGCGACCTCAGAAATGCCGACTGCCACTCAGAACTAAGAATCACATTCGAGCTCGCCGAAAATGGGTGGCCGCCTCAAGCTTCCTTTGTTTGAGTGGGGAAATCCCTTCACCCAAGCAACCCCCGCTCCGTCGCCACCAGGTCGCGCATGGTTTCCCGGCGTCGAATCAGCCGATGCGCGCGCCCGTCGACCAGCACTTCAGCCGCGCGCGGGCGAGAATTGTAGTTTGAACTGAGCGACATTCCGTATGCCCCCGCATCCAGAACCGCCACGTAATCCCCGGAAGCCAGTTGGGGCAATTCCCTATCCCGCGCAAAGAAGTCTCCAGTCTCGCAGACTGGGCCCACCACATCGACAGTCGCAGATTTGCCGCCGTCCGCCCGGCGCAAAGGAAGAATCGCATGATACGCCTGATAGAGCGCCGGGCGGATGAGGTCATTCATCCCCGCATCCGTCACCACAAACGTTTTCTTGCCATTGCGCTTTTCGTGCAGCACCTGTGCGACCAGCGCGCCAGCCTGTGCGATGATGAAGCGTCCCGGCTCGAGCAGCAGCTCGCCCTCGAATCCAGCGAGGGCAGTCCGTATCTGTTGCGCATAAGCCTCGACCGCCGCTGCCGGATCGAACTGCTCGGATTCTTCATCCAGCTTGTAGGAGATCCCCAGGCCGCCGCCGGCGTCGATGTGCTGGATCGCGATTCCAAGGGACTTCAATTCGCGGACCAGCTCGCTTACCCGCTGCATAGCCTGGCCGAAAGGCTCGGCACTGCGAATCTGTGAGCCTATGTGGACGCTGACCCCCGTCGGAACCAGGAATTTACTGCGCGCTGCGCGCTGGTAGAGGGCGCTCGCCGTCCGCATGTCGACTCCGAATTTATGTTCCGTCATGCCGGTCGAGATATACGGATGGGTTTCGGCAAACACGTCCGGATTCACCCGCATCGCAATGGGCGCACGCTTACCAAGGTGCCGCGCCCGCTGCTCCAGCAGGTCAAGCTCGGCTGCACTTTCAACGTTGAAGACCAGGATGCGGGCAGCGATTGCGGCATCCATCTCAGCCGCCGTCTTGCCGACGCCGGAAAAGACCACTCGCCGCAATGCGGGCTTGGCGGCCTGGCGCACCCGCTCCAGTTCCCCGCCCGAGACGATGTCGAAGCCGGTGTCCAGTTCGTTCAAAAGACGCAAAATCGAAAGGTTGGAATTCGCCTTTACCGAATAGCAGACCGTGTGATGCATCCCTGCGAAGGCGTCGGCAAAAAGCCGCACCCGCTGGCGGATGTTGGTTGCCGAGTAAACATAGAGCGGCGTGCCATACTCGCGCGCCAGCCGCGCCAGGGGAATGTGATCGCACAGGAAAGCGCGTTTCTGCGGACCTCCGTATTGAAACGGGCGGGCAGAAAATGCCGGGCGTTCATTTCCGCGATTTGATTTCAATGGCTCGAACCTGCGCTGGCCTTCGCGGATGTTTGCAGATAATTGCGATTCAAAAAGCCTCCCAGTATTTCAGCGATAACGTTCGGCTGCTCCAGCGGAGCATAATGTCCGGCATCCGGCAGCAGATGAAACTCCGCGTCTGGAACTTGCTCGGGGATCACATGCATCTCGGAGGGCGGACTGACCTCGTCTTCTCCTCCAGCAATGGCGCACAACGGCACAGAAATCGTTTTCAGGGTCGGCACCGAGTCTGGCCGCGACATCAATCCCTGCTGCACGGCAATCATCGAGTCGAGCGAGACTGCATCCATCATCGCTCGCGCCGTGGAGCGGATTTCCGGCTGACGCTGCCGAGCCGTAGGTCCAACCAGCGTATCCGCCATGAGGTCATAATTTTTTCTAAGCCCGTCTGGTTGCTGGGCGGAACGCATCCACTCCACCCTTTTTTCATGATTGATTGCCGAATCCGCCTGCGGCTTGCCGCAAATTGGCGCGAGCGCCGCAACCTCTTGCGGAAAACGCCGCCAGTATTCATACAGCAAGTAGCCGCCGATCGAGCAACCGGCAAATGCTGCCCGCTTTATTCCCATCGCCAACAGGATGGCGTGAACATCGCCCGCCAGCTTTTCCATCGTGACAGGTCCGCTTCCCGCAGTGGATTGGCCGTGCCCGCGGAGGTCGACCAGAGTGAGCCGATAGTTGCCGGCCAATAGATCGGCCAAAGGCAACCAGAACCCGTGGTGGAGCGGAGTAGGATGCAGCAGGACCACGTCCGGCCCGCTCCCCAGCGTGGTTGAAAACAGCCGCGCACCGTCGCGTTCAATAAACAAGCGCACTCCCTCCGTCCCATTTCAATATAAATGGAGGGCAGTGGTCAGCTTGAAGTTCTCTCCTCATCGAAGCACTAGAATGTCGCTATGGAGATCAAACGCATCGGTTCGCAGCCCTCAGGCAAGGGTCCGGCAGACTGGTTTACTGGCGCTGTGCGGATTGACCCGCTTTTTCAGGCACCCGACCCGGCGCTTGTTGCCGGTGCCAGCGTCACGTTTGAACCGGGAGCGCGTACCGCGTGGCACACGCATCCGCTGGGACAGACCTTAATTGTCACGGCAGGCTGTGGATGGGTTCAGCGGGAAGGCGGTGCGATAGAGGAAGTTCACCCCGGAGATGTGGTCTGGTTCGCCCCGGGAGAGAAGCATTGGCACGGGGCTACACCGACAACGGCCATGACTCACATCGCAATCCAGGAACGATTAAATGGCAAGGTCGTGGACTGGATGGAGCACGTCAGCGACGAACAATACCGACGTTGAATCCGGATTCAGCGCGGTTGCGGATTCTGATTCGGAGAGTAGACCTCAACGGGGGTCGGCAGGACTTCTTCCGGAATCAGCAACCAGGCCACTATGTATGCGATCTCCGTCACCGGGAACAGCAAGACGCCGAGGATGACAGCGAGAATGCGCGTTGCCGTCAGGTCCCAGCCGTAGCGGAGATGAATGGCGGCGCAGACGCCCGCGAAAATCCGCAGGCCCCGAGGGCGGTACATGGTATTGAATGGCGAAGCGGTAAATACGTTTGCATTCGCGGGCGCACCGCAGCTGGCGCAAAAGTTGGCACCCGCCGGCAAAGACTGTCCACACTTGTGACAAAACATACGATCCCCCATTGGCAATAATTTCGCCTTCCCGTCGCTTACTGGGTATGCGCCGGGGATTGCCTACCTCACTTTATACGCAATCCGGCTGCAAGTGGTTCCCTGTGTTTTCAGCGTCGATGAAGCCGCGCCTATTTTCCCGTGTAGGCGGATTGCTCGAGTTTCTTCGCGCTGTCGGCCTGGCTGAACTCCGCACCCAGCGCGATGACAGCATCATATTGTTTTTTCGCCTCCGCGTGATCGCCCAGCAGATCGTACATCTCTCCAGCCTTCAAATGCGCCCGCCGCTGCATCAACGGAGAGGCCGTCGGCTCAGCTGCAGCCGAGTCATACGCTTTGGCCGCCACGGCAGTCTCCCGCTGGCCGCGCGCAGCCTCTCCCAGGCCGTAGTAGGCCAGCTCCGGGTGCGCGTTGGGATAATAGTTCCCCGGCTTGCTGGCCTCCACCAACAGCGTCTGATAAGCCGCGATCGCCTGCATTCCCTGCCCGGCGTCTTTCAGCAGATTTGCCTGTTCCAGTGAGAACAGAAAATTGTGGGGGTGTTGCCGATGCAAGCTGTCCACCACTTCGATCGCCTTAGCGTATTGGGCCTCTCGCCGGAGAAAGATGGCGAGCGCCGTGCGCGCCGACACAGAGTTGATGATGCCGTCCTGTCCAACCTGGCGCAGCTCTTTCATCCCTCTCGATTTCGACCCGTGGATGCCCATCATCCCGGCCAATATTTTGATGGGCAGTGCGAGGCTGCCAAGAACATAATCGTGGACGCCGACGATCAAATAGCAATCGACATATTTGGGATCGCGCTTCAATACCTCGTCGTCATCCTTCCGGGCCGACACCGCCATTTTCAGCGCGGGAACATATTTCTTCTCCACCATTCCCACGTACACCGTCTCCAGGCTGGTCGCAAAGCCGCGGGCGAACAATGCATCCACATCGTTTGGATCGGCGCTCAATTTTTCATTGCTCAACTGCAGGGCGCGGTTGTACAGGGCCTCTATCCTGGCCCGCGCATGCATGTCTTCCACCACCGGATGCTTGCCCGATAGAAAGCCATCCTGAACATATAGCGTGGTATCGAGCAGATCCAGCCGATAAAGTTCCTGAAACACCGTGTTGTTCAACAGGTAATCGGCTGCCATCGGATCCGCGGGATGATCCGCCGCAATCTTTTGAAAGCGCGTCTCCGCATTGGCATAGTCGAGATCGTAAAAATACTGGTATGCGGCCTCCACCTCAGGCGTCAGGTTCAGTGGATTCGTGTCGGTGCCATTCGGGGCGGTTACCGCGGCGGATGCAGGGAGGAGAATCGCGCATAGGAAAGCTGCGAAAATCAAGGAAGCCGCGCTATTGGATAGATACCGGCGCAAATCGAGACGTGGGTGCATCTCTGCAACGGAGTGGCAATGGTCAGATAAATTTTTCGAGGTTCGGGGCATGGTGGTTGGATGAACGATATCAGTTTGGAGTCTCTATGGTATCGGCACAGGCTTTGGTTGTTCGGCCCGTCCGACATGTCCAAGCTAGTACCCGTACTCATTTTGGGTATATTTCAGTCTTCCGGGCTGCGACTTCATGAACTAAGCTGGAACGCATGACGCGGGTTGAGCTGTTGCGTGCCTTAATTCGTCAAGCAAAATCCAATGGGTTTGAATTCCGCAAATGGTATGTCACGCGGATGTCACTGCCCTGGACGAATTTCGAAGCAGCCGTGCAAACACTCTCCGAGCAGCGGCGCTACTACGCGCTGGTGTTCGCGCATGAGTTTGCCCAGGCGTTCTGGCTGGAAGGCAGCAAGATGACCTTCGTTGTTCCGACCAACCGGTTCACCCGGATATTGAAGGACGGCACAACGATGGTGGTGGAGCGCAAGGGACACACGCGCCGCACCGTTTTACCTGATGCCTGGCGCTTCCACCTGAAAGCAATGGCGGTCACCGAAGACCCGTTGCGCTATCTCCGCAAATTTCTTCTCATCGAGGAAGATCTGGTCGGCATTCAAGCTGTCAGCGATGATGAAGATGGGATGCCGGATGTCTCCAAAATTCTCGATGGAGAAATTCTCAATGGAGACGATTGGGACAACGATGTGGATATGGATTCCAGTGTGAACGAATGAGTTGGACGGTGGGCGCGGACATCGTCATCTTGCGCAGCATTCAATTTCAATATAGCTAGATATTGATCCCGCAAAAGATACTCCGGCCGCTTTGGGAGATTGCCAGTCCATCCGCGTATCCTGAAGGAGTTGGAGTCTACCGGAATCTATCAACGACGGACGAAGATGCCTGGTCGAAATCTGACCGCAATCGGCTTGGCCTGCGTGCTGGCGAACGCATTTTCGCTCTCGGCCCAAACCCGTACAGTACTCGTTCCGCGATCCGGCTCGATAGGATCCACTCCCACGAGAACTTCCGTACCACCGCCCGCAACTCTCCCCAAAGCCGCTTCCTCGCCAGACTCTAATCCCGCGGTTCTACCCGTCGGTCTTCCGCTGCGCATCCAACTGGACCATCGCTATCGTATGCGCATGGGCGCACCGATTGCAGGGAAACTGATTGAGCCGGTATATTCGGGCGACCACATTGTTTTACCCGCAAACATCGTCGTGGTCGGCACAATCTCCGGCTGGCAGCCCATCGCAAAGGGAACCAGGACCTGGGCGCTGCTGGATGGCGATGTCACGCCGCTCAAGGAACCGATACTCACTTTCAACGCGCTTCGTCTGCCCGGCGGCGCGAGTCTCCCATTGACCGCGAACGCTACCGAACGGACCGCCGACGTGGTGAAGATGGCCAGCGCGCCGAAAAAACAATCGCTCGTCGGTAAAGCCGAGGCCCAGATCGACGCCAAGAAACAAAGCGTCGAGGGCGTAATCCATTCGAGCCACAAGTCGGACATGGCTTTGAAATTTGTTTATGGGCAACTTCCGTATCATCCGCAGGAGATCTGGGCGGGCACCCAGTTCGACGCCGTCCTCGATCAGCCGTTAAGCGTACCCAATCCACAGGCGTTGAAGAAATTTCCAGCTACGCCACCGGATGGACATCTTACGCCGGGAACGCTGGACGTGCGGCTGCAGAACACGATCAGCTCCGCAACCGATAAGGTTGGAGATTCAGTCAGCGCAGTTTTGACGCAACCATATTTCAACGCGAAAAAAACCAGCGTCATTCTACCCACGGGTACGTCCATCGTGGGCGTCGTTACGCAGGCCAAACCCGCTCGGGCACTTGGCCGGAACGGTATGCTCCGTTTCGCGTTCCGGCAGATCAAGCTGCCCAGCGGCACGCTCGAAAACATGCACGGGCAGATGACGGCTGTTGAAGGAGCGAGTGGCCAGAACTTGACAGTCGACTCCGAAGGCGGCGCCAAGGCCAATGCAGGCCAGGGGAAATATCTGGCGCCACTGCTGCTGGGAGTGATGGCCGGGCACTCGCTGGATGCCGATCAGTCGCCGATTGAAGCGGGCGTCTCCAGCAACGGGTTCGGCCTGGTAACACGCATTGCCGCGTTTTTTGTGGTCACTCCCACGATGACTGCCAGCTTTGCCTCTTACGCAGTCGCCAAATCGATCACACGTCGATGGTTGATGCCCGGCCACAATGTTGTTTTCGCGAAGAATACTCGCATGGAGTTGTCCGTCGCCGATCGCTAGTTTGATTCTCTGATGAAGATTTTCATCCTGAATGGCGCACAGCGGAGTGAAGGACCTCGCGTTTTCCGGGAACCGCGAGATCCTTCGCTTCGCTCAGGACAACAACTTATCGTGAACGCGCTGTCTATTGCGAGTCGGCATCATTCCCATTCGATCGTGCCTGGCGGTTTGGAAGTGATGTCGTACACCACGCGATTTATGCCCTGTACTTCATTCACGATGCGGCTGGAAACTCGCTTTAGCACGTCATAGGGCAGCGGCACCCAGTCCGCCGTCATGCCATCTTCCGAATGCACGGCGCGAATCGCACAGGTATAGGCATAAGTGCGCTGGTCACCCATGACACCTACACTCTTCAGCGGAAGCAGCACGGCAAAAGATTGCCAGATTTCCTTGTAAAGTCCGGCAGCCTTAATTTCATCGACGACGATCTCGTCGGCCTCCTGCAAAATGGCCACACGCTCCGGTGTGATTTCGCCCACAATCCGCACCGCCAGACCAGGCCCCGGAAACGGCTGGCGCTGCAGAATATCTTCCGGCATGCCAAGGTCGCGGCCAATGCGGCGGACCTCATCTTTGAAAAGGTCGCGCAGCGGCTCGATCAATTTCAGCTTCATCGTTTCCGGCAGGCCGCCCACGTTGTGGTGGCTTTTGATGGTTTGCGATGGGCCCTTTACGGAAGATGACTCGATCACGTCTGGATAGAGTGTTCCCTGCACCAGCCAGTCCACAGAGCCCGCCTGCTGGGCGATGCGGTGGGCCTCATCATCGAAGACCGCGATGAATTCATTTCCGATGATTTTGCGCTTTGTCTCCGGATCAGTCACCCCGGCGAACTTCGACAAGAACCGCTGGCTGGCATCCACGGCGACCAGATTCAGGCCAAGTTTGCCGCGAAGATTTTCCTGCACTTTGCGGAACTCATTTTTGCGCAGCACGCCATTATCGACAAATACGCAGGTCAGTCGATCGCCGATAGCGCGGTCAACCAGCACCGCAGCGACCGACGAGTCCACGCCGCCGGACAATGCGCAGATCGCGTGTCCGTCGCCGATCTGCTCGCGGATGCGTTCGACTGTTGTCTGAATAAAATGCTCCGGCGTCCAGTCCGGCGCAACCTGGCAGATGCGAAACAGGAAATTCCGCAACAGCTCCGTTCCCTGTCGCGTGTGGTGTACCTCCGGATGAAACTGCACTGCCCAGATGCGGCGGGCTTCATCGGCAATGCCGGCCACAGCATTCGCTGTTTTCGCAGTGAGAGAAAAACCCGCGGGCAACTCCAGTGCTTCGTCGCCGTGCGACATCCAGACTTCCAGATGCTGTGGAAGCCCTTCAAACAGCGGGGTCCCGCGGACGATTTCCACCTCCGCGTGTCCATACTCGCGCCGCGCCGCGGACCGAACCTTCCCGCCGAGTTGATGCGCGATGAACTGCAGTCCGTAGCAGATGCCGAGCACCGGCACGTTCATCGCCAGCACGCGCGCATCGGCAGGCGGCGCGTCCGCATCGTAAACGGAGCACGGGCCGCCGGAAAGAATGATGCCCGCCGGGTTGGCCTGCTGGATGGTTTCAAACGGCGTCGTGCATGGCAGCACGATGGAATACACGTTCTGCTCGCGGATGCGGCGCGCGATCAGTTGCGTGTATTGAGAGCCAAAATCGAGAATGACAATAGTGGAAGGATTCACAGGGCAGAGTGGCTTTCCATGGAGTATTGCCCAGTGTATCGCAGTGCTTCTATGCCGGGCCTTCGGAAACGCAGGCAGCAACGCCGCCGGCAGGAGGTTGATTGGCCGCCCGCCAGAATTCGATAAAGCCGATCACGCGCGCTACCTGGAAAAAATCCGACGCCGCAAAATACCACACCGTGACCAGCGCCCACCATGCATAGAGCGAGGGTCCGCTGATCTCTTCTTTGAA
>JBEPVW010000070.1:0-14501 GCA_041690775.1 Acidobacteriota bacterium | reverse complement strand
ATTTCCCAGCTCAGCAATTCCGAATGGGTCGCGGTCAATACAATTCTGGAAGAGCGTACAGTGCGCGACGTCATTCCCAGGTTGAAGGCGGCCCGCGCCACTGGAATTGTCGAATATCCGCTGAACAAAATCGTTTTCTAAAGGAGCGGTAGCAGAAACGATGAAAGTGATACGCACGTACGGGAAAAGCGCGAAAGAAGCCGAGCGCCTGTTGCGTCAGATCGAAGGTCGCTCCGGCGCGGCTACTTTGCGGCTGGAACCTGCCGTGAAGCGGACGATTGCCGCAATCCGGCGTGGAGGAGATGATGCGCTTCGCCGCTATGCGGAGCGGTTCGACGGCCTTGCGCCGGATGCAGCCATCTCCGTAAGCCGCGACAAAATGGCCGCCGCCTGGGAGCAGACTCCAGCGGAACTGCGCAAAGCGATGCGGACGGCAGCCGCCAACATCCGCCGTTTCGCACGATTGCAGATGCCGAAGACCTGGGTAAAGAGATCGCCGGGGGTCACACTGGGCCAACGCTGTTTCCCTTTAGGCTCCGTCGGCTGCTATGTTCCGGGCGGAAGATATCCGCTGCCATCGACTTTGCTGATGACGACACTGCCCGCACAGGTTGCCGGCGTCGAACGCATCGTCGTGGTATCGCCGCGGCCCGCGCGAGAAACTCTGGCTGCGGCGCACCTGGCCGGGGTCGAGGAGTTTTATCGCATCGGCGGCGCACAGGCCGTTGCCGCGCTGGCCTACGGTACGGCGGACATCTCGCGCGTGGACAAGATCGTCGGGCCTGGCAATTTATACGTCACCACCGCAAAGAAACTTGTCGCCTTCGACTGCGGCATCGACATGCTCGCCGGCCCGACGGAAATTGTTGTCGCCAGCGAACACGGCAACGCGCAATGGATCGCATCCGACCTGGTGGCGCAGGCAGAGCATGATCCGGAAACATTGGCTGTACTGGTTACCAGCAATGCAGAACTGGCGCGGGCGACTATCAATGAAGTGGAAAAGCAATCCGCCTCCAATGGCATCGCGAAACAGGCACTGGGAAAAAGCGGGTTCATCTTCATCACCGACAATAGGAATGCAACCGCAACGGTTACAAATCGGCTGGCTGCGGAACATCTGACGGTTGATAGCGAAAAAGATCTGGCCTGGGTGCGACACGCGGGGTCGATTTTCATTGGCTCGCAGACTCCTCAAAGCATGGGCGACTACATTTCCGGTCCGAATCATGTTTTGCCCACAGGCCGCATTGCCAAGATTCGCGGCGGGCTGAGCGTTTATGATTTTCTCCGCCTGGTGACGACGCAGGAATACACCTCAGCTGGGCTGGAACAGCTTGGCCCGCACGCGATTCGACTGGCGGAGGCCGAAGGTCTTGTGGGCCACGCCGCTTCTGTTCGCATTCGTTCCACCTCTGAGAAACGGCCGCAGGGAGGAGCTCGATGAAGCCATCCGAACCGCTACAGCAACTGCGACCGCGCATTGCCGTCGAGCAGATGCACGAATATCATCCTCCGCTGGCCGGACGCGATGGCCTGCGCCTCGATTTCAACGAGAACACGTTTGCTCCCTCGCCACGTGTTCAGGCGGTGCTGAAAAACATTGCCGCGGACAGCCTGACAAAGTACCCCGAGCGTCAGCATGTAGAGCGTATCGTTGCACAACATTTCGGACTACCATCCGAGTCTGTGCTGCTGACCAATGGCGTCGATGAAGCCCTCCACCTTGTTTGCGAAACCTATCTCGAACCACAGGATGAAGTCATCGTCGTTACGCCGACGTTTTCGATGTACGCGCTCTACGCCGAAATGACTGGCGCAACTGTGCGGTCGATTCAGGCCGACAGCACGCTGCAATTTCCCTATAAACAGGTGCAGGACGCAGTCCATCCCGGCACTCGTTTGATTATGATTGCTTCTCCGAATAACCCCACGGGCGCTGTGGTCGATTCCAAATTCATACTCGAGCTGGCTGCTTCCACTCCACACGCGGCACTGCTGGTGGATGAGGCGTACTACCATTTCCACGGCGAGTCGGTGCTAAAGGAAACACAAACAGTCACAAATCTGCTGGTGGCGCGGACATTTTCAAAGGCCTATGGTCTTGCGGGTCTGCGTATCGGCCTCCTTATCGGTCATCCGGATGCGATGCGCTTTGTTCGCAAGGTCAGCTCACCCTATAACGTGAACTCCATCGCACTGGAGTGCCTACCGGAAGCGCTGGCGGACGAAGAGTACATCGGCTGGTATGCCAATCAGGTTCGCGAGAGCCGCACTCTTGCCGAGCAAGCGCTGACGCGGATGAACGTTCCCTACTGGCCGAGTCATGCAAATTTTATTCTGATGAAAATCGGCGCCCGGCACGGCGAATTTGTCGATGCCATGCGCCGTCAAAGCGTGCTGGTGCGTGACCGCAGTAAGGACCCCGGCTGCGACGGCTGCGTTCGCATCACGCTGGGGCCGCTGGAACACACCCAGCGCGGGCTTGCGGCATTGGAAAATACACTGAAGGAGATTGCATGGCAGCCCGAAAATTAGCGCAGCGTACTGCAACGCTAAAGCGGAATACGACGGAGACGAAAATCGATCTGAAGCTCAACATCGACGGTCAGGGGCGGTACTCCGTGCAGACCGGCATTCGATTCCTCGATCACATGATGGAGTTGTTTGCCCGGCATGGCGGCTTCGATCTGTCGCTGGTTTGCAAGGGCGATCTCGATGTCGATCAACATCATACTGTCGAAGACATCGGCATTGCACTCGGTGAAGCATTTACGCAGGCCCTGGGAGATAAGAAAGGCATTCTGCGCGCCGGTTATTTCCTGATGCCGATGGATGAAACCCTGGCCGCCGCAGCGATCGACCTAAGCGGGCGCGCATCCTGCGTGATAGACGCAAAGGTTCGAGTGCGGATTGTCGGCGATCTCCAGACTGAACTGCTGCCCGATTTTTTTGAAGGCTTTGCCCGAGGAGCACGCGCAAATGTCCACTTGAAGACCTTGTATGGACGCTCCAACCACCACAAGGTCGAAGCGATTTTCAAAGCCTTTGCTCGCGCGCTTCGCTTCGCCTGCTCTCGCGATCTGCAACTGCAAACGATGCTGCCGAGCACAAAAGGATTGCTCTAGATGGAAGGTGCGCAATGAGCGAAGGCAAGACGGTCGTCATCGACTATCAGGCAGGCAATCTGAATTCCGTATGCAAGGCCCTTCACCTTGTCGGCGCCGATGTACAGGTGACAACCAGAGCCGACGATATGCGGGACGCCGCACGGATCGTACTGCCCGGCGTTGGCCACTTCTCTTCTACAGCATGCTTGATCACCAGCGGAATTGGAGATGCCTTGCGGGAACGAGTGGCCGCCGGCGTTCCCTTCCTGGGCATTTGTGTCGGCCTGCAATGGCTGTTTGCGGGCAGTACGGAGGCTCCCGAGACTCCCGGCCTCGGCATATTCCCCTCCATGTGCGACCGCTTCCCTTCCAGAGTCAAGTCTCCCCACGTGGGTTGGAACTCCCTTGAAATCGTTGGCGAATCTCCCCTGCTGGAAGGCTTGCCTTCATCTCCGTATGTGTACTTCACGCATTCCTACCGGGCGGCAAAGGTAAATGCAACTACTGCAGTTACAGATTATGGAGGAGAGTTTTCATCGGTGATAGAACAGGGGAATTGGATGGCTGTGCAGTTCCATCCGGAAAAGTCAGGCTCCATCGGCCGAAAGATTTTAGAAAATTTTATGAAGATTCCGACATGTTGACGCGGCGCATCATCGCTTGCCTCGATGTTTCAGCGGGTCGTGTGGTCAAGGGCATCCAGTTTGTCGATTTGATTGATGCCGGTGATCCAGCTGCGCTCGCAGTGCGCCACGCCGATGGCGGTGCGGATGAAATTGTGTTTCTCGACATTACTGCCACACATGAGAAACGCGCATTGCTACTGGATGCGGTACGCAGGGCGGCCGAGAAAATCTTCATTCCACTGACTGTGGGCGGCGGGGTACGGACGCTCGACGATGCAATGCAGGTATTCGCTGCTGGAGCGGACAAGATCAGTATCAACTCCGCGGCTTTGGACCGGCCGGAACTCATCACGGAAATAGGCTCCCGCTTCGGAGCACAGGCCGTGGTCGTTGCCATCGACTGTCGACGCAAGGCGGATCAGCCGGGAATCGCCGAGGTGTATTCGAGCGGCGGCCGCAAAGCGACAGGACGAAATGTAGTCGAGTGGGCCAAGGAGGCCGAAGCTCGCGGCGCGGGAGAAATCCTGCTGACTTCGATGGATTCCGACGGCATGCGTACCGGCTTCGATTGCGAGTTGACGGCGGCCGTAAGCAAGTCGATTCAGATCCCGGTGATTGCCTCCGGCGGCGCTGGAACTGTCCAACACTTTGCCGACGTTTTTACTCTGGGGCACGCGGAAGCAGCGCTGGCTGCCAGCATTTTTCATTTCGGAGTATCGGATGCTCGAAGTCTGAAACAGGAATTGGCCGCGCGAGGCTTACCGGTGCGCTTGCCCTGCTGAGATGTTGCCGCTCATACTGGTAGAGATAGAAATGGATTTGAGGTTTACATGTTGATTCCTTCGATCGACCTGATGGGCGGTCGCGTTGTGCAACTGGTACAGGGCGAGGATCTCGCGCTCGGGTTCGACGATCTTGATTATTGGATCGAGCGGTTCGCCGCCTATCCACTGGTTCAATTAATTGATCTGGATGCGGCGAAACGGCAGGGTGATAATCGCGGGCTGATCGAGTCCATCGTTCAGCGATTGCCCTGCCAGGTTGGCGGAGGAATCCGCAGCAGCGGGGATGCTCGCGAGCTGCTCGATATGGGAGCGAAGCGCGTAATCTTCGGCTCCTCATTATTTCAGAGCGAAGTTGGCTCGCCGCCGATCATCGACTCGGATCGTCTTGCGATTTCAAGCCTGGTGCGTCATCAATTCGCCGAAGAACTTGCAGCTTCTCTCGGCGTTGAACACCTGGTTTTCAGCGTCGACACCAAAGATGACAAAGTTGCTGTTCGCGGCTGGCGAGAACAAATCGCATTACTGCCGGAAGATGCGATGCAGCAGCTGGAGCCGTTCTGCGGCACCTTCCTGTATACCCACGTCGATACCGAGGGAACAATGTCAGGGTTCCCGATGAAGGTGGCGCGCAAGCTTCGCGAACGGACACGCCGCCAGTTGATCGTAGCCGGAGGAATCCGCTGCCAGGCTGAAATCGACGATCTGGATGCAATGCATGTGGACGCTGTAGCTGGAATGGCGATTTATACCGGCGCGATGCATGCATAACGGCAGTTCGATTGACGCCGGAGCAGGAGCTACCGGCTGCCCAGCCGCGAATGGAATTCAGTCACTCCACGAATTCCAACGTTCAGCCGGAATAAAGCTCCCGCGTGTTCTCCATTTTCTTCTGGATTGTCACCGCCGGCGGTTGTGACATATAAGTCGGAGTAATCGGGCCCTCCGAATGTCAGGCTGGACACTTTCTTCGTTGGGAAATTGATGCGGCGATCCTCCATTCCATCAGGCCAATAGCGGATCAGACAACTCCCATCCCACTGCGCGGACCACAAGCAACCTTCCGCATCCACAGTTGAGCCATCCGGCATACCGTCGACCTCAGCGTTCTTCACAAACAACTGCCTGTTCGCCAGCGATCCGGTCTGCGCGTCGAAGTCAAATACATAAATTTCTCTGGCGAATGAATCGGTATAGTACATTCGTCGACGATTCGGCGAAAAGGCCATCCCGTTGGAACACTGGACACCCTCGACCACTACTGTAAGCCGTCTGTCCAGGTCCAGGCGATAGAGACGTCCGGGCCTGGCTGGCGTGGCCATCGTTCCGCAGAAGACGCGGCCAATCGGGTCAGCGATCACGTCATTGAAACGCGATTCTCTCTCGTCTGGAATCTCGGAAACAATCGTGGTCAATGTCCCGTTCGACCAGCGGCGGATCGCGCCGTGTGCCATAAAAAGCAGAAGGGCTCCGTCACTCTCGATTGTGAAGCCGCCTACGACATCTCCCTCGAAACAAATTTCGTGTCCATTGGCCGCCGGTTCGTAGCGGAAAATTCTGCCGTTCGGTATGTCGCACCAATAGAGCCGGTTATCAATGGGATTCCACAGCGGGTTCTCACCACAGTGACACTTATAGTTGGCAATAATTTGAATCTCAATGCCGGATGGATTAGTAATTTTGGCATTCATATTTATCAACCCACAAATATCGTTGGCCATCATCCCCGAAGTTCTTATTGATTCTTGCGATCGCTGCCATACTCGCATTCTAGTCGACGCGGTAAAATGTCGCGGGGTAGAGGATTCTTGTTTCGATGGCCGGCCCAATCAGATTCACTTTTCACCTGGAGCATATCTGCTAACATGCAAGAAAACCATCCAGGGAAGGAGGTTTCGGTGGACTTCGAAAAATTGAAGACATTCCTGGAAGTCTGTCAGCAAGGAAGTTTTTCCCGCGCCGCCGAGAAGCTGCGGGTCACGCAGCCGGCGATCTCCGCGCAGATTCGCTCTCTGGAGAAGGAAATAGGAGCTACACTTTTCGATCGGAAATCCGGCAAGGTCAGCACCACGGCGGCGGGACGTGTTTTCGAACCGTTTGCTGAGCATTGCCTGCAGTGCTACAGCCACATTGTGATGACCGTCGCCGATTTGCATCGGTCGCCCCGCGGCGCGATCTCAATCAGCGCCAACGAAACTACCTGCCTCTATGTATTCCCGAAAATATTTGCTCAGTTCAAGAAGCAATGCCCGCGCGTAGGCCTGGGTATTGTTCGTGCGGAACGCGCCCGGACGCTGGAAGCTGTGCTGAAAAGGCAGGTGGATTTCGGGGTGATATCTCTGCCCCTGAAAGATCCGCGCATAACTGTAAATCTCGTCCACAAAGATGAGCTGGTGCTGGTGGTCCAGCCTACCCATCCCCTGGCGCAGCGAGAGACTATTAAAGTAGACGATTTAGTTCAATACCCTCTACTGATGCCGAAACAAGGCCGTCAGCGGGAGCAGATTGATGGCATCTTTCAGATGCACGATTTCCAGCCGAAGCTGGCGATGGAAGTCGACTCGGGAGAACTGCTGAAACGTCTCATCATTGCAGGCCTAGGGGTCGGATTTCTTCCCCGCATCAACGTGGCTGAGGACGAGCGAGCCAAGCAATTGGCAACGGTACGGATAGAAGGTATTCGCCTGGCACGCGATCTTGCACTGATCTACCATAAAGACAACGCCCTAACACGGGCCGCACAGACATTTCTAGAAATTGCTACTGGACGGCGAGCGCCTGAAGACGATTAGAGCGTGTTTCAAAATAAATTTGCCATTCCGAGCGGAGCGCAGCGAAGTCGAGGAACCTCGCGCTTGGCTGGCAAACCGCGAGGTCCTTCGCTTCGCCCAGGATGACAATTTGATACTCTGAGCATTTTTGAAACACGCACTAACAATAACGGTTATCTTAAGAATTCGGCCAAGCGCTTCACGAAGTTAAAGTGCGGAATCGCCACGATCCTGATTTCGAATGCGAATCGCATCCTCTGCTTTATAGAGAAATATTTTCCCATCTCCAATAACGCCGGTTGAAGCGGCCTTGATGATTGCATCGACAACTGCGTTCACTCGGGTGTCCGGAACAACCAGTTCCAGGCGGATTTTCGGGATCAGTCCCACCTCGTATTCCTTGCCGCGATAGGTTTCTGTATGGCCCTTTTGCCTTCCATGGCCTCGCGCCTCAGAAACGGTCATCCCTTCCACGCCTATCTCAACCAGGGCGTCCTTTACAGCATCAAATCGATTCGGCCTTACGATCGCTTCAATCTTAGTCATGGCTCCTCGCAGGTGATTCAGGTTGGCGTTCGGGACGGAGACATTCTCCCACGAACCGCGTGGCTCCTACATATTTTCCAGCCAGAGACAAGTTACCCTTGCTAGATCCGTTCATCCTGCAGTATCTGAAGAAGCTCCACCGGGTGCTCCTAGTGCTGAAATCACGTATTCCGGGTATGCGGAAATTCCATGTTCGTGCAGGTCCAGTCCATATAGCTCGCCTTCTCTTGAAACGCGCAGTGTTCCACTCGCGTTCACTAGATACATCACCAGCATTGCTATGGCAAAGGTCGAAAGCGTGACGATCGCGCTGCCAATAAATTGCGCTTTCAGTAGACTGGCTCCCCCTCCATAAAAAAGACCTTTTAAAGGCGCAGAGTTGTCGGCCCCGGTTGCTCCGGTAGCGCCGTACTTTCCGACGGCAAATAGTCCCAATGACAAGGTTCCCCAAATACCGCAGAATCCGTGGACCGGGACAGCACCGATGGGATCGTCGATTCGCAACCATTCCAGTAGTTCCACACCAAGAACTACTAGCACCCCAGCTACACCACCTAGAATAATTGCGCCTGTCGGACTTACCCAATAACACGGACATGTAATCGCCACCAGTCCGGCAAGAAACCCATTAATGGTGAAACTTACATCCCATTTTCTACTGAAGATGTACGCGTACGCCATTGCAGTGAGCCCGGCGGCACAAGCGGCAAGAGTAGTGTTGGCAGAGATGCGGCCAATTCCATCGAAGTCCATCGCCGAGAGTGTACTCCCAGGGTTGAACCCATACCATCCAAACCAAAGCAACAATCCACCGGTCGCGGCAATTGTAAGGTCATGTGGCATCATAGGGCCGCCACCATCCCGCTTGAATTTGCGGCCAAGCCGCGGTCCAAGGACTATCGACCCGGCAAGCGCAATCATGCCGCCAATCGTGTGGACTACGGTTGACCCGGCGAAGTCATGGAAGCTTTGACCAAGCGTCGGCAAAAAGTGGCCAGGCGCTCCCATCAGCGCGAGAAAGCCATCCGGTCCCCATGCCCAGTGGCCGATGATCGGATAGATAAATCCGGAAACGGCGACGCTATAAAGTAGATCGCCCACAAAGCCAGTGCGCCCGATCATAGCTCCAGACGTAATTGTCGAGCAGGTGTCGGCAAACGCAAACTGGAAGACCCAGAATGCGAGGAAGGCAACTCCGGTGCTCTCATAGGTGAGCGGAACATCCTTCAAAAAGAACCAATGATAGCCAATAAATCCGTTGCCATGACTGAACATGAACGCGAAGCCGATGGCGTAAAAAAGAATTCCGCACAGGCAAGTGTCGACGATGCATTCCATCAGGACATTTACTGTCTCGCGGGAGCGGGAGAAGCCTGCCTCCAGCATCGTGAAGCCCACCTGCATTCCAAAAACTAGAAAAGCAGCGATGAGCGTCCATGCTGTATTGAGCGGGTTGACGACGTCGGCTGCTTTTACTCCTGGTGCATCGGCGGCCAATACGTCCGTAAAGCATAGTTGAGAAATAAAATGGATCGCCAACAGGACCGCGGCGACTCCTGCGATTTTCCCAATAAACAGGATTGCTCCATAACGCTGCCATGCTGGATCTCGTAACCTGCTAGCCAGACGATCAATCTTTTGCGTTAGCGTAAGCTTCTTCTCGTAACAAGAAGTTGAATGCATTCAGTAACTCCTTTTGTTGAAGATCTAGCGGCCAGAGTAATAATTCCAAAGGTCAACACGCTGTCTCATGTCGAGCTCCAAATAGATAGTAATTTGACCTTGGAATATCTAGTTCGTAGCTGTAACCTACACA
Source organism: Acidobacteriota bacterium (assembly GCA_041690775.1). GTDB lineage: Bacteria > Acidobacteriota > Terriglobia > Terriglobales > Acidobacteriaceae > JAKAAZ01. The sequence goes on along the minus strand of JBEPVW010000070.1, from coordinate 4,850 downwards.
ACGCTTCCGGCACATTACAAGCGCGAAACTTCGTGTCGAGCAATTTTTATAGACGCTATAACATTTTGTTTCCGCCAATGCCAGCAGCACACAAACTGCATGCGGCCATGCTTATACGCTGCATTAGTTTTTCCGTTATGCGTGTTTGGCAGATGCTTTTCTTCGCAGCTTAACGGACAATGCGGGTTATGCAGACACTGCCAACTCGGTGGTTTGTCAATAAGCCGAATGCCTATCGCATAGAAATCGCTCGGTAGTTTTGTTGGTACTACATCGCATACTTCTGGACAAGTGAAAGGAATATAAAGAATGCCGACAGAAAGACGATCTCTCGCAGTAATTGCTGTACTGTTTCTCTGTGCCGCGTGCGGCACCGTCCGCGCGGGGGGCGCAGGGCAATCGCAAAGCGTTCCGCAGGCTTCTTCTTCAGCGACGCCTGCTCCGGTTGCTGTCGCGGCGCCTACTGTCTCCGCAGATGCGACGCCGCTGACAACGCCCGCCATGGTGGGGCCACTCAGCGCCGGATCGCCCACCATGGTTGACGCAGGTCCATTCGGGAAACTTGCCATCAACGGAATCCTCAGCGGGTTTGGCGTGTGGCAGAACAATCCCACGTCCAGTGATTCCGGTGGCACGGCAGCGATCAGTAATGGTCAGGTATTTCTACAAAAGGCCAGCGGCGTGGTGCAGTTCTACCTGCAGGCCGGGGCCTATGCCTTCCCATCTCTCGGAACACCTATTCTTTCGACAAGCAGTACGGTCAGCGATTTTTATGATGGATTGCCAGTTGCATATTTAAAACTGGCTCCGAAGGGCCCCTTCTCCTTCCAGGCCGGCAAGCTTCCAACAATGATCGGTGCGGAGGATACCTTTAGTTTCCAGAATGCGGATATTGAGCGCGGCCTTTTATGGAACCAGGAAAACGCGGTAACCCGTGCCGTACAGGTAAATTACACAGCGAAGAAGCTTGCCGCGTCTCTGTCATGGGGAGACGGATTTTATTCCGACCGCTGGAACTGGCTGACCGGCCTGGCGACCTACACATTCAATGCGGCGAATAGCCTGGCGTTTGCAGGTGGAGGAAACCTGGGACAGACAGGATATTCGACAATTGCAGCACCTGCCGTTCAGAATAATAGCTCCATCTACAACGTCATCTACACGCAGACGGCGAAAAATTGGTTTGTCCAGCCTTACTTCCAGTACACCCATGTCCCGGTCTACTACGGGATTGGGGTTGCACACGCGACCTCGTCACAGGGGGAAGCTATCATCGGCTCCTACACGCTGCCACACCACATGTTCATGGCGGGCAGGTTTGAATATATATCCAGTACAGGCAACGTGGATAATGGATCGGCCAATCTTCTCTATGGGCCAGGAAGCAACGCGGTTTCCATGACCGTGACGCCGACCTACCAGAACAAGGCGTTCTTTACCCGCGGAGAAGTTTCTTATGTCCACACAGGAAGTTCCACGGCCGGCGATGCTTTCGGCAAACTCGGCACGAATACTTCACAAGTTCGTGGAATGCTGGAGGCGGGATTTTTATTCTAGTGCGAATCGTCAAGAATGCCCACGCTGCCGGAGCTGAAGCGTGGGCATTCGATAAGCCATGCTACCTGGCGGCAGCCCCAACCAGGCGGTCATCATCCGCCCACTGGGCGGAATCGAGATAGCGATTGACCGCGGCTGCTGCTTTACGGCCTTCGGAGATCGCCCATACAACCAATGATTGTCCGCGCCGCAAATCGCCGGCGGCAAAAACACCTTCGACCGACGTCATGTAGTTTTCGTCCGCTGCGACATTACCGCGCGGGTCGAGCGCCACTCCCAGTTGTTCCAACATGCCGTTGCGGACCGGCCCTAGAAATCCCATCGCCAGAAGAACCAGATCTGCTTCCAAAATAAACTCACCGCCGGACTCGGGCACAAACTTTGGTGGCGGGCCAACTCGAATCCCATGCAACTGTTGCACGTTGCCATGTTTGTCGCCGGTGAACTTGGTCGTGGCGACACTCCAGTTGCGTTTTCCGCCTTCCTCATGCGCGCCCTCTGTGCGGAGCTGCATCGGCCACAATGGCCACGGAGTTAGCGGAGAACGTTCATTGGGCGGCGTGGGCATAATCTCAAATTGCTCGACGGATGCTGCCTTCTGACGGTGGCATGTCCCGAGACAATCCGCGCCTGTATCTCCGCCGCCGATGATGATGACCCTCTTTCCGGTAGCGGTGATGGCAGAGGCTTCCAGTATCGTGTCGCCCTCGCAACGGCGATTCTGCTGCGGCAGGAATTCCATGGCGTAGTGAATGCCTTTCAGTTCTCTGCCCGGAACGCTAAGGTCGCGCGGCAGTTCCGCACCGCCGGCCAATACGACAGCATCGAAGTCACGCTGAAGATCTTCAACCGGGACATTCTGACCGACGTGTGCGTTGGTGACGAAGGTCACGCCTTCGGCCTGCATCTGCTCCAGTCGCCGATCGAGAACCGTTTTCTCCAGTTTGAAATTTGGGATGCCGTAACGCAGCAGGCCGCCGATGCGGTCGGCCTTTTCAAATACCGTGACCTCATGGCCCGAGCGGCGCAACTGCTGTGCCGCAGCCAGGCCAGACGGCCCGGAGCCCACTACAGCGACCCGCCTGCCCGTCGAGAATCCGGGCGGTTCCGGCTGTACCCAACCCTCTTCATAAGCGTGTTCAATAATATTTTTTTCAATCAGCTTGATCGCCACCGGCGGAGCGTTGATGCCCAGGACACAGGCAGCCTCGCATGGCGCGGGGCAAATTCTTCCGGTGAACTCCGGGAAATTATTGGTCGCGTGGAGGCGACGGATCGCTTCCTTCCATCGGCCTCGATACACCAGGTCATTCCAGTCGGGAATGATGTTGTTGACTGGGCAGCCGGTGTGGCAAAACGGCACGCCGCAGTCCATGCAACGCGCGGCTTGCTCCTGCTGCTTCTCTTCGGGAAATGCACGATAGATTTCAAACCAGTCGTTGATACGTTCCCCTACCGGACGCCTCTCCGGCAGCTCGCGAGAAAATTCCATAAATCCGGTCGACTTACCCATGCTGCACCTGCCCAACTGCCGTATAGATCGAAGCTTCCCCGGCGGGAGTTTGTGGTTGTTGACGATCACGGAGCACGCGCTTGTATTCATGCGGGAAAACTTTGATGAACCGCGGAAGGCTCTCAGCCCACTTGTCCAAAATCCAACCGGCGCGGGGGCTGCCTGTCAGGTCGCGATGCCGCGTGATCAACTCTCGCAGCTTCGAAACGTCCTGCGCTTCGGTCACCGGCTCGAGATCCACGGAAGCCTGGTTGCATCGCTTCTGGATGAAAGAGGCTCCTTCGTCGAAGACATACGCGATCCCGCCGCTCATGCCGGCGGCGAAGTTACGGCCACATGATCCCAGCACGACCACAACGCCGTTGGTCATATATTCGCAGCAGTGGTCACCCACTCCCTCTACAACAGCGGTGGCTCCGGAATTTCTGACGGCAAATCGCTCGCCCGCCATTCCATTCAGGAAGACTTCTCCACTGGTCGCGCCGTATAGGACAACGTTGCCCGCCAGGATGCTTTCTTCCGGCAGGAAGCTTGAATCGCGCGGCGGATAAATTACGATTCTGCCGCCGGAAAGGCCTTTCCCCACGTAGTCGTTCGCCTCGCCTTCGAGCGTGAGGGTCACGCCGTTGGGAAGAAATGCGCCGAAGCTCTGACCCGCAGAGCCCTTGAAATTGAACCGGACGGTTCCGTCCGGCAAACCGGCGGAGCCGTAACGCCGCACGATCTCTCCGCCGAGCATCGCTCCCACCGTGCGGTGAATATTGCGAATCGGGAGTGTCGCTTCGATTGGCTGCCGATTTTCAAGCGCGGGCTGCGCCAGTTTAATCAACTGGTGGTCGAGAGCCTGCTCCAGCCCGTGATCCTGGGCCTGCGTGCAATGCCGCGCCACACGGGCGGGCAGCTCCGGGCTGTACAGAATCGACGCAAGATCGATGCCGGTCGCCTTCCAGTGATTCACAGCGGGCCGGGTGTCGAGCATATCCACGCGCCCGACCATTTCGTCCACCGTGCGGAAGCCGAGCTTCGCCATATACTCGCGCACCTGTTCTGCGATGAAGAAGAGAAAATTGATCACATGCTCCGGCTCGCCCTGGAAGCGCTTGCGCAGCTCCGGGTCCTGGGTCGCGATGCCGACCGGACAGGTATTCAGGTGACACTTGCGGATCATGATGCAGCCCATCGTGATCAGCGGAGTGGTCGCGAAGCCGAACTCTTCCGCGCCAAGCAGTGCAGCAATGACAACATCGCGGCCGGTCTGCAATTTGCCGTCGGTCTGCACTCGAATGCGGCTGCGCAAATCGTTCAGCAGCAGGACTTGTTGTGTCTCCGCGAGGCCAAGCTCCCATGGAAGCCCGGCGTGTTTGATGGAGCTTAACGGCGAAGCGCCGGTCCCGCCGCTGTCGCCGCTGATCAGCACCACGTCGGCATGTGCCTTCGAAACGCCGGCAGCTACTGTGCCTACGCCAACCTCGGCAACCAGCTTCACTGCGATGCGGGCGCGTGGGTTGACGTTCTTCAGGTCGTAGATCAGCTGCGCTAAATCTTCAATCGAATAAATATCGTGATGCGGCGGGGGAGAAATCAGGCCGACGCCGGGAATTGAATGGCGGATGCGTGCGATATTCTCGTCGACTTTATGGCCCGGCAGCTGTCCGCCTTCGCCGGGCTTGGCTCCCTGGGCCATCTTGATTTGCAGCTCGTCCGCGTTGATCAGGTAATTCGTGGTCACGCCGAAACGACCCGATGCAACCTGCTTCACCGCGCTACGGCGGGAGTCGCC
>JBEPVW010000069.1:0-14663 GCA_041690775.1 Acidobacteriota bacterium | reverse complement strand
AATGGCTCGGCAGGCAGCGCCAGCCTGACTTGCAGCGACCTTCCTCCCAACTCCACTTGCACCGTAAACCCGGCAACGGCTTCCTTATCCGGGCCATCAAACATTCAGATTGCGATTGCCACAGGTGTCGGGGGTGTGAGTGGGAGCGCTGCGCCGATCCGCCGAGCGGGAATGCCAGGCTCCGGATCGTGGTCATGGGGGTTGCTGCTGGTTCTATTGCCATGGGCACTCATTCGAAGGGACAGCAAGCACTTACGGTCCCGGTTGGGCAGAGTGCTGACCATCGTGCTGGTGATCGCCACCATGGCATCGATCACCGCTTGCGGCAAAGGGGGCGGACTGCTGGGTGCTGGAGCGAACCCGTTGCCGCCAACCTCGCTGACGCCGCCAGGCACGTATACAGCTATGGTGACAGCGATGGCGGGCGGGTTGCAGAAAAGCGTCGCTCTGACGGTGCAGGTTCAGTAGTGGGAATGGATTTATAACAGAAGGGATTTCTTCGATCCGGAGCAGGCCGCGCAACATGGACTCGAAACCAACGTTTACACTAGAGTTACCTCGAATGCTACGTAGATTGTTTTTGCTCATCGCCTTGCTGTCATGTGCCGGAATGTGGACGGCGAACGCCCAGATGCTGGGCGGCGATTCTACGTCTCAAACGACGGATTGCTCCAATCCGATGAGCGCCTTTTCAGCGGCCTGTACGGGAGGCTCGATGAATTCTTTCGGTACCGGACAGCAGCCCAACGGCGCGTACGGTCAGGGAGCATACGGGCAAGGTACTTACGGACAAGGCGGATATGGTCAGAATGGTTATGGCCAGGGTGGATATGGCCCAGGCTCCTATGGGGCTGGCGGTTATCCGATGTCCCAGCCGAATGGCGGCACATCGCCGGCCAGCAACGGCGGCATCAATACAAGAGCGCCCACGTATGTGGACCAGGTCCCGTATGGCAACGAAATGAGCGGCGCATATCGCAACCCCTACAACCCATTCGCACGCGCTATCCCACAGCCGCCCACGGAATTTCAACGAATTGTGGCCGGTGCGACCGGGGCTACACTGCCGATTTTCGGCGCCGATCTGTTCTTCGCTCAGTCGGGAGCCTTCGCCCCAATCGATCGCACGCCTGTGACTTCCGACTATGTGGTTGGACCCGGCGATCAGCTGCTGATCCGGGTATGGGGCCAGGTGAACTTCAATGCGCATGCCACAGTGGACCGCGCTGGAGACATCTATGTTCCTCAGGTAGGCAATGTCGCGGTAGCAGGGCTGCATTTTGAGCAATTGGACGGTTATCTAAAGAAGCAATTTGGGCGAGTGTTCCGCAATTTCGATTTGAGCGTCAACATGGGGCAGCTGCGATCCATCCAGATCTACGTTGTGGGCAATGCGCAGCGTCCAGGCAGCTATACGGTCAGTTCTCTCAGTACGCTGGTCAACGCGCTGTTTTCTTCCGGTGGTCCTTCCACACAAGGCACAATGCGACGGATCGAACTGAAGCGCGGCGGACAGATCGTGACCACATTCGATGTGTACGACCTTCTGATAAAGGGCGACAAATCGCACGACGCTCCGCTTTTGCCCGGGGACGTGATTTATATCCCGCCTGTGGGGCCGCAGGTTGCAGTCGCGGGCAGCGTCCATACGCCGGCAATCTATGAATTAAAGGGAACAGAGACGGCAGGCCAGGTCATCGAGATGGCCGGCGGTCTGGCAACCATGGCGTCGAAACAGGACGCACAACTGGATCGCACCAATATCCAGGGAGCTCGGCAGACCGTCCAGTTGGTGCTGGACGCGGCAGGGTTACAAACAGACCTCCGCGATGGCGATATTCTCCGCATTCCCTCCATGGTTCAACGCTTTGACAATACGGTGACGCTGCGTGGCAATGTCGCCAACCCAGGGCGATACCGCTGGTCACCCGGAATGCGAATCCTGGATTTGATTCCTGACCAGGCCGCACTGGAGACGCGAGGATATTGGCAGCGAAGAATCGCCCTTGGTTTGCCGGCGCTCGAGTACACGCCGCTTTACTCCGCCTATGGGGCTAGTGTTCCAAATGCCTCCGATCAGACGGCCGAGGCCAATTCCAAGGAGCAGAAGAGCTATACCACTGGCACGTCGCTGGCGGGCACCGAGGCGCAGCAGGCGGGTGCGCAACCGCCGTCCACGGCGAAATCGGCACCAGATGAGGTCAATTCCACAGAGCAGCTGTCAACGAATTCGTCCGACCAGCAGCTAAAATACAATCCGCCCGGAGAACGCTTCTCGCAGAGTCAATTTCCGGTGAAGAATGAAATTCTTCGCATGGCGCCAAGTATCGATTGGAGCTACGCCGTCATCGAACGGACGAACCCCCATACCCTGGCAACTTCGCTGGTTCCGTTCAGCCTGGGCCAGGCGGTACTGGACAACAATCCCGCGCAGAACCTGGAGTTGGAACCCGGCGATATCGTCACCGTATTTTCAACCGCCGATATTCACGTGCCGCAGACGCAGCAGGTGAAATATGTTCGCCTCGAAGGCGAAGTGCGGTATGCCGGAATTTATAGCGTCGAGCCGCACGAAACTCTGCGAGACATCGTTCGCCGCGCCGGCGGACTGACCCCCAATGCGTATCTCTACGGTTCAGAATTTTTGCGCGAATCCTCCCAGCGCATGCAGCAGGCAAGGCTGGATGGATACGTAAATTCGCTGGAAAAGGACATTGAACTCGCTGCTGCCAATGCAGCCGGCTCGGTTGTGAATCCAACCGGGGCGGCAGCGTTGGGAACGAGCATTCAAAGCCAGCGGGATCTCATCGCAACCTTGCGGAAAATGCGCGCCACGGGACGGATCGTGTTGAACGTTAATCCGTCCAGCAAGGGAATCGATTCGTTGCCGGATTTGACGCTGGAGGATGGGGATCGGTTTATCGTCCCCGTAGTACCGGCAACTGTGAATGTTGTCGGCGCGGTATACGACCAGAACTCCTTTCTGTATCGGCGGGGCGAACATGTCGGAGATTACCTGCGGATTGCGGGCGGAGGAACACGGAACGCGGACAGGCGCCACGAATTTGTAATCCGCGCGGACGGCTCCGTGATCAGCAGGCAGACTGCCGGCGGCACGCTGTTCGGGGGCGGGTTTTCAAGCAAGCTTTCGTATCCTGGGGATACGGTGGTCGTTCCAGACAACGTCAGCAAGACCACCTTGTTGCGTAACCTCACGGACTATTCGGCAATGCTGGCGAATTTCGGCGTAGGCGTCGCAGCGATCAATCTGCTGAAGTAAAGCTCTAACATAGCCATGATGCCCACAGACACGACTACGGAACATTTCGTCACGCCGCCAGGTGAAATGGCCGCCGGGCAGGGGGATGCGCCCGGTTCCGAAGACTCCATTGATTTGCTGGACCTCGCTCTGGTGCTGGCTGCACGAAAAAAATTCATTTTCCTGTTTAGCGTTGTGGTGGCTGTCATAACGGCAATCGTAGTGTTGCTGATCCCCCAAACTTTTACTGCGACCGCAAGGATGCTGCCTCCGCAGAAAGAGAACTCTGCATCGGCTCTGCTCGGTCAGCTTGGAGGGCTCGCGTCCCTGGCCGGAGGAGGAGGAGGAGCCGCCAGCATGCTCGGCCTCAAAAATCCCGCTGACTTATACATTGGTCTGCTGGAAAGTGAAACCATCGGGGATGCGATCATTCATCGATATGATCTGATACGCGTCTACAAGCGGAAAAGGCTGAGCGATGCTCGGAAGAAGCTGAAGTCCAAGACGCAGATCATTGCCGACAAAAGCTCGCTGATCAATATTTCCGTAAGTGACCACGACCCGAAACGCGCCGCGGGCATCGCCAATGCCTATATCGCAGAACTCCACGACCTTATGTCGCACCTCGCCGTGACGGAAGCGGGGCAGCGCCGCCTTTTCTTCCAGCAGCAATTGGAGCTGGAGAAGAACAAGCTCGCGGACGCCGAAGTCGCGCTCGAGACAACGGAGATAAAAACTGGAATTATCCAGCCGCAGGGTCAGGCGAGCGCCGTGATCGCGACCATTATGCAGATACGGGACCAGATTTCGCTGCGCGAAGTGGAGCTCGGCGCTCTTCGCACATCTGCTACGGACCAGAATCCCGAAGTCGTCACTCTGCAATCTCAAATCCAGGGATTGCGCTCTCAACTGGCCGATTTCGAAAAAGGACATCCCGGGTCGGCTGCGATAGCGGGGAACGTGTTAACGCCTACATCGCAGGTGCCTGCGGCCAGTCTGGAATATATCCGGCGGATGCGAGATGTGCGCTATCACGAAACGTTGTTTGAGTTGATGGCCAAGCAGTATGAAATGGCGCGAGTGGACGAAGCGAAGCAGGGTCAGGCAATCCAGGTGGTGGATCCGGCACTCGTACCGGACAAGCGTTCCTGGCCTCCACGGACGTTGCTGGTTATATTGGCTTTTTTTCTAGGCGGGTTGATCGCCAGCGCCTGGGTAATCCTCCAGTCTTCATACCGCCAGAGGATGCAGGATCCGGAGACTTCTGCGAAAGCAGGGGAATTACGGAAAATGTTGCGGATAAGCCATCGCGACAGCATCTAAGGGACAGGCGAGTTCCAGAAGTCGGTATCCCATCGGGTACCCATCCTGGCTGCGTCGTTTGTGGTTAGGGTGAGAAAATTTGCTCCATTCCAATCGGGCCGGATCGATCGATAATGTGGAAGGCACGACCCAGAACCTCTCGATTGCTTGACTGGAATTGGCATTGAAAGGGTGGCAGAATGCAAGAAATTGTCGCGGATCAGTTGAAGCGGACAATCGCGGTTCTGAATGCGGTGGCCGACGACGCCGGATTACATGAAACTCTGGTCCATGCAGCCCGGAAAACTGCGCAATCTCTACGCAGCGGCCATAAGCTGTTGGTCGCCGGCAACGGGGGCAGCGCTGCCGATGCGCAACATATCGTTGCGGAGTTTGTCAGCCGTCTCGTAAAAGATCGTCCCGCATTGCGAGCCGTCGCCTTGACCACCGACTCCTCCATACTGACGGGCATCGGAAATGACTATGGATACGAGTGTGTCTTCTCTCGCCAAATCGAAGCCCTGGGCCAGCCCGGCGATATCTTTCTGGCGATTTCCACCTCCGGCAATTCTCCGAATATCCTTCGAGCGTTGGAACTCGCGCGCTCAAATGGGCTCTTCACCATCGGATTTACCGGCAGGAACGGAGGCCGCATGCCCAAGCTCTGCGATGATTGCCTGCGTATCCCCTCTGAGGTGACGATGAACATTCAGGAGGCCCACCTCGCCCTGGAACATACCTTCTGTCTACTGGTAGAGCAAATATATTTCTCCACTGAGCTTGGCGAAGAAGCAAACAGCGCGGTTTCGGTGAAAGGGAACTATTGATCCCTCATGAAAGCACTTGCGCCGGCGTTATTTCTTGATCGAGATGGGGTGGTCAATCGAGAGATCGGTTACCTCTCCAAACCGGAGCAGGTGGAATTTCTTCCTGGAATTTTCGAATTGTGCCGCGGCGCACAAGCCGCCGGTTACAAGCTCATCATCATTACCAACCAATCCGGCATCGCGCGCGAACTGTATTCAGAAAGTGAATTTCACGCCCTCATGCTTTGGATGACTGCTCAATTCGCGCACGAGCAGATTCGATTGGATGGCTATTATTTTTGTCCGCATCACCCGGAACACGGCATAGGGCGCTATCGCACGGATTGTCCGGACCGTAAGCCGCAACCGGGCATGCTTTTAAAAGCGGCCCAGGAGCACCGAATCGACATAGAGCAGTCGATTCTGATAGGGGACAGATGCTCCGACCTCGAGGCTGGCGCGGCTGCAGGCGTGCAAAAACTTGTGTTGCTTACGGGAACTGAATTGGCAGGATGCGGACGTGAAGTGAAGCATATTGCCGTTTCAACATTGCATGAGGTGACGAATCTTCTCACGGAACCAGGTTTATCCATGTAAGGGTCCTTGGCGGTCAATGGGACTTCCAATTCGACACGTATGCGTCCGCAGGTGTAGCGTGGCAGGTTGTTTAGCCGGTAAAGAAAACAGCGCCTTTCCCGAAATGGAGCCAGTCTGTTTCACTTTGATGTCCCCCTTCCGGATTACCGGACGTTCTGCAGTTTTCACTCGTGTCTGCCGATATACTTTAAGTGTGAATGAGTGTCCAGGGACAGTAACTTTTTTGAAGGATTCACGTCCCTTGTAGAGACAGGTTGCTGCGGTCATCCTGATGCTCTGGCGGCAAAGGAATGAATGCTTTATACGAACTCTGGCCCGGGAGTAAAACAATTTTCCCCCGGCAGGCGTCCAGCTAGTAAAGCAGGCTCATCATATATTTATTGTGTTAATTCAACGAACAAGATATTGCGTAACTCGGAGAATTCAAACGTGAGTACCGAAATGTACCTCCCCCACGCTTCTGAATCCGGCATTGCTCAGCAGCGGTTTACGACAGCCGAGGACATTCTGTGGTTTAGTCCGATGGAAGCATCGGTCGCTGGAGATGCAGATCGAGATGAGGCAAACGGTTATATGTTGAGCACGTGGTGTGCTTCCCGCTGGAAGCGTGCTTTTGATCTCGTTTGCGTCACCCCTGCGCTGGTTCTCATTTCGCCGCTTCTGGGACTCATTGCGGTCGCTGTGCGCTTGAGCTCGCCAGGGCCGATCATTTTCCGTCAGCAACGTGCAGGGCGGCATCGAAAATTGTTCACGATCTACAAGTTCCGCACGATGGTTGAAAACTCAGAAGCGGCAGGCCCGGGACTGACCGCTACGGGCGATCCGAGAATAATTCGCATAGGTCACTTCTTACGGCGGTTCAAGCTCGATGAGCTCCCGCAGCTCCTCAACGTCTTACGAGGAGATATGAGCCTGGTTGGTCCCCGCCCGAAATTACCCGAACTTGAACTGACATCGATGCCTTGCCGCCCAGGTGTCACAGGCGCGGCAACTTTGCTTTTTCGTAAAGAGCAACATATTTTACGAGAAATACCTGCGGATCAAATAGGAGACTTCTATTCAACGTATATCGCGCCCGCAAAGGTCAAGATGGATGCCGATTATATGAGTTCTGCCACTTTCCGGAGCGATCTCGGTATCCTTCGGGCTACAGTGGCTGGCAGCGGTCAACATGTTACGCGAGAAATTCTCATTATGCCCACCTCTGGCCTATCGCAAGCACCGGTAGCCGTAGAGGGCAACTAGGTCCACGTATAGCTTATGTATAGCCGAATAACAGCGGACATAACCCCATATGCCACCCGATAACATTTTGCTTTCGATTTCCATCGTCACCTATAAGACCGAGCCAGCCGTGTTAGGGGAAGCTCTGGCTTCTATCGCAAATAGCACGCTCGCGGCCAAAGCCTATGTTGTGGACAATTCTCCGGTTGACCATTTACGGGCTGTGGCTGAAAAATATGGTGTTTCGTATATCCATACTAAGACAAATATAGGTTTTGGGCGTGGCCACAACGTGGCCCTTAAGTTGATTGGCTATAGCTCTAAGTACCACTTGATTCTAAATCCGGACATATCGTTTGGCGCGTCTGTTCTAGATGAATTGTATGGCTTTTTGGAAATGAACCCACAGATCGGTTGGGTGATGCCTAACATCCTTTATCCAGATGGGTCTCGACAAAGTCTCTGTAAGAGACTTCCTAGCCCATGGGATTTATTTAGTAGGCGATTTCTCGTGAGTTATGGATTCGGTTTTTCTTCTATAAGCCAGAATCGATTCGAATGCGGTGATCTCGATTTGACAAGGCCAAGATCAATTCCATACTTGTCTGGATGTTTTGCATTTGTAAGAACTGATCTAATACAAAAGGTTGGCGGATTTGATGAACGATTCTTCATGTACCTTGAAGACATCGATCTAGTGCGTAGGATTGGAGAAGTTTCGCTTACCGTCTTCTATCCCCACACTAGCGTTTATCATGTCCACGGTCGAGGATCGTACCGTAATCTCAAGCTGCTTGGCTACCATCTGCTATCGACCGTCCAGTATTTTTGCAAATGGGGATGGCTCATAGATCGCAAGCGCTGGAAGATAAACCAATCGATTACCTCTGACAAACGAGATATCTCCATTCCCAATAAGGTCAGCGACTGGGCGCTGAACTAATTGCAAGAAGGGGAAGAAATTTCAGGGCGAAAATTATCACTGGCTTAGAAGATTTTCCATGGCAACTCAGACCTGCTCAGGTGAAATGTCAGATAAAAATCCTGTGAACTTCAGTGTGTTAGGCCTGAATTATCGTCTCAAATAGTCGATAACAATATGTGCCGCGGTTAACAGTACAAAGAATGCCCCCACCAATCCTTTCATCCTCTGCATATAAATTTCATGTCGCTCCATGCGCTGTTCTAGTATCGCCAGCCTTCCTGGCTGTCCCAGGCCAATCAAGGATGCCATTTGACTCTTCAGGGCCGCTAAATCTGACAGTACATTCATTTCGAAATCATCCATCTGGATACATCCTCATCGGCAGCGTAGCTGTCTAAGAAATCGAAACATTTGTGAAAATCGAACTCGAAATCCGGGAATATAAAGGCGGGTTGGAACCGTCGTACATGCGGATGTAAAACTGCTCCTCATCGGAAGAGCGTGTGATCGTAAAGTTCGCCACCGGACTTCGCAGCACCAGGTCTTCATGCATGTCAGCTCCAAACGTGTTATCACGGCTCCTGACTTCAAAGCCCCCATTGACCGGCGGAGTTGCATTTGTATTCACGTTGATTGCAGTCGAGGTGATAGAAACCACCTGCAGCGTATTCAGATTTGCGAGAAAATTCCCCGGCGACACTTGCGCTGCAATCGGCAGAATCACGTCAGGCGAGACGGCATCGCTAAGCTTCAAGGCAAGCTCTTCAGCCCAGTCATTGGCAAACTGCACGGAATAGTTCAATACTTCCGGAAAGCTGCTTGTCGATTTAATTTTCACTGAGCGCACAATCACGTTTGTGTTCAAACCCATAGCGGCAGAAGTAAAATTCAGCGCGTCTCCCGGCCAGACATCCTGCTGGTTTTGCAGGTTGTAATAGCTGTATTTGCCTTTCCAGGAAGCCGAAGGATCAGCGGAAAAATTCAGCAATGCCTGGCACGCATTTTCGCAATCGACCGAACTGCGCGCGGCAGGATGTACCGCATGTCCCACCCACTGTGAAACAGCGGGAACGCCCGACCCGCCTCCGGCTGTACTCGCCATCCGAGCGACAGAAGGTGCAGCCACGCGATAAGTAATCGCCAGTATTTCTCCAGGCTGCGGTATAGCCAATTTATAAAAATGAACGAAGCCATCACGAAGTACGTTACAGTCTGCACCCTGGTTGGCCGCTCCGACCCTTCGCGTAAAAGTCGCTCCACTCGAAGGAGTACTTACAATCCATAGAGTGCCCGGCTGAGTTACTTTGAAATATCCGATACTGCCTTGCAGGTTCAAGCTGTTGACACACGCAAAGGATGCGATAGCTGGAGAAGATTGCACCGTGCCGTCATACAAAATAGTTGAACCTATATTTACATAGGGCAACAGCGCCATATCCTGTAACTCAAACAACAAGTGCAATGGCGACTGCACAGTGCCGCCCCCAAATACCGCGGGTCCGCCAGCCCCATAGGAAAAATAGCTGTTCAGCATTCGCTGTAGTTCCTGGCTATGAACATGGATGCGGAGAATATAGTTATGCTCAGTCTGGAGCGTAAAAGTTGTTCCAACTTCATTTCCGTCAACCAGAGGAATAACAATTGTATTCGAGCCGCTGGTTCGCACCCGAAAGCCAGCAATGCAATTCCCAATTCCAACAGCTCCGGAATACAAACCGCACAAGACCCCATCGCTGCCGCTGGTCAAATTGACAAAGCCTGATTCAATGACAAGCTCTCCGCCTAATTCAACCGGATCGATGGCCGTAAGTGTGGTTGTACCGTCTGTGCCTGCCCCTCCGGTTAAAGCCAATCCGCTTCCGCTCGCACTCAGGTAGCCGCCGGCATCGTTTACTTGCCAGACGGATGTGTTCAGAGCTGAGCTAGTGAATTCTTCGTCCAGCAGGATCGGCTTGGAAACTCGGAAAGGACTCCGTTGTAGTTGAAACAGAACTGTAGCCCCATCTCCTTTGAATAACTCGGTCACATACTCCAGAGGTTCGCTGAGGCCGGTAATCGTCACATCGTTGACCAGCTGCTTCGCGTTCGTAGCACTCAGCGCCGCATAGCCGATTGTCCCCACCGTGTCATTCATATCGTGTACGGTCGAGCCCACAGGTGCCAGCGTCAACTGCCCATTCAATACGCGATAGGCCGCCCGCGCCTGGTTCGCAAGCGCGGCAACATTTTCAGACCAGGGCCGATTCGGCACAGGATTAAAAAATCCAATTGTTCCGACATCTTCCAGGCCATTCATCTGAACTAGCGATGGATTCACTCGATTCGTTAGTGTCCGGACCATCGCCCCCGCAGTTTGTCCTAGCAGCGGCGCTGTTTGTGGAAGAGCCTGACGGTTCAGCAGCCAGTCCTCACTGACGGCATTTACGATAACGCGATATCGCGGGCCTGTTGAGTTATACCCCACAAAAACCGGCTCCGCCGCGGAAGGTAGATATCCCGTAAACAAATATGTCCCATTGTCCGCTGTAATAACTACCCAGGAATTTATGGTTGGTGTCGGGAGCGCATAGCTCGCGCAGTCGAGTTGCATCCGCGCAAGCGTAGGCTTATTCAGGCTCCGGGTAATGACAACAGCCTCCGCAGTGTCATCCGCGCAAACGGCCTGCGAATAGTCGATGGGTCCTTTACCGTCCTGATTGTCGATCGTGACCTTCATCGGCGTCTCCTCGTCATCTTGTTCCCGCCACGCTGCATACAGCGGTGGAATATGGGTGCCTCAGGTCTCGCCTTTGAGACACGGGTTCCTGTGGTTACCAAACGTTCGTGGAGGCAGCCGGAATATAGCTGCGGAAGCAGACAACCTGCGCTCCATCGTTGAAGTCAGTTACCGGCAGAGCACGAAATTCTGCCGCCTGTGTAACTCGAGCCAGCGTCTCAATGTTTTTGAGTGGTGGCCCTAGCGGTTTCACAGTTTCCGACCCGCTGGCGGCGATCTGTAGCCGAGGGTAGTGCAGCAGGATCCTGTCACCCTGCTCTCCCGGAATAACGAACAATCCGGACCACTCGTGAAAGAAGTTGCTTCCTTCTCGATCGACAAAGCCGAGAATGGGCTGCACAGACATTTCCGCTATGGGAGCTCCTGCGATCAATGGTTGAGCCAACTGCAATCCTGCCGATGTAACAGAGGTGATGCGCCCAACATTGAAGCTCACACGCCGGATATAGTTCACATCGGAATGGACCGAACTGGCTGAACTCACATAGGCACCGCTTACGCCGCTGCCCACATAACCTGTCTGCCCTGTGTAATCAAGGTCCACCGACACCATCTGGCCGGCAGAAAATCCGGAAAGTTGGTTCGTCGCGATGTTCAAAAAGAGAGCCGTGCTGCCGCTTTGTAACGGAATTGCCGCCGCCGCTGCGCCTCCGGATCCGTTCGCAGGCGCTGAGATCGTCGTGGCCAGCAGGTTCATCTGCTCGGAGCCGGCGGTCACCGCCATCTGCAGCTTTCCCCAGCTCAAAAAATTTACCGATACCAGAGAATCGATTTCCGTTCGCACCTGAGACAACGGAAAGCCGGGTGCCCCGCTACGCAATGCGGCCACTTTTGTTCCTGACTTCCGCTCGAACGTATCCACCCATCCCAAATCCAGCCAGGGTGCCGGCGGCGTATCCAGGTTGAAGCTTCCATTCTGCGCCGGATCGAAAATCACAGGAATGCCGGCCGCGCGATTGACGGGGGCAAAATACGCTCGTATTCGCCGCACAATCGGCGGCGTCAGCGGTATTGGAGTGATTGCAGTTGTGCTCATTGCTCCCCCGACTCGTCATAGCTGAATACGGATACCGTAACCATGCGTGAAAGCCGGTCGCGTTCTACCGTCACCGGCTGGAATGTCGCTTCTGTCCAGAAGATCTGCGTCTCCATCTGTGTCGCCGGAGCTTGCGCATAGTTCATTTTTTGCGTGCAGGCGGGCTGCAATATCGACAGGAGTTCCGCGTCCATTTCCGTCAGCAGCACGCCCCGATCCATCCCAAGATTTCCCGGAGTGCCTTCACTCACGTATTCGATCTCGCATTCCATCTGCAGTAACACTGCTGGCAGGTACGGATCGTTGTGCAACCAAGTCCATCGCACGATGAACACATCGGACGGCGGTTGCGGCTTCACCAATTCATTGCTTTCCACTAGGATTCCTGGCCGCGTTACGCCCCGCAGATAGATCGTGCGGGTCGGATTCAACGCCGCCAGACGGTTGCGCAGCGTAATGTAAAACGTGTTCTGTGCATTCTGCATGGCGTTTTCTCTCCAACTTCTTACAGCGGCTGGTTCTGCGGCCCGCGAACGATCAGCCGATAGATGTACGGCCGTCCAAAGGCCTCCGCTTCCGCCGCGGCTTCAATCAGCATCAACTCACCGTCGACGAATACTCCACTGGCCATCGCAAATAACTGGCTCGTACTGGAGATCTGCAAAAATCCCAGTTGCGCTTCCACGGACGAGGCCGAAATCAGCAATTCATAGCGGTTTACCCGGCCATCGCCCAGTTCAGCCCGCAGCCGGCGAAATACAGCCGGCGACAGCGGTATATCTTCATAGGTCGGCGTTGTTTCGCCAAGCTGCTCCCCGTCCGCTCCGGCGGCTGCGTTTATCGGCAGCCGTAACAATACAGTTGTTCCACCTAGACATCTCAGCAGCGCATCACTCGCCCGCTGCTGCGCTGCTGTCGAATTTCTTACACTCAAGTCGGCGCTCATTGTCACCCCAACATCGTCGCCACATAAGGCTGCAGCATGGCGGCCACCTGCGGATCGATCAAGGAATTTGAGAAATAGGACATCTGCATGGTGTCGATCCGGCTGGACTTCACGTTCAATCCCGGCGTAGCCTGTGCATTCTTCACAATTTGGGCACACGCCACCTGGACCGTAGCCGGAATTGTGCTCAGCCCGGCTGTGTACACGACGTCCACTTCGTTGTAAGGAAGCCCAAGTATGTTCAGCGGGAATGTCAGCTCGCCTGTGTTAGCAACGAAATCCACATCGGCAATACTCAATGTTGACCATGTGCCCGGC
Source organism: Acidobacteriota bacterium (assembly GCA_041690775.1). GTDB lineage: Bacteria > Acidobacteriota > Terriglobia > Terriglobales > Acidobacteriaceae > JAKAAZ01. The sequence goes on along the minus strand of JBEPVW010000069.1, from coordinate 1,474 downwards.
AAGCCGAAAACCCACGCAATCTGCTCATACGCGGGATCGATCATCTCCCCCCGGCGAGGTCGCGTGTACCTGGCTTGTACTGAGATCAATGGTGACGTGTTCGGCGCAACCGCCACCAGCGGAAGGTAGCTTAGGCGCACGGTTTGCGCATGTGCTGTAATGCGTATTCGTTCTTCATACTGCGTTGGGTTCAAGCTGGTCCGCTTGCAATAAGAATCGATCAACGCGGAAGCCATTGTGATCCAATCATCCGTCGTGTCCGCCGGAAGGCCATAACTCGCGTAGTCGGTCGGCAGCAGGTATCCCATAAGATGTCCTCCGGTTGTAACTTCTTGTCGCCGTCAAGAACAGAAAAGCGGGTGCCCCAGGTCTCGCTTCTGAGACCTGGGGCACCTTGTCCACTGTCCACTATGCTCTGGTACTACCGATCGACGATCACCTGATAGTGAGCGCCCGCCGAGGCGGCCTTCACGACCGGAGCGCCGAACTTGACCACCACATACTGCGAAGCCAACGATCCCGGAACTCCGAGTTGGAATACACGCGGATTGGGATCGCTCAGCCAGTGGTACTCAATCAGGTCCTCGGTCACAATGTAGGCTGGCAGTTGCGCCGTGCCGGAACCGGGAGTTCCCGTGTAACTCAGCGTCCAATCGGGAATCAAAGGCAATTCGCCGGCCTGTGTCACCAGTGTCTTCACCGTAAATCCGCCGTTGATCTCCTTGGTCGAAAGCACCACGTTGAACTCGCTCTTCATTTCACGGTCGATCAAGTCCAGCAACACCGGGTTGGCATAGATCGCCGTCGGACGAATTGCATAGCTCGAGTTCGCCACCATCTGTGCAATGGTCGACTTGAAGCCATCCACGATGCTCGCCGAAGTCCCGATAGTCGCGGTAAAGCCGCTGGCCGCAATCTGCGCCGCCGCACCAAAGTACTGCGGCGTGGTCGGTGCGCTCAGGGAAGTATCGCTGCCATTCCACAATGCAAGATCGTGAACGTGCATCACGCCTTCAATCGTGTCCGCAAGATCCTTCGCCTGCAGATATGCGAACTGGCTCTGCTGGTTGCCGAGTTCAATATCGAACAGGTTGTAATTGATCTGCGCCACCAGCGCCTTCAGCGGAACGGCGCGCTCCACACGGGTCGGGCTCACGACCGGCGCGGAGATATTCCGAGGATCGACGAATCCAGTTGCCGCGGTAGCCTCTGGAATTGCCGTCTCTTCAAAGAAGCGGGAAGGATGTCCAGTCGCCGGCACCTGCTTGATGCGCTGCCCAAACAATCCCCGGCGGCGGACAATATCCGTAATCTCCGTCTGGTAAATCGGAACTTCGATTGCGCCTGGCCCGATGTAATCCGCGGCGGCGTGAATATCGTGGAAATTGGCTTTCATGCTTTTCCTTTCGAATGGGCCCAAAGGCCATGGTTTTGCAAATGATGGAGTGCCGGAAGATTCTGTGATCATCCAGTC
>JBEPVW010000068.1:0-14790 GCA_041690775.1 Acidobacteriota bacterium | reverse complement strand
TGCTTCCATACTTCTTCAAGGCGGCCCGGCTCTGAAACCCATTGCACCGCCTCAGGATTTTCTTTGTACTGCCGATAAATGGGCAGTTCGCTCCGCAGTCCCAGCTCGGGATATTTGCGTGGATTCGACAATCGGATTGTCGAAGAGAGATATCGGGGATTTGCTTCCCAGCGGATTTCTCCTGCGCCGGTCAGCATCGGAAACCAGGCGAGACCGCCGTGAGCGCGGACACCGTCATAAACAAACCCATATTGCCGTTCGCACAATGCGCCGAATACCATGCGCTGCCTAGGATCGGCATTGATGACACAATGCGCCCAGCCTGGTGGAACGACCACCTGCTCTCCGGGCCCAGCCGCGATGGCGATGCAGCGGCCGGGATCATCCGTGGTGCTTTCCTGCGCGACGATAATTGCGCTGCCTTGCCAGATTTCAAACAGCTCCGGCGTGGACCATCCGCTATGGGGCGCAATCGCATGGACATGGCCCTGGCTGCGCACTGGTTCATGGCCCAGTTGGCCCGCGGAATAGGCCACCACTCCGAAGAGCAACATGCGTTTCTCGAGGTCCGCTCGATCTGGATCCTGGCCTACGTCCATGGCGATGCCATAGACGGGATCGGGCCCGCTGCAATCGGGATCGCGCAGGCTGGGGCGGATTGCATCCAGCCTGCGCATCTCCGGCATAGGACCAAAAACGCCCTCCCCGTAGCTGAAGGCGAGATCATCGGGATGGAGTCGCACGTCCAATTCAGGATCGAACGGCGCGGCTTCCGTCGTCATTGGCTCCCCTGCGCTGCATCCTGCGTGACCAGCACAGGCTTGCCGTTCACAGAAAGCACTCTCGCGCCGAACCCATGTTCGCGAATCGTTGTGTAGTCGTATCCAGCATCCGTCGGCCAGCAGGCCCAGAAGATTAGTGGGGTATCGCCGGTGTTGACGGCGCGGTGGGCATATTTTCCATCTATATAGTGCAGGCTGCCGGGAGTCATACGCTCGCTCCATGTATGACGGCTTCCATCCATCAGCACCAGCATTCCTTCTCCCTGAGCAGTTCCGTAGTACTCGGCACGGCTTCTGTCGGCGTGGAAATGCCCGTGGGTCATGTAATACTCGTCACCCACCCGGCCTGGAAAGAGCGTCGTCACTCCCCAGAACAGGCCGCCTTCGCTGCCGGGCGCGGCCGGCTCCCACCAGCGAACACCGTATACCGTAGTGTCGGGATCAGCCTTCGCGCGCAAACTTTCATCCTGAAAAATTCCCGCCAGGTCCTTCAGCCGTTTGCTGCTTTCTTTCAACGGCGCGCCGGTCATCTTCCCGCTCAGCCAATCGACTGTCACCCCGGGAACGTTGTCCTGCGGTCGAAAGGACATCGACATGAAGCTTGCCTCCTTGTGCTCTGCGTAACCGGCCTGCTAGTCATTCACCGGTTACAGTGCATTTTTGTAACCTGTATACGCGTCTCATTCGGGTTACATAACCTCGTAATCTCGATCACAACCTGCAGGAAATAAAGGGCGAAGTGGAAAAAACCTGCGGTTCTCACTTTCAACGTATTTTTATGTAACCTATATCACGTCATTTCTTGGGTTACATAAGTTCGTCATCTCGACCGGAAGTTGAACGAAATGAAGGGGAAGTAAGAGACCTGCGATCTTTCACTTTCGCCTTTCTTTGATACTTTTTTCCGTTGCAGCTGACGGCTGCGCCATCGTTATCACCACCGGATGATAAAGATTCATGTTCTTCAGGTCGTCATCCACTACTGTCGAATTGCACGCATAGGTAAACGTCAACGAACCTGGCGACTCCAGTTCAGGATGTTCCTTGTCGGCGTAGCAAAAGACATTCGGCGTGTAGTTCGGGTTGCTGCTCTGCATTTCCGGATAGGTGTAGAGCGTCGCCGGCGCAGACCATGGGCCAGCGATCGAAGTCGAGAAACTGTAGACGCCGCGTTTGTCGAAATATACGGTAGACGGCATCACCGCGAGCCAGTTCCCGCCTGACTGCCCCGCCCCGGCTGGATGATATCGCACCGTAAATTCCGTCGGGCCGACATCCATCACGTGGGTTGCATCCGCAGGCAGCACCGCAGCGGTCGTCCACGCTTTCCATCCCGATGAGGACAGATATTGCCAGTGCCCGGCGCTTTGCGCGGCCTGCGCGAGGTCGGCCAGCCGCAGACGAGTCAACACGGTGTAATTGGGGATGTCGCCAGCGCTCACGTAGGTAAAGAAATATGCATACGCTGCCCCCTTCGGATCCGCGGGATAGGGGTTTCCATTGGCTCCCTGACCCACCACAATCGACGTGCCTGGAATTGCAGTCGCTCCGGTGACGACAGTCTGATAGCTCACCTGCCATTGGTCGGGCGGTGCGGTGTAGTTCGGGACGGTCACCATGGAAACGCCTGAGAAGGCGAAACCAAACGCGCCCGAACCTTGCGCGCGCATCCGCATCAGCATCAGATAGAGCTTACCGTTCCACACAAATCCATCCATGGGCCAATACCACTCCGCGGTACGGGTGTCGAAGAAAGACCTCGGATTTGGTGTGTACATGCTCGACCAGTAATACTGCATCGCGCAGTGGCCGTTAGCGCACTGCGCGACGCCGACAGAATTTCGCGGCATGCCGGTGCGCTGCTGCCGCGTGGTGGCGTTCTGATTGCCGACGAATGTGTCTCCGAATAGCCAGAGGGTCCGTCCGCCGCCGAGCGGAATGGAGTACGCGCTGTCCGCACCTAGCCAGCCGCGCTGATACGGAAAGCTGATACTCGATCCCGCATGTTCGCCAGCAACTGGATTAGCCGGGGTTGCAGAGGACATATTGTTCAATGCCGAACAACTGCATAGCAGAAGCAGGTTGACGGAGATGGAGATAACAACAGTACGGAGCATTTCCAAAGCCTCCCCAAAATTCAGCCCGATTGCGAATCGAACTCTTTCTTATTGACTGTTCTACCACTTTTCGGAAGATAATACTTTCTTATATAGCATTTTCATTCATTCAATATAACCGAGTCGGCGCGTTTCAAATTTACGCCGTGTTTTCTGCCGCAAGCTTCGTGTACGTTTGGGTATATGTTCCTGAAACACATGGTTCGAACGCTTGAGGAAATTCAGGAGATTTTAGAGAGATGAAGGTGCCAAAACGCAGTCAAGTCTCCGGTCCGGTGAACGCCAGCAGCGAAGAAGACGCCGAGGGCCCCGATAAGCGGCAACGGCGTCTCAACGTCATCCAGAATGCTTTGCAGCAATCCGGGGCTGTCTCGGTGGATGACTTGAGCGCGGAACTGGGCGTGTCCGTGGTCACCATCCGCCGCGATCTTGATACCCTGGAGCAGCGAGGCCTGCTGAGCCGCACCCATGGCGGAGCCGTTTCCATTGAGCCGCTGTTCTACGAACCTTTCAAGCGGGACCGCGCATTCCTTGCGCAGGTAGAGAAGATGGCGGACGAAAAGCGCCGCATCGGACGCGCCGCAGCCGCCCTGATTACGCCAGGAGAGACCGTCGCTGTAACCCCTGGCACGACCACTGCGGAAGTAATCCGTGGCTTACCGCTGAACTACAACATCACCGTAGTGACCAATACGGCGAACATCGTCATGGAGCTTTCCAAGCGCAAAGACGTCAACGTATTCGTAACCGGCGGCCATCTGCACGGCGAGTGGTTTTCTCTCGTCGGCCCAACCGCCATCCGAAGCCTCGACAACATGCTGATTCACACCCTGTTTATCGGAGCCGACGGCATTGACAGCCAATGGGGCGCCAGCGGCTACAGTTCCGATGAGGCGGAGTTGAATGGCACGATGGTGAAACACGCGCGACGCAATATTGCCGTCGTGGATCACACGAAATTCGGTATCGTAGCCAATTGGCGCATCTGCGAAACAGGCGCGTTACATACTTTGATCACCGACACAGGGGCCACCGCAAGCATGATTGCGCCCTTCCAAAAGCTTGGCATAGAAGTGATCCGCGTCTGAAAACCGCTCCAGGATGGTAAGTCGTTAATTCGCTAAACACGTTTGTCATCTCGACCGAAGCATAGCGAAGTGAAGAGACCTGCGGTTCTTTGCAAACCGCGAGATCCTTCGCTCCGCTCAGGACGACAGGCAAATTGTGGATTCGCTCTATACCAATACATAAAGCTTCACGAACCTGTTTTCACAACACCCTTGTTGCTGACGGTGTATTCGCCGCCCTGATAATGCACTTGATCCAGCCGGGCATTCTCATCGAATCCGGCGAGTTTCGGGGCTGCGCGTAATCCTTCGAACAAGGTATGGTCTGCGCCAAAGATCGTATCGATCACCAGGCCGGTGAACGCGCCCCCGGAGATTGCACACCAATCTTCAATGTATGGAGCATCGTTCGATGCTTTATAGGCACCGCCCTTGAATGGCGGGTAAACGTCCTCAATGAAATGGGCCTGTCCGATGGGGCCCTGGTTTCCTGCTTTGGCCACTTCCCGCAGCCATGGCACGATCTTTTCCGGGGCGTCCGTTTTATACAGACCTTTCGCGCACATGGGCGGCCACGCTGTGTAAGCGCCCAGACAACTGTGGTCCGGCCGCGGATTCCAGCTTGCATCGGGATCGCCGCTCGCCAACGCGCGCATCCATTTCTTCGTGCGCAGTTGCTCCCAGAAGAAGCGTGACATCTCCTCCTTCTGTTTCGCACTCAAATCTTCGGACATATTGTCGAGCACCGCAAGAAAGTCATAGCAATGGCGCACCTCATTGTAGGTGCCATCCGGCTGGCCGCAACGCCACCACCCTTTGCCTTCGACATACAGCAGGCGATTGATTCTCTGCGCCAGCCCGGTCGCTTCCGCGCGCAGACGCTTCGCCTCCTGCGTGCTTCCACGTTTCTCAAGAAGCGCAGCCACAAAGCGCATGCTGGACACATTGCCCGCGTTCATCCCGGCCACTTCGTGCAGATAGGTGCTCACCACTTCCAAAAGATTCTCAATCGTGCCGTAATCGCCCAATCCTGTACCGGCATTTTCGATCTTCTTCCAGTAGAGGGCGTGATCGGACAAGTGATCGATGACCGCCTTATCGCCGACTCTCTTATCCAGCCACTGAAAGTCGCCGGTGACGCGCAGATAATCGCGCGCGCAGCCGACGATGGCCATGTCGTTGACGCCGTACCAAGTCCCAACCCCCTGGCCGCTGATGTAGTCCGTAGCCAGATGTTTGTGCATGTCCTGCTGAAACCAGACCTCGACAAGGTTCCGCAGAGGTTGAGGATCGAGCAGCGCCAGGCTCAAGCCGCTGAGCGCGGTATCCCAGGGGAAGCTCAGCGTGGGCAATACGTGCCCACTCAAGGTAAGCAGCGTTGGTCCATAGGCGGAATCCGGAGACCGCCGTCGTGCTGTCAGAAGATTCTTAAAACCATTGTGGTACAGGTTCCAGAGCGTCTCGTTCTCAGTTACGAGCTGCGGCAGATGGCCGGAAAAGTCAGAGTTGCCGGGAGTAAATGCGGAATGAAGCAGCCGCTCGAACGTTGCCTCATTCTGGTTGAGCATGGCGCGAAAGTTCGCCTGCACATTTTCATAGAGCCGATCGGCCTCAGTTCCGGACTCCGCAATGGCATTGACGTGTTGGAACTGACGCTTTTCTCCCGGCGCGAGCGTCACCTGACACACCAGCATTCTGCCGCCTTCCAGCTTGTGCGCTCTGGGAAGGATTCCCTGCGCGGATGCCGCCGCCGAATGCTTCGCCTGGTAGGTCAGGCGGCTGTTTCCCTCGTCCCACTTAACCTTGTTGTCGCCTTCACCCGGAAGATTGTTGAGCCAGGCAGAAGTCTTTTTCGAGACCGCGGCCCGCATATCAAAACCCAGCGTAATCTCCCGCTGGCGATTTCCGACATTCTGGACCTCAATGAGTTGAGCAGCCGCCCGGCGGTCCGCGGGCAGGAACAGCGTGGTCCGAAAATGCAGGTCGTCGGCAGTCTGTGTGCGCACGACACAATGCGGATACCAGGTATAGGTAATCTCATTTTCCGGCGCTTTCCATGTGCTTAGCAGCTGGTCGTTCAGGAACAACTCGCAGGAAATCAGAAATCCCGGACTCCACGGAACATCTGGAATACCGCAGCAGGCATACGGCGGAAAAGCAATCGCGCTGATGGCGGAGACTGACTTGGCCGCCTGCGCGTAACCCCAATCGTTCATCGCAATCGGCAGATTGAACAAATCCGTATAGATGTGGGCCATGGGCACGCTGGCCAGATCGGCCAGCGAAGGAATCCTTGGCAAGGAAAACGGGGGTAAGGAAGATTGGGGCAGGTGAGACGGTGTGGTCGCGCCCAGGCTCACTTTGCCGGTCAGCGCCATCGCAGCCGCTGTTCCTAATTTCAAAAAATCTCTGCGTCCCACAGACATCGCCATCCTCCATCACAATCCGAGATTCCGTTTGATCTATGCGGCAATGTGTATTTTTATATACCGTCAGAACATCAGCAGCATCTTATTTGGCTTTATCAGTCGCTATTATGAACCTTTAGGCGGAAATAGTAACTTTACGGTGGATTATTGCTGGATGGGCGATTCCCGAAAAGCGACGTTGAGACCAGTGCATCTCTGCCTGCCACTACTGTCGAATGCGAAAGATCCCGGTAACGACTGCGCTGTCTTTTTTGCCCGCGACGCTGGCGAATGATTTGATAGTCAGCTCCGTTCCCTTCACCATGATCGGCGCGCTATATATGGGTGAACTGGTGACTGGTTGGGAGCCATCAACCGAGTAACGCATGATGGCGCCGGGGGTCTTGCATCGCAGTGTGACTGCGGTATCCCCGTCAAACAAACCAGGCTTGGGGAAGAACGTGGGCTCTGACGTCACGCCGATGGGGGGCGTTTCATCCGCGACGGACTGACCGCCGGGCACTCCCGCATTGGAAATGATCTTGTCTGTCGCGTCTGCATTCCTGCCCGTACTCAGCGACTGGTCCCCCAGCATAAGCGACTCAAGGTAAGCCCGTTGGAAGTCATGGATGGGCCAGCCGGCGTAGTCCCCATTCCACTCTTTCATCAGCGCGTCGGCGCGGTGGAAGGATTTGCTGAAGCTCACCGCCTGGGCGGGTTTAAGGGCGGCGACGAAAAGATCGATGCGCGGCGTATTCAGATCGTCAGCGATGGTGACGGCGTAGAGACCGGAAGAAGGAAGTGTAAGGGTGATGGAGGGCCCGTTCTTCTCGGTGACGAGACGGAACTGGCGTGGGTGTTTGCCATCAAGCGGCTGCAGGTCGTAGGTATAGCGACCGTCGGGGAGATGGGTAGCGAGACCTGCGACATGGACTCGATTGCCAGGACCAAGTAGTGCTACAGCCTCGTCCCGCGGCAACTCTGGCTCGTGCTGGATGCTGGCTTTTATTGACAGATGATCGTTTCGCTGGACAAGCACTGCATGAATGCGCGCCAGCATGTCGACGGCGAACGGTTGCGGCCTGCGGTAAAGCGAAGGCACACGAAATCCGCGCGCACACTCTTCCGCGGTGAAACATTCGTAGAGAATGCGCTGACCGTCGGGAAGCAAAATGGTAATCGAGGGATGGATGGTGCCTTCATGCGGTTGCAGAAGCGATCCAGGCGGTATCGCATCCCCGGCAATAATAGGCAAACTTTTGCGTATCAACTGCCATGAACCTTGTACTTGCCAGGCGACACCGGCGGGCGCTTCGTTGACTTTTTGAGCCAGAATTTTGGCTGCAGAAAATGTTATCGCAAATAAAGAGAGAGAGATAAAGACGCTCTTGCAGAGGAGTTGGACGCTGCCACGACGTCGAACAGAGAACATGTTCTTCGAAGTTTTGCACATATATCTATTGGCCATAGGATTGCAGCCTACCTGTACAGTGTTGGCAATTTCAAGAAACAGCCCGCGCTGGCACGCCTGCAATCCAATTGTTACACCGTTATTTCTGCACGCACCGTGTCGGGCTAGTTCCATGCGCGGTGGGAAGGACAGGAGGGGTTTTCGCGCCTGTCGATTGTGAGAATGATAGAGAGGCCCACACATGGGCTCGATGCACCGTATTTCGTAACCTCTTTCGTCTGTTTCTGGGCTGGCCCAGGCGGACAATTTGTAATTGATTTCTGGTGAGGTTGTTGTCCGATGTCTGAACATTTCAGATTTCCCGGTTCTGCCGCTCAGTCCCTAATCCCCGCCACTCTTGAGTCGCTGACTAAATTTGTTGCGCTCGGCCTGTTTGTATGGGCTTTGTTCTGCGTGCCGATGGGGAGCCTGCTGGCCCAAACACCCACTCCAGTGACGGTGGCGACCTGGCGTTATGACCTGACGCATGCCGGAGAAAACACACACGAGACCGCGCTCACGCTGGCCAACGTGAACGTGAACTCCTTTGGCAAGCTGTTTGCGCTGAAGGTGGACAGTAATGTGTACGCTCAGCCCCTATATGTACCCGGCCTGACGATGAGTGACGGCAAGGTACACAATGTGCTGTTTGTGGCCACCGAGAACGACTCCATATACGCCTTCGACGCGGACTCGAACAGCGGCGCCAATGCCAACCCTATCTGGCACATCAGCCTGCTCGATCCCGCCCATGGAGCCGGAGTTGGAGCCGCTGCAGTGTCATGGGAAGCTACAGGTTCGGCGATGATTACGAGAGTCGGAATTACCGGCACGCCTACAATCAATCCTGCAACCAACACACTGTATGCTGTGGCGGCCACCACAGACAGCGGCGTTTACTTCTCGCGGCTGCACGCCATCAATATTCTTACCGGCGCGGAGCAGGCCAACAGTCCAGTGGCGATCACCGCAACGGTGCCTGGGACGGGCAATGGCAGCTCCGGTGGACAACTGTCGTTCAGTCCACTGTGGGAAAACCAGCGCACAGCGTTGGACTATTTCAACGGGTATGTCTATGTCGCCTATGCCGCGCAGGGAGACCTGGGGCCGTGGCATGGCTGGCTGTTTGCCTATAACGCCACCAGCCTCGCGCAGACCGCGGCGATCTGTCTTTCGCCCAATGGCTATGGCGCCGGGGTGTGGAATTCGGGCGCGGGAATGCCGATTGATCAAGTGGCTCCCGGCGGACGCATGTTTCTGTCCACCGGCAACGGCACCCACACGACCTATCCACCATTCAAGGCAACCACGGGGATGGGCGAAAGTGTGGTCGACTTCAATCTCGCCAAGGGCGGCCTCAAGGCGACCGATGTGTTCACCGCGTTCAACTTCCATGACCTCAACCAGCAGGACCTGGACCTGGGCTCGGCTGGAGTCCTGATGTTGCCGGATCAACAGGGAGCGCACCCGCACGTTCTGGTGCAGGCCGGCAAAGACGGACGAATTGTAGTGCTCGATCGCGATCACCTGGGCGGCTATGCCCCGGGAGGCGCTTCGAATACGAATGCGCTGCAGGACATCCAGGGCGCGATCCAGGGGGTGTGGAGTACGCCGGCCTACTGGAACGGCAAGGTTTACATCTGGGCTGCGAACGATGTGCCCAAAATGTTCCGGCTAAGCCACGGCGTGATGGCCACGGCCCCGTCCAGCCAATCGACCATCGCGTCGGCATTTCCAGGCGCTACTTTTTCGATATCGTCCAACGGCACGCAAAACGGGATAGCCTGGGCGATCCGAGCGGACCAGTACAAAACCAACGGCCCGGCGGTGCTGTATGCCTGGAACGCGGCCAGCCTTTCGAGCCCCATCTATGAGAGCGACACCAACTCGTCGCGCGATGCCGCGGGGGCCGCCAACAAGTTTTCCGTTCCCGTAGTGACGAACGGCAAGGTATACGTGGCAGCCAATGGTGAAGTGGATGTGTACGGGCTTTTGAACGGGAAGGCGAACGCGGCTGCCCAGTAATTGTCCCAGACGACGGGCGCTTCGCATATTTGAAGCTATGATTGCTTTTTTAGTTGTGCGGAGTTGGTATTTGCCTAGAAGGTGGAATCGCTATATCACGATTGTTGTGCGACTAAATTGAACGACTGCGTACACAGTTGACAGGAGTGACAGGACCCCGCCTGCCGCCCTCCCGATTGTGAAAAATCATAGAGAAGCCCTCACGTGGGCTCGATGCACGATGTCACACAGTTTATTTTTGTCCGTTTCCGGGCTCGCCCGGTGGACCATTTGTAATTCATCATCTTCCTGCTAGAGGTCTTGGTCCATGTCTAAACATTTCAGGTTTCCCGGTTCTGCAGCTCAGCTCCAAATCTCCGCCACTGGTAAGTCCATGACCAAATTGGCCGCTCTCGGCCCGCTTGTATTGGCCTTGTTCTGCATGCCGGTGGGGAGCCTGCTGGCCCAAACGCCCACTCCGGTGACGGTACCGACCTGGCGCTATGACCTGACGCACTCCGGGAAGAACACGAATGAGACCGCACTGTCGCCAGCCAACGTCAACGTGAATTCGTTCGGCAGGCTGTTCGCACTGGCGGTGGATAGTACGGTATATGCCCAGCCCCTGTATGTGCCGGGCCTGACGATGAGCGATGGCCAGGTGCACAATGTACTATTTGTAGCGACCGAGAACGACTCAATTTACGCGTTTGACGCCGATTCGAACGGCGGTTCGAATGCCACATATATCTGGAAGATAAGTCTGCTGACCACTGCGCACGGAGCCGGAGCGGGAGCGACGGCGGTGCCGTGGAAGGACACAGGTTCGCCGGACGTTGCTCCGACAATCGGCATTACTGGGACACCGACGATCGATCCTGCGACGAACACGATGTATGTTGTTGCCGCGACCAAGGAGAATGGCGTGTACTTCTCACGGCTGCACGCCATCAACATTCTTACGGGGGCCGAGCAGACGAACAGCCCGGTGGCGATCACGGCAACGGTAGCGGGCACGGGCAATGGCAGCTCCGGCGGGCAACTGTCGTTCAGCCCATTGTGGGAGAATCAACGCCCTGCGCTGAATTACTACAACGGCTATGTTTATATCGGCTACGCCGCGCATGGAGACAATGGACCATGGCATGGGTGGTTGTTTGCGTATAACGCCACTAGCCTGGCGCAGAGTGCGGCTATATGTCTATCACCCAATGGATATGGCGCCGGAATATGGAGCTCGGGCGCAGGCATGCCAATCGACGAAGAGGGGCCGGGCGGACGGATGTTTGTGGCAACCGGGAATGGTACGTATTCGACCTATCCGCCATTCAATGGAAGCACCGAGCTAGGCGAAAGCGTCGTCGATTTCAGTCTCGCGGATGGCGGGCTCCAGGCGACGGATGCATTCACCGCGTTCAACAAGGACCGTCTCAACAGTGGCGATTTAGATCTGGGTGCGGGCGGCCTCCTGATGCCGCCGGACCAGCAGGCAGAGTTTCCGCACATGCTGGTAGTGGCCGGCAAAGAAGGGCGGATCGTGGTGCTGAACCGCGACAATCTTGGCGGCTATTCCCCGGGAGGGACGTCGAACACCAATGCGCTTCAGGACATCATGGGCCAGATCAAAGGATGCTGGTGTACGCCGGCCTACTATCTGGGAAATGTCTACATTTGGGCCCAGAACGATGTGCCCAAGATGTTTCAGCTAAGTGACGGGCTGATGACCACCCAACCATCGAGCCAGTCCACCATCATTTCGGCGTTTCCCAGCCCTTCCTTTTCTATATCTTCGAATGACACACAGGACGGCATTGCCTGGGCGGTGCGGTCGGACCAGTTCAACACTCACGGAGCGCTGGTGTTGTATGCCTGGGACGCGACCGATCTTACGAAAACGATCTATGAAAGCGATACGAACTCCACCCGCGACGCTGGCGGAGCTGCCAACAGGTACTCCATTCCGGTGGTGACAAATGGCAAGGTATATGTGGCAGCAAACGGGCAAGTGGATGTGTACGGACTGTTCAACGGGGAACCCAACGCGGCTGCGCCCGTCATTACGCCGAATGGTGGCACATTTTCCACGAGCCAGAGCGTCAAGCTTTCCACCACGACCGCCTCTGCGAACATTTATTACACGCTGGATGGTTCGGCTCCAACACCGGCTTCGACGCTCTACGCGGGTCCGATCACGATCAGCACGGACACTACTCTGAACGCGATAGCGAGCGCGACCGGGTTTGTCCAAAGTGGAGTGAGCAGCGCTACCTTCTCTTTCTCGGTCCAGACGCCGCCGGTAAGTTTCCTTCCGGCCGGTGGGACCTATTCTGCCGCGCAGCACGTGGCTATCTCGGATACGGATACCAACGCGAAAATCTACTACACGACCGATGGGTCGACTCCGTCAGCTTCCTCGACCTTGTACTCGGGCCCCATCCAGGTTTCGATTTCAGAGACGATCAATGCGGTCGCCATCGATCCCGCCTTACAGAACAGTAATGTCGGAACATCTGCTTACGTGATTCAGGGAGGATCGTCGATCGACTTTGGAAGCGGCTTCTCTTCCACAGCAGGCCTAACTTTGAATGGCAGCGCCGTGGCCACCAACGACACCCGGTTGCAGTTGACGAATGGAGGTGGGGGAGAGGCCGGGAGCGTGTTCTGGAATACGCCGATCAATATTCAGGCGTTCACTACAAGTTTCGAATTCCAGCTATCGTCGGCGCAAGGAAACGGCTTTACCTTCACGATTCAGAACGTGGGACCTACTGCACTGGGCGGGAACTCGACTGGACTCGGCTATCAAGGAATCGGACAGAGCGTCGCCATCAAGTTCAACTTCTACGATTACAACGGTGAGGGAAGCGATTCAACCGGCGTCTATACCGATGGAGCCCCGCCCACGCTACCTACCGTGGACCTGACTCCAAGCGGAATACAGCTCAACAGCGGCGATTCCATACAGGCGCAGGTTACCTATGACGGTACCACCCTGACCCTGAACCTCCTGGACCTGGTGACAAACGATAAATTTACGATGTCGCAAGCGATTAACATTCCTCAGATCGTGGGCGCCAACACCGCCTACGTCGGCTTTACCGGAGGCACCGGGGGACTGACATCGAGCCAGAAGCTGCTTACCTGGACTTACGCTACGCAATCGGTGTCCTGTAGCGCGCCAACGTCGCCTGGGGTCCATATCTGCCTTCCCGCCAGTGGTTCCACGGTCAACTCGCCCGTACAGGTAACGGCGGCCGCGATGGTCACGGGAACTCTTGCCCAAATGCAACTATGGGTGGACGGAGTGAAGAAATACACTGCGCCTTCCAGCGGCGTACTCAACACCTCCATCAGCGTGGCTGCAGGCACCCACCGCTTTGCCGTCCTCGCTCTCAACACGGCTGGCCAGGTAGTGCAGAGCGCGGTCAACGCAACTGTGGGCACAGCCGGCGGCGGCGGGGGTTGCACCGCGCCAGCGTCGCCAGGGGTGGATATCTGCCTGCCCGTCAGTGGTTCCTCGGTCAACTCGCCCGTTCAGGTAACGGCGGCTGCGACGGTCACTGGAACCATTTCCCAAATGCAATTGTGGGTGGATGGAGTGAAGCAGTACACTGCGCCTTCCAGCAGCATGCTCAATACCTCCATCAGCCTCGCTGCGGGCGGCCATCGCTTTGCGGTCCTCGCCCTCAACACGACAGGCCAGACAGTGCAGAGCGCGGTCAACGCAACTGTGGGCACAGTTGGCGGCGGCGGGGGTTGCACCGCACCAACGTCGCCAGGGGTCCAGATCTGCCTGCCTGCCAGCGGTTCCACCGTCAACTCGCCCGTGCAGGTGCAGGCGGCTGCGACCGTCACGGGGACGATCGCCCAAATGCAACTGTGGGTGGACGGGGTGAAAAAATACGCCGTTCTCTCCAGCGGCGTACTCAATACTTCCATCAGCCTGGCTGCTGGCAGCCATCGCTTTGCCGTTCTGGCCATCAACACGACGGGTCAGATGTTGGAGAGCGTCTCCAACGCAACCGTGCAGTAGCTGCCGAAGTCAGATCAATGCAGTCATCGCCCCGGTAACAGCGACTCTCGCGTGAACGGTGGGCCCACAGCATTGCGCCAGAACATGACTGCGAGCGAAGTACAGCTTAAGGCAGCGATCCCATACTGGCGCACACCTACCTACCAATAACTGGCCCATCTCCCGCGACAAATCTCCCCGAGTTATTCAGCTGAAGTTTCGAGGCGGGCCGAGAAACGAAAGCTAAAGCCACACTGCACTAATCCTCTTGCTCTCCAAAAAGCAGAATGAAGTCCAGGATGTAAAAAATACGCGATACACACCATACCCTTGAAATATTTTCCTCATTCCCAAAATGGAACTGTTGGCGCTAAGGTAACCGCTAGGTAACCACTTGTTCCACGTCCTTTTCCTCTAAAAAGCGTATGTTACGGGATATCCCATTTTTTTTCTGATGAGTGGCAACTTACTAGCAGCATTTGGCATCGTGCTTGCAACTCCCCGTGCACAAATCATTTTTTACCTGTAAGTTACACCCAACTGGAGACCCTATGCGTCCCTCGCTGCCCCCCCGCATGCGCGGCACTAATGATCCGTGTTTTTTGTTTCTTAACGATTGCCCACAGAAAAACGACGTCTCTCAACGGGGTCCGCGTTGGGGTACTTTTATGAGTACCGTAGTAACCATCAAAATGAAACGATTGGCGTGTCTGGTAATAATTTTGGCTGTACCAGTGTTTCTTGCTGGGTGCGGCAGTACCCGGGTCTCTGCTTCCGGGCCCACCCCAAGCTCCGGTACCCCCAAACCTCCCACTCCGACGCCGACGCCTACACCTACGCCTACGCCTACACCTACGCCTACGCCGACGCCTACTCCAACTCCTACACCGACGCCGACACCGACGCCCACTCCAACTCCTACGCCTACACCGACTCCGACTCCTGCCGGG
>JBEPVW010000067.1:0-15239 GCA_041690775.1 Acidobacteriota bacterium | reverse complement strand
CGGCAGTCTGCAATCGAAATTCCGCGCCAATTTACAACAATCAAGCTGCGAATTCTTTGGCCGCGCGGCGGCGGTCGGATATTCGTCAGAGGAAATCGGTATCAGGCTCGCGAACTTTATTTCCTCCAACATTGCAGACGAAAAGGACGCCTGCTGCATTCGGATCGCTTCCTGCGCAAACCCATACCAGGTAGTTTCTCCCGCCGCGGTCATGTGATACACGCCCGATTTTGCCTCAAGCGCTTCACGATTGCCCTTCATTTCAGTCAGCCAAAGCTTCGCGATGGCGGCGGTTGATGCTGCGATGTCACGCGCCCAGGTCGGCGCGCCGGTCTGATCGGCAACGATGCGCAATTCCGGCCTTTCCCTCGCCAGCTTCAAAATGGTCAACAGAAAATTCTTTCCTCGCGCTCCGTAGATCCAACTGGTTCGCAGAACCAGGTATGGAATGCTGGCGTCGCGCAGCGCCTGTTCGCCTGCCAGTTTGGATTGCCCATACACGCCCAGCGGGTTC
This sequence comes from Acidobacteriota bacterium, assembly GCA_041690775.1. Taxonomy (GTDB): domain Bacteria; phylum Acidobacteriota; class Terriglobia; order Terriglobales; family Acidobacteriaceae; genus JAKAAZ01. The sequence goes on along the minus strand of JBEPVW010000067.1, from coordinate 14,725 downwards.
GGTCGATCCTCTTCGACATATGGCGTTTTTTTTGCGCCGTCGAAAACGTAGTCCGTGGAGTAGTGGATGATTGCGGCATCGATGGCCTTCGCTTCCGCCGCCAGTGTCGCGACCGCGTCCGCATTGATCCGCCACGCCAGCTCCGGTTCGCTCTCCGCCTTATCGACGGCGGTGTAAGCCGCCGCATTCACAATCATCTGTGGCCGTATCCGACGCACAGCCAATCGAATGGAGGCATCCGAGGCTAGATCGAGTTCGGCGCGGTTGGTGGCCGTCACACTGCCGAGAGCCGTCAGCGAATGTGCAAGCTCCCAGCCAATCTGTCCATCTCGTCCTGTGACTAGAATGCGTAAACCGCCTGTGTGTCGCGCAAGGTCGAGTACCTTGCTCATGCGGAGGCCTCACGCACAACCTGCAACAGATAATTGCCGTAGCCGCTTTTCCCCAACGCGGAAGCCAGCCGCTCCATCTGTTCCGCGTCGATGTACCCCAGGTGGTAGGCAATCTCTTCCGGGCAGGCGACCTTCAATCCCTGGCGTTTCTCAATTGTCTGAATGAACACCGCCGCCTCAATCAGGGAGTCCTGTGTTCCGGTGTCGAGCCACGCAAAACCTCGCCCCATCACCTCCGTGTTGAGCTGCTCGCGCTCCAGATACCAGCGATTGATATCCGTGATTTCGAGTTCCCCTCGCGAAGAGGGCCGCAGCGACTTCGCAACATCGACAACCTGCTGATCATAAAAATAAATTCCAGTGACCGCGTAGCGGGACTTTGGTTTTTTGGGCTTTTCCTCGATCGAAAGCGCCCTCCCCTGTTCGTCGAATTCCACCACTCCATACCGCTCCGGGTCCTGCACCGGGTAGGCAAAAATTGTGGCGCCTGTTTCGCGTTCCGCTGCGCGATGCAACATGCGTGGAAGATCATGTCCGTAGAAAATGTTGTCGCCCAGAACGAGCGCGGAAGCATCTCCGCAAACGAATTTCTCGCCGATCAAAAATGCCTGAGCGAGTCCCCCCGGTTCCGGCTGCACTGCATATTGAAAAGACAAACCCCACTGCTCGCCGCTGCCGAGCAAAGCAGCGAATCGCGGCGTGTCGGTGGGCGTCGAGATAATAAGGATGTCCCGAATTCCCGCCAGCATCAGCGCGGAGAGAGGGTAATAGATCATCGGCTTGTCATAGACGGGCAGCAGTTGTTTCGAAGCTGCAATCGTGATCGGGTATAAACGCGTGCCCGAACCTCCAGCCAGAACGATTCCTCTCACTTGCCGCTCCTCTGCTGATAATTCTGCTCGATCCATTCCTGATAAGCGCCGCTCAGAACGTTTTCTGTCCATGCGGGGTTGTCGATATACCATTGCACCGTCTTGCGCAGTCCGGTCGAAAATGTCTCCGCGGGCCGCCAGCCCAGTTCGCGCTCCAGCTTTGTTGCGTCGATCGCATAGCGGCGGTCATGGCCGGGCCGGTCCTTGACATAGCGGATCAGTTGCCTGTGTGGGCGATGCTTCGATTCTGGTTGCAGCTCGTCGAGAATGTCGCAAATCGTTTCGACTACCTGGGCATTGCTGCGCTCATTTCTTCCGCCGATGTTGTACGTTTCACCCGGTCGTCCTCGCTCCAGCACCAGCCGCAGCGCCGCGCAATGGTCGCCTACATAAAGCCAGTCGCGCACGTTGAGCCCGTCGCCATAGATGGGCAAAGGTTTTCCCGCCAGAGCGTGGGTGATCGCCAATGGAATCAGCTTTTCCGGAAAATGATACGGCCCGTAATTGTTCGAGCAGTTGGTAATGATCGTCTGCAAGCCGTACGTGTGGAAGTAGGCCCGCACCAGGTGGTCGGATGCCGCTTTCGTGGCAGAGTATGGACTGTTGGGCGCATACGGCGTGTCCTCGCAAAATGCTGGATCGCTCGGACCCAGCGAACCGTACACTTCGTCTGTTGAGATATGCAGAAATCGAAATTCCGCCCGACCTTGGTCGGTCAATTGCGTCCAGTAGGCACGCGCAGCTTCAAGCAGCACGAACGTTCCGCGCACATTGGTTTCGACAAACGCCTCCGGACCGAGAATGGAGCGGTCCACGTGACTTTCCGCCGCAAAATGCAGAATTGCGCGCGGGAGATGTTCGTTGAGCAGCCGATCGATCTGCGCGCGATCGCAGATGTTTGCCCGCACGAACGTATATTCCGGATGCGCCGCAACCCGTTCCAGATTTTGCAGATTGCCCGCGTAGGTAAGGCAGTCGACGTTCACCAGGGGCGTTGCGTGGCTTTCGCGAGATTTGTGGAGCCATTCAAGTACAAAATTCGACCCGATAAATCCGGCTCCGCCCGTAACTAAAATCGGTGATTCCATCCAGATTGGTCCTTATGACGTAACGATGTTAATTTCAGCCAATTTGCAGCAATGGCGCGCCGCAGCGACGGGACGGATAGGCCGGAGCAAATTAAGACTCAGTTTACCGGATGACCGGAAATGTTCGTCTCTCTGAAGCGACGGGCGGCAGGGATGAGCCCATTTCGAAACTGCGCCTGGCGGGAGTGCCACTTGCGAACAATAAGAAGATTCGTCTTACGAAGACAGTTCGTCTCGCGCCGGCATCACGATAAACTTCTGCTATGGAAGTGATTGCAACGGAGTTGCCGGGCGTGCTGCGGGTACGTCCCACGATTTTTTCCGATGAGCGTGGCTGGTTTGCTGAGATATGGAACGAAGCCCGATTTCCGGAAAGCGGTCTTCCCGCCGGTTTCGTCCAGGACAATCAGTCTCGTTCCTATCAACACGTCCTGCGAGGACTGCATTTTCAGCTACAGTATCCCCAGGGCAAGCTGGTCCGCGCCGTCGCCGGCTGCATTTTTGATGTAGCCGTCGATATTCGCCGCTCCTCTAGCCACTTTGGCCGCTGGGTGGGCCTGGAATTGAGTGCGGACGTCCCGGAAATGCTTTGGATTCCGCCCGGATTTGCCCACGGCTTTCTTGTTCTGTCGGAGTCGGCGGATGTGCTCTATAAGACCACCGATTTTTATTCCGCTGCCTCCGAGCGCACCATTCGCTGGAACGATCCCACACTTGGCATCGCGTGGCCACTCTCAGCCGAACCCATCGTGTCCGCAAAAGATGCTGCCGGAACCGACCTGCGCCAAACCGAATTGCCCAATGATTGAAACGGCGGCGCCAGCAGTCGAATCCAGGAGCGAGAAGCCGAGGAAACCTGCACAGGCCGACACCATCTGGAATAGTGCCAGGTGATGTCGGCCTGTATGCTTTCACAGAAATCGAGACAGGCGTTTTGCGGCGAAATCAATGCAAGACAATTACACCCTTCTTAAGGATGAGATTGCCATAGGTGCGCAATTCGCCTGTCATGACGACGCAGAAGGCATTGCCTGCGCGCTCGTAAAACGCGTTCTTTTCGACGCGGACCGGGGCGACTGCATTTGGTTGGTGGTGCCGTATAGCTTCCAGGTAATCCGCTTCAACAGCGGGGTCGAGGAAGTCTCCTGGAGCTATCTGCATCATGATGAGCGGGTCAGCATAGTTGTCGAGCACAAAGTAAGGAATGATGGCTTCGAGAATAGTCTTGATGGGATGGCCATCGGCGCGGACGAGACGCTTCCCGATACTTGCGCCAGGAAAGTTCGAATCGGCGAGGACTATTTCATCTCCGTGCCCCATCTCGCACAACAACTTGAGCAAATCGGGACTGAGAATCGGTGAGATTCCTCTAAGCATTTAACCAATCTCCTCATCGAAACAGACTGCAACTTTGCCACAGCGGCCGGAGGCCATCAGAGCGTAGGCTTCATCGACCCGTCCAAGCGGAAAGCGATGAGTAACGAGGCTGGATGGAAATAGCTGCCAGCGCACGAGACGCTCGACGAGCTCTTCCATTCTCCAGATGGAGGTGACCCAGGAGCCGTAAAGTGTCTTCTGGTCATGCATGAGATCGGAAGACGGCTGGAACTGAACCGTGCCGCCTTCGCCGAGAAAGACGATGCGGCCCCAGCGGCGGGTGGCGCGAATGGCCGTCGCCCGCGCTTCGTGATGTCCGCTGCATTCAACCGCGCGCTCAACGCCGCGCCCCGCAGTCAGCGCGAGGATTTCAGAAACGTTCTCTGGGCTGGACGGGATCACCTCGTCGCACAGGCCGAGATCGTGCGCCAATTGCAATCGCTCCGGCAGAACGTCGATGCCGAAAATTCGGTGGGCACCCAGCTTGCGACTCAGCGCGGCGGCGGCCATGCCAACCGGGCCAAGCCCAGTGATGAGCACGGCATCGTTCCCGCTGATCCCGATTTTCTCGAGGCCTTCGTAAGCCGTGCCAAAGCCGCACGCCACCTGTGCGCCATCGGTGTACGAGAGCGCATCGGGCAACTGGACGAGGTCTTTCTCTTCCGCGAGAAGGTAGTCGGCCATGCCGCCATCCCGCTGCCATCCGTATGCACGGCGGTACTGCTCGCTAGTGCAGGAGATCATGTACCCGCGACGGCAGTCATTGCACAGGCCGCAGCCGGAAATGTGGTAGACGATCACGCGGTCTTCAACGGCAAAGCGGCGACAACCTGGACCAGCCTTCACAATCTGCCCGCAAGGCTCGTGGCCAGCGATGACTCCCTGGTAGCCTTCTGGTCCCTTCCCGAGGTGCTCATGGTAGATGGCGCGAATATCCGAGCCACAAATGGTCGAGGACTTCATGCGAAGCAGCACCTGCCCCCACCCCGGCTGCGGCACAACAAATGCGTGGAGCTCAGTCGTGCTGTTGCCGGGAAGCACGGCTCCCTGCATCTCCGCCTCGGTTTTCGATTGCCGATGAATACTCAACGTTTCTCCGTGCTGATCTCGTAGGTGTGATAACTCCATTTTCGTCCCAAAGGTCTTCCCAGGACTGGCAATCCTTCCAGAGGAAGACATGGCCTTTAATCAACCGGCAGCGGCGATCGGCTGCGGCAATCCTTTGCATTTCATCCTGTGTAAGCGGGTCTTCAACAACGGCGCGCAAGTTGGCGGCGTAATTGCGCGAATTTGTGGAGAAGGGAATCACGACTTCTCCACGCTGCACCGCCCACTTGAGGCAGATTTCAGCAGGGTGGATCCGATGCTCGCCCGCAATCGCGCGGATGACCGGATCATCCAGCGGCGAGCTGTCGGACGGTCCGCGGTCGCGTTCGGGCCGGCTCGGCGAACCAAGCGGCGAAAATCCGATAGGTTGAATCTGTCGCTCAAGCAGGTATGCGACAAACTCCGGCTGCTGAAAATGCGGATGCAACTCCATCTCATTGCAGGCAGGGGGGACGTGAGCGTCCTTGAGAAGCAGTTCGAGTTTCGAGATGGTCATATTGGATGTCCCGATGTGACGAACCAGTCCAAGATCCAGCAGCTTCTCCATCTCGCCCCAGGTTTCCATAAACTCCGTATGGATGTATGGACGGGCATCCGGACTCCGCGAGTCGATATCGCAGCCGGGTGCATGAAAGTTCGGGAACGGCCAGTGGACCAGATAGAGATCGAGATATTCGAGCTGGAGATCGTAAAGAGATTGCTTGCATGCGGCGATAACATCTCTCGCTGCGTGCTTGTCGTTCCAGAGTTTTGACGTGATCCAGAAATCACTCCGTGGTGCGATCGTTTTGGTGACGCGCTGGAGCGCTTCTCCAATGCACGATTCGTTGCCGTACACGGCTGCGCAGTCGAAGTGGCGATAGCCGATTCTGGCCGCATCCAGGACCGCAGAAGCTATCTGTGCGCCGCTCACATGATCCGAACCGAATGTGCCTAAGCCGATAACCGGGATTTGGTCCCCGCCTGCAAGCGTGCGACGGGGTACAAGCCCTGGATCGATGGCCGGCTGCGGCTGTGTCATTGGAACCCTAACCCCTCGACGATTATCGTGACGCGGAAGAGCGATGGGCAATAGCTAAAACAAATGTTTTGATGGATAATTGTGGCTTCCTATAGGGTTCCATAAGAGTAGGACTAACCGACAGAGACAGTGCATAGACTTCACAGAACTTCAGATGGGTGAGCGATGAAACCGCTGGATGGCCTGATTGTCCTGGATATGACAAGACTGCTTCCCGGAGCGATCGCTACTTTATGTCTCGTGAATTTCGGCGCTGAGGTCATAAAGATTGAACAGCCTGGAGGCGGGGACCCTGCGCGCTATATGGATGACAGCGGGTGGCTGTTTTCGAAAACTAACGCCGGGAAGAAAAGCGCTGCCATCGATCTCAAAACAAAGCGGGGCAAGGAACTCTTTATTTCGCTTGTCGAGAAAGCCGATATTCTCGTCGAAAGTTTCCGACCTGGCGTTATGGCTCGCCTGGGACTTGACTACGAAGTTCTTTCCCATTGCAACAAACGGCTGATCTACGGAGCCATCAGCGGGTATGGGCAATGCGGTCCTTATTCTGGAATCGCGGGTCACGACATCAACTACATCGCCTTGAGTGGATTGCTCCAGCTAATGGGCTCTCACGATGGCACGCCACCGGAAATTCCGCCAATTCAAATCGCCGATTTGGTTGGAGGGTCGTACCAGGCCATCGTTGGAATACTGCTGGCTCTCGAAACTAGACATAAAAGCGGGCTGGGGCAGATGGTCGATGTCTCCATGTCCGACGGATTATCTTCTTTGTTAGCCGTTGCTCTGTCAGTTTCTCAAGCAGCCAAAAGACCCGCAGCCCGCGAGTTGTTGTCCGGGGCATATGCGTGCTACAGCATATACCCTGCACGGAACAACCGCTGGATCGCTGTGGGCGCGCTCGAGAGTAAATTCTGGGGTAATCTATGCCGGGAATTGGGATACGAACAATTTATTGAACAACAATTCGCTCAAGCAGAGAAACAACGGGAGATGAAATCCGAACTGTCTGGCATTTTTGCCACTCGGGACGCAGAGGAATGGTTTGCGCTGCTTCGCCATAAAGATTGCTGCGTTACGCCGGTACGTACGCTGGATGAAGCGTTTGACAGCGGAATTTTTCGTGAAAGGCAGGTGGGCATAAGGCCCTTGCTTAGTCATACGCCGGCGCCCAATGGATTGTGCCCCGCACCTCGACTCGGCGAACATTCGATAGAGATATTGAAAGGCCTGGGCGTGCAAAGGGACGAACTAGAATATTTGAACCGCTGCGGAGTCATTCAATGCGTAGGCCGGGAGCCAGCGTAAAGATGATAGGGTGTGACCCAGTATATATTTCAACGAACCCGCGGCACAGAGCGAAAAACTCAGGTAGCGTATGGCAAAAGTAATCAGTTCTCCAGCCGGTTCGACTGCGGCCTTCCTTGCAGCGCGCGATTTCCTATTGCACCACAGGACCGATTATGACACTGCGGTGCGGGAGTTTCGCTGGCCTGTGCAGAAGCAGTTCAATTGGGCTCTCGACTATTTCGATTGGATGGCTGCGGGAAACAACTCTGTAGCGCTCCGTATTATTGATGAAAATAAAACCGAGCATGTCCGGTCTTTTGCGGAATTGTCGGCGCAATCCAATCGGGTGGCCAATTTCCTGGAGAAACTTGGCGCGCGTAAAGGTGACCGGCTCCTGCTGATGCTGGGCAATGAGATTGCATTGTGGGAGATACTTCTTGCTGCAATGAAAATCGGAGTTGTCGTCGTCCCTGCAACGGTAATGCTTACCCCGGAGGACCTGCGTATCCGGTTAGCACGAGCCGAGGTTCAGCATGTCGTGACGAATGCGGCTTACGTTGATAAGTTCTCAGATATTGGCGGCGATTACACGCGCATAAGCGTCGGTGGTGGACCATCAGGCTGGGTGCCATTTGAGTCGGCTATGGAAGCGCCCGCCGAATTCCTGCCCCATGAACCGACACTTGTCGACGATTGGTTTCTCATGTACTTCACGTCCGGGACAACATCGCTTCCGAAACTTGTAGTTCACTCGCATCAAAGTTATCCAGTCGGGCATTTGTCTACTATGTATTGGATTGGAGTTCAGCCAGGAGATGTGCACTGGAACATCAGCTCCCCGGGGTGGGCCAAACATGCATGGAGCAGCGTTTTCGCGCCATGGAATGCAGGCGCCGGCATCTTTGTATACAACTACAACCGGTTCGATGCCAGAACGGTCCTTGGTGTCCTATCGGGCCACCACGTAACTACACTATGCGCTCCTCCGACGGTATGGCGGATGTTAGTGCAGGAACCGCTCGCTCAATTTCAGGTGAGCCTCCGAGAAGTTGTAGCCGCCGGTGAACCGCTGAATCCAGAAGTTATCGAGCAGGTGAAAGCGGGCTGGGGGCTTACCGTCCGAGATGGATTCGGGCAGACGGAAACAACGGCTATGATTGGCAACCCACCAGGGCAGAAAGTAAAGGCGGGCTCGATGGGTCGCGTTCTGCCGGGATATCGTATTTTCCTGATCAACGATGAAGGCAGGCCTACAGACGAGGGAGAGATATGTCTGGAATTTAACGATGATTCCGTAGGGTTGATGCGCGGCTATGCAGATCGGCCTCGAAATACGGCAGGCGCAGCCGACGATAATTATCACCATACCGGTGACCTGGCAAGCCGTGATGCGGATGGCTATATAACTTACTTCGGCCGCGCAGATGATGTTTTCAAAGCGTCGGGCTACCGGATTAGTCCTTTCGAACTGGAAAGTATTTTGATCGAACATCCTGCAATCGCGGAGGCGGCTGTGGTGGCCAGTCCCGACGCAATTCGACAGGCGGTGCCCAAAGCTTTTATTGTGCTCGCACCAGGTCACAGCCCTTCCAGGGAACTAGCTTCTGACATATTTACATTCATACGGAAAGCTTGCACACCCTACAAGCGTATTCGCTGGCTGGAATTTACAGACCTTCCCAAGACGATCTCAGGAAAAATACGCCGGGTAGAGCTGCGGGCACTGGAGCATCAACGCCGTTCAACCGGCGAGCGAGCGCCGCTGGAATTTTTCGATGAGGATTTCCTATGACCTGAGACACCGATCGATAACACACGAGTAAGGTACAGAATACTTTTAACAAACCCAACCAGCACAAGAGTCCCGCAGATAACTCGTCCGAGGTCATCATGACAAGGCCTCTTTGCCCTTATCTACAAGAGCCACGGTACAACGGTACGGGTGACACCAGGAGTGCGGCGAGCTTCGAGTGCAAATAGTAAGTGGCGCAAATAAGAATAAATAATCCGAATGTTTATCATGAAAGACGGCAATGATAATTTCCAGAATAACAACCCGCAACTTAGGATTTTCGAGTTCCCCTGTAACCCTGAAACGAAATCTTGTGACGAATACTTCGATCTTTGAAGATTTTGAAACACGTTCGGAAGGGTGGTTTGGCTCTTCCATGTGCACACTCGTCGAAGTCGAGAGCGCAGATGGTGTGGTTGGTGCAGGTACAGGGGGGGCATTTCATGGCGGCGCAAAACAACTGATCGATCAATACTACGCGCCGCTCCTACTTGGAGAGGATCCGCGTCGCCATGAGTACTTATGGCAGCGGATGTACCGTACCACTGTACGCTTTGGCCGTTCCGGTTCGGCCATGTGCGGTATCTCCGCACTTGATATCGCGCTTTGGGACCTACACGGTAAGGCGGAGGGAAAGCCCATCTATGACTTACTGGGAGGAAGGACGCAAGGCAAGGTACCGTGCTATGTAAGTCGCCTGTATGCATTGGAAGATCTGGATGAATTGAAGCAGGAAGCTCGAGGTTGGCTGCAGAAAGGATTCAACCGCCTAAAGCAGCGCTTCGGGTTCGGTCCAAAAGACGGACCGCCGGGGATGCAGAAAAATGTCAATCTTGTCCGCGCTGTTCGAGAGGTAGTCGGCGACAACGTGGAGCTTGCCGCCGATGCCTACATGGGATGGGATATTGGCTATGCAATCGAGATGGCGAAGCGGCTGCGCGAGTACAACCTCTCCTGGATAGAAGAACCTTTGATGCCCCATGAGATTGAAGGCTATCTTGAATTGAAGCGACGTTGCCCATGGCAGCGATGGAGTTGCGGTGAGCACTCTTATGGAAAATGGGATTTCGGTGACCTTATAAGGCGTCGTGTCGTGGACATTTTGCAGCCGGATGTAAATCGTGCGGGTGGCATAACCGAATCGATAAAAATCTGCGCAATGGCGGAGGCTGCGGGACTGCCGGTGGTACCTCACTCAAATGAAGCACATAATCTGCATGTCATCTTCAGCCGTGCAGCGCACGTTTGCCCCGTGGTTGAATATTTTCCAGACGTTGAACCGGATACCGGAAACGAACTTTTCTGGAAGATCTTTGAAGGTCTGCCGGTCGCCGTCGACGGGAGAATCAGCGTCAGCAATGCGCCGGGGCTGGGCACCGCCATCCGCGAAGATATCATTCGGGAGTTGCAGGTCGGAGAAACGACAGTTATTGCGTCTCGTGCATAGGCTTTCTATCTAGCATTAAACTGGTTGCATTTCGACGCCTCTTTTTTACTTATTTGCAAATAAAATTAGCGGCGTCATTTGTGCTTCCTTTTCCAATCCACCTGGCGTGCGCGGGAAATGGACAAAGCGGGCGACTCATAAGTATTCCCTTGGATGGATTATCGTCCCTGAATTTTGTGGCGATGATCTTCTCAGGTGCGCCATTATGCTCAACCCATTGCATAAGGGCATCGACGATGTCGTCTTTTGCGTCAGCTTGCGGGAAGCGGGGCTGAAGAATTCCCCCGAAGCTATTGGGGCCCGGACCGTCAGCACAGTGCGACATTCCGGGTACCATGTATAGACGGTAGAACTTCCGGGTTTCTTTCAAACCACCCATCTTATGCACCACACTCTGGTAGTAATTGATGCTACTGAGCGGTGCAATTGCAGCGTCGGCCCAGCCGTGGTACTGGATTAATTTCCCACCATGAGCCTTAAACTGCCGCAAGTCTGGATTGGTGGAGTTGAGGATGGATGACAGTTTCGCATCAGCTACAACGACGTCACTGTCAAAATTGAGGGTGCGGAAATTCCATGCCGGCTTTTCGAATACCATGTCGGAATAGAACCAATTTCCTAAAATGAAATCCCAGCCTCCATCGGGCCAACTACCGATAATATCTTCAGGCCAGTCGGTGATCGCTGCTTCGGCTCCAGGCGCATAGCCTGGAAATATTTGCTTCCCTGTGCGGGAATTCCGGGGTCCAGAATAGATTTTCCTGGCCGTTTCTACCTGGGCGCTCGTTAGACAATTTGGGTTGTTAGTTCCTTTGCACAGTAGCACCGCCGGATCGAAATGGCAGAGCGACGGATCTTCGACAAGGCCATCTTTGACTCCATCCAATGCATCACAAGCAGCAAGCGACGCGGCTTGAATGGCCGGCAACTTACTTGCCGGAATATAACTGGCGGGATTGTTCAGGAGTGCTTGTTCGGTCCATACTCCTCCCACCATCAGATGTGTCCAGAAATTGGCAGGAGCTCCCGCAATAATGCCGTTGAAGTCGAGGGGAAAGCGTTGTGCCTCCATAAGCGCCTCTCGACCACCATCCGAGCAGCCATTGAAGTAGGAGTAGACGGGCGCTTGACCGTAGAAAGCTTCAATGATCGTTTTGGCGCGTTCGCTGGTTGTGTGGACCGCCCGATAGCCGAAATCTATGACTTTTTCAGGATGGTTAATTGCCCAGCTTTGGTCGCGTGCATCTACGTGCCCATCGTTTGTAGCGGCTATTGCGAATCCGCGCCGTAGTTCTGGTATCAAGAACCTGTAGAAAATCTTTCCGGCATATCCTCCATTGCCCAGTTGTTCGAATCTGCCGTTCCACCCGGAGAGGGGCATCCACACTTCAAATTTTATATTCGAGTCATTCGTCGGCCTGAGAACTCCTTGTACTCGACAAAAAGCTGGAAGATCGATTGCAGGAGAAGCCTCTCCTTGCGAAGGATTTTTGAAAGAGTTAGCTGGAACATCAATTGCGGAAGTAATTTCTGTATCGGGCGCCGTGAAATGTTTCAATGCGGTGCATTTTGTTGGCGAGGCCGCAGACAGGTTTGATGTAACAGCAGCCATTGGCAGACAAGTCACTACAAGGAGAAATATTACGGTTAATAGCTTCATGGTGCCCTCTTCGTTCGGGGATGTGTTGAGTTCACACCTAAGATGGTCAATTAGGATGCGTTCTATTTGAAATGGTGCTGTTTCGAATTAAAAGATTAAGACACCAGATGAGATTAGTGAAGAAGCAGCCAGCATGAACGCGCCATACCTGTCGCTGGAATCATGCCAACGAGTGTACCGTCGGATAACACGTGAACTCCTCTTCTGACACCTGCCAGTAGGGCATGAACTTTCGGCCAGGGTTGCCGCGAACTGTGAAGTGCAACGGCAAGTCTGCAATCGGCTCCAGGTGGTTGGCCAAGTGGTCTGCACCGTGCCCGCTGTCGACAGAGAGATCTACTTTCGAGGAACCCACGGCAGCGAGAAGGATAGGTCCATACTCGACGGAGTATCTTGTCTTGCCTGCAATCTGATCGGCTCCGTTATAGCGCTTGACCTGGATAGTCGCCGGGAGTGTGAACTCGATGGTATCGCCGTTGGACCATCGGCGCTTGATCGGCACATATGTCCCCGGCTTGCCCACATCTGCCGGCTTGCCGTTGACCGATATTTTCATCTCTCCAGCCGCCCAGGAAGGCACTCGTATTCGCAGGTTAGCGTTCGTAGGTTTTGCCGTCTTCACCGTGCCACGAACCGCTGCATCAAAGGGGAAGCGCGTTTCCATCGTTAGCTCCATCGGCTGCCCGTCCTGCTGCCAGCGAATCGTCGATGGCTCGTAAAGATGCACATACACCCCGTCTGGCGCGATCGAATAAATATGTTCGGGAAGGGAACCCAGCAGCCGCGTCCCCTGGCCTTCGCAGCATGTATTGTGGTGCGTCGCCTTCTCCTTGGTGCCCTCAAGAATCGTGTGATAGCGGAAGCCGTTCTTCCCATCCTGATTTGCCATTCCAATGTTGTAGATCGACTTTTCAATTTCAGACGCATAACGCTCTTCGTCCGGGTGTAGCAATTGAAAACGTTGGTTCATAAAAACCCAGAAGCTGCTCCCGCACAGTTCTCCAAGTTTCTGCTGGAGATAGTTGCTATCCGGAGGATCTACTTCGAATTCAATAATCGAGATGCTCCCGCCCGCCTGTTGCCAATGGGCGTGAAAGAGCTCCCAGGCGCCAAGAACGGCATCGTAATAAAACGGGTCACCTGTGATGAGATACATGTCGAGGTATGCTTCAAGGCTTATCAGCAGATAACAATGGGGACGATTGTATGAATATTGCCAGACCTGTTCCTTCTCGTGCTTTGCCAGACCTTTCAACCAGGCATCTGCTTGAAAGTAACGCTGGACCACCTGGGCATCGGCTGGCTTGCCCAGCGGGCTCAAGCAAACGCTGGTATTTCCGGTTGCGCCCATGCTGCCGAAGTCTACCCCGCGAAGCATTTCCGGCAGGAATGCCTGTCGGTTGAACCAGTCATAGTCGCCACGCAGCAGCGGCAAAGCCTTGGCGTTGCCACTGTGCGCTGCTTCCAGCAGCCCTAGCGTGAGCCACACACGCGTGTAGCTTGTGCAGTCGGAGCAGAACGGTTTGTCTTCCGGATAGGCCATGATGTACCCGTTGGACTGACGGCACTCTTCGATACCATCAACCACCGCATTCAATCGACGGCGCAATTCAGGATGGTCGGTCCAGCGCAACGTGTTTCCCGCGCCCATCAGGAAGCGGCCTGCATTGGAACCGGGAAGACCTTCTTCCCAAAAGATCTGCGAGCCGACGGGCTTGAAGCCCTTTATTTTTCCGGTCCGCTCATAAAACTGGCGCAAGAGATCGTCCGTTGAGTAAGAGTCCAACAGATACTCGATGTTGTTCTGCATCGCGGTCTGGAATACGCCGCCATTAAGTGTCACGCCGGTTTTTGGCGCTTGCGCCCTATATTTCACGGGCTTCCAAATCGAAGGGTCGGTGACTGCGCCGGGATTGTCATAGCGGATGCCTTCTCCATCCGGGCGGGCCGGGCGCGTCAATTGACCGGCAAGGTCGGGGTTTCCGTACTCTTCATCGACAGAGACCTTGCAAAGCACTGCAACATCGCGGCCGCCGGAAAGCACCGCCATCTTGGCGACAGTCAGTGTGAAATCAGGGCTGTCTTTGATCCCCACGTCGATAGGTGGAGTGTTCAGCGCAACAGCTTCGACTCGAGCGGGAATCTTGACGGCGCGGAGACGCGTTGCGGTCAGCCTTACATATCGGCCGTGGACCCCGCCCTCCGCCGTATATTGAGTGATGTTTCCCTGCGGATCTGGAAAATCCGAATGCGTAAGATCGGCGATGGTGAAAGGCGCACTGAAGTTCGCATCGTCCGCGGCCTCGATCCGGAATCGAAGCGGAAAGCCCTCGCCCGAATAAGCTTCGTGGCTTATCGGATATCCGCGCTCCGAGGCGGGAAACAATTGGATAGCTTGAATAGGAAGACTTTTGCCCAGGTCCACTTGGACCCACGTAACAATTTCAGGGTTTGCAACCACCTTCGACCGGTATGCACGATAGGCCGTGGCGGGCGTTGTGGCCATCTTCAACCCGGTCAGATAAGGCGCTAACTGCACGGGCTCGGAGGCGGCCAGGAGCTGCAAGGGCGAGATTGTGCCTGTCACGACGAGCCCTGCGCCAACGTACGTGGTACTAAGAAGAAAGTCGCGCCGTGTCGGGCTCATAATTCTACTCCTTGATGATTCTGCTCCTTAAT
>JBEPVW010000066.1:0-15391 GCA_041690775.1 Acidobacteriota bacterium | reverse complement strand
GGACCCCCAGCGACAGGTCTTCGTCGCTGGGGTGGGAAGCGAAGTCGAGGAACCTTGCGGTTTGCTTGCACACACGAGATTCCACGCTCCGGATGATAATGTAACCATCACGACCTGTGAATCAACTCAGCAACGCGATGCATCGTAGCCACCTGATTCTCTGGAAGACGGCCTGTATTATCCGGTGCAAGGTTGAGTAGCAGATTGGCGTTGCCGCTCATGCAGTCCCGATACGCGCGAGCGAGTACTTCCGCGCTCTGCGGTTTGTACCAAGGGTGCCAGAACCAGGTATGCATCGTCGGCATGGGTGGGTAGATGGGCCCCGTGGGCAGCCACGTTTCCATGGGCATGTAGTATTGCTTCCCCTCATACGTCACATGAGGATCATGCCCTTCCAGCGGCGGCAGCGTGTCTTCGCCATTGATCACATCGGTCGGCCAGCTCGTAGGCTCGCACATCCGCCCCTGGTTCACCCTGCTCTGTTTGAATCCCTGGTTGTCCACGATGATGCAATCCGGGCTATACGTTTTCACCAGCCGGTACAATTCCCAACGCTGCGCCGGCGTCAGCTTCCAGGTGATATCGAACAGTTGATAGAACGTATTCCGATATCGCGAGTGCAGCTCCGTAATATGGTGTTTGATCAAATCGAAATATTTGTCCGGAACCATGGAGTTCCAATCGAATTTCCCTTCATTGTGGGGATCCAGAATGCAGTAGTAAAATCCCGGTCGCAGCCCGTATTCCTTGCAGGCATCCACAAAAGCCGCAACGACATCGGTCTTGTTTCCGCTGGCCGCGACATCGTAGTCGTACCCTTTCGAATCCCAGAGGCAGAAACCTGACATGTATTTCGCCGTAAGCACGGCGTATTTCGCGCCCAGTTCGTGCGCCACGCGAATCCACTGACGCACATCCAGATGGGTGGGATTGTACGTCGTCGCCGGCACCTTCCCAACGTCGTAGTCGTCTCCGGTAAAGGTGGGCAGGCCGAAATGAAACGAGCATCCGAAGCGCAAACGCTGGTAGTTCGCCAACGCGGGTGTGCGCTCCGTAGCTGGCCCAACCGGCAGCGCAGCGGCAAACAGTGGTTCGGTCATCACGTTCGCAACAGCTCCCATGGCGGGTGCGGCAGCCAGATATTTCAGCAAGCGGCGTCGATTCATATTGTCTTTTCCTCAAACGAGTAGGTTTATGTTGTCAGAATGCACCCAGAGAACAGCTCAGAATTATTTGTAAGTCAGAAAAAAAGAGATGTCATCCTGAGCGCAACCGGGGTCCCCAGCGACAGGTCTTCGTCGCTGGGGTGGGTAGCGAAGGACCTCGCGTTTTGCCGATGAACCGCGAACCAGGGTGCCCCACGTCTCGCTTTTGAGACGTGGGTTAGCTCCATTCATCCAAGAACTCTTTCTCTCCGCAATCTCATCCGATAATTTCTCAGTCCCCGCCTTTCAGCGGCGCAAGAGGAATTTTCTTGCCAACGATGTATCCATAGGCTCCCAAATCTGCCGATACACGCCCCGAATAAAGCTGAAACCATGTGTCGCCGGGCGACAGTAGATTCTGGACCTTGTAGTAATCCATAACCGGCAGATCGACAGTTACATGAACGTCGCGATTCGAAAGATTCAGAATGACCAGGACTTCGGAGTTTCCCTTCCTGCGCAAAAAACTCAAGACGCTATCAGGCTCCGTATTGTTAATCCAGACCACGCTCCCCGATGTAAGTGCCGGCTCTGAAGCGCGCATCGCAAAAAGCTTTTTGTATTTGTCGAGAGTTCCCTTGATTGACCCTTCATCCTTGCCGTTTCCGGGATCGGACCAGCGGATCGGCGCAATCTTTCTCCACTCTGTGGCCGTCGGATCGTCGACCTCCTGCCCGTTATACAGAAATGGGATCCCATCCAGCGTGAAATTCAAAACCGATGCCGCCATTGCGCCGTGCTCTCCGAACTGAAGAACGGCTCTTGGCCAGTCGTGATTATCGCTGTAGTGGAGCAGCCTGGCCCCGCGCGGCATGGTGGAGTTCATTTTTTCCCAGGCCTCACGCAGCTTGATCGCAGCCGCCCCGTCGCGCAGTACAGAAACCAGCGTCAGGTAGTACTGGAAATTGTAGTTAATATCGAAGGCTTTCAGCTGATCGTCCGGGCGGTCCGATTCCGACAAAAGGATAACTTCTGGATTTACTCGGTCCAAAGCTTTCCTGGCCTCATTCCAGAACGATACCGGTACGCCCGCGCCGACATCGCAGCGGAAGCCGTCCACTCCGAAGTCACGCACCCAATGCACCAGACTATCGATTAGATATTTACGCACTTGCGGATTGCGGTAATCCGGCAGCGGCTGCGGCCAAAATCCACGGGCGATCTTGCCATCCTGCGTCTTTACAAAGAAGGCCGGAGTGTCCTTCACCATGATGTTGTCAGGCGCTGTGTGGTAATAGACGACATCGAGCATCACTTTCAAATGCAGCTTATGCGCCGCCGCGACGAAATCGTGCAAATCCTGCGGCGTCCCGACCGTCGGATCGATTTCGTTATAATCGGCAACGCTGTATGGAGAGGCGTGCGGACTTGCGGAATACTTCGCAATCGGCCCCAGATAAACAATCGTCGCGCCCAGGTCGGCAATGTGCTGCAGGCCGGGGATTGCACCCCGCAGATTCCCTTCTTTGCTGAACGCGTCCAGCCATACTTCGTAAATGCTGGACCGGGAGAGCCATTCCGGCACCGGCCTCGCATCACGCGACCCGAAAGAAAGGTTCTGCGCAGAAGCCGAGCCGATGCACAAAAGAAGAAGCAATAGAACAGCGAATTTTGGTCTGGCAATCACAAAGCCATCACACTCATAGTTCTCCTGTGGCGCATTTCCTCCATGCGGATAGATAAAATGGAGATGAGACACTCCATCGGAAAATCGGATTCTGGAGCTTTTGTGCATTTTGATCCGGAGCGAAAGCTTTGCATCGGGTGCCCTATTCCAACCGCGTTTTTTCGGTTAGAGGTCGGGAGATATCTCTATTTCCAATCGGACCGCATCAAATGAAACCAATTCCGGCTTTTACGCATTAAAAAACGTCGTTTTTTTGCATTTTTTGTATTTTCCAAAATTCCTTGAAAAGTGGTATCCAAGTACCAATAAGTGGTACTTGGATACCCACATTTGGTCTTAGCTGACCCCAAATGTGGTATCCGGATACCACATTTTGCCCTTCCGAGATCAGATCAAGAGAAAATCGAGATTTTTGCAATCGAGAAAAGAGCATTTTCCATAACCGGAGAATCAGGTGTTTACCGGTTACAAAAACCGACGAAATTGGTTCTGCGCGGAAACCTTCACCTGGTCCCTTGTGAGACGACCGCCACAGCAAACGGCGCAAGCGTAATCTTCCCTCCCATCACCCGCTCATTTCGCGGCGGCTGTTCCCCTGAAGCTTCATCGACTACCTCCGCTCGAAGTCCCGCGCCTTTATAGGCATCCGCCAAGTTCACCGCAATAGTCCGATTGCTCGTGTTCACGAGCAGGATCTTCCGACCCGACGATTTAATGGACGCTTGTGCCACGACATCGGGTGAGGAAGATTGCGTGCGGATGAGCTTGTCTCCAGGTCCGAAGTTATTATTGATGAGCTTCAGAACCCAGTAATGCGCGTTAGGGTGTGCCGTGTCCCAATTGACCATCGATATCGAAAGGCACTGAGTCGGATAGCCGAGCAGTTGCGACATGCTGAAGATTGGAATGCCTGATTTTTCCGCGGTAATAAAAATGTCCGCCCAGTTCGCCCCGATCGCAACCCAATAGCGGGGGTTATATGCCTTATATGGTTCCACCGCGCTACACGCGTCCTCGCCCGGTTTGATCAGGTTGAAGGTG
Organism: Acidobacteriota bacterium; assembly: GCA_041690775.1. Classification (GTDB taxonomy): domain Bacteria; phylum Acidobacteriota; class Terriglobia; order Terriglobales; family Acidobacteriaceae; genus JAKAAZ01. The sequence goes on along the minus strand of JBEPVW010000066.1, from coordinate 11,518 downwards.
CCAAGTTCATCGATGATGATCTTCGTCTTCGGCGAAAGCTCATCCCGTATTTTCATTACCTGATGAAGCCTATCGACAAAGGCCTGCGCTGGGGCGCCATCGACATCCCTGGTTGGCTTGCCAGTAAAGTACCTTTCCTGCCATGTCGTGGGATCATTGGGGGCATCGACATAATTGTGGAAACTGAACCACTGCACCGGCAGCGCATTCGGGCTGTGATTTTTCGGGTCCAGGAAATACTTCGCCCACGGAACCTCAGCGCCGGAAATTTCAGGCCCAAAAAACTGCACGTTGGGATCGATCTTGTGGATCGCCGTGGTGACGGCGTCGTAAATCTTCGTGTACTGCTCTACTGTGATCTTGTTTTCAAAGTCGGGCTCATTCAATATGTCCCAATAATCTATTTTGTAATGATGTCCGGACTTGTGATATCTGCCGATCTCGTCGGTAAAACCGCCCTGCGTGTACCACTGATAAATGCGTACTTGATATTCCGCAAACTGCAGCCCGCCAGGGTCCTTGAGCAATGCCCCCGTTGTGTCTTTCGTGTAGGGATGAAATGAGGCGCCCGGATCGACGGGGATGTCAATCGGGGGCACCTTGAACATCCAGCGCGGGATCGTGCCGACATTCACATGGTGCCTGCCGGACGTATTTGCGTAGAAATCGCTGAACAACGGGTCGATGTACTGGAAGTTCCAGAACGTCTCTGTGGCCGTTGGTTCTTTCAGTTCCGCAACCGCCTGTCTCGGAACTGTGTACCACAACTGCAACCGTGTGTCCTGGGTATGCAAGTCCCGCAGCGCCTTGAGCAAAGGCTTGTTCAGCGGATTACTCCGCAGCGTATACGCGCTGGCTAAGTGCTGTGTCGTCGGAATGGTCTCGGACACTCCGACGGTTTCGCTCCATTTGGCGTTGACTTTGACCACATCCCTGTCCGCCGGCGGAAGCACTGCAAAGGCCGGGGTAGCAAAACAAACCGTGATGAATGTGAACAAGATACCGGTACGGGTCCGCATCTCTCTCCTGATTTCTGAAGACATCCGGCGTTGGCTGTTGGTGGGTATTCAACCGCGAAGTTTCATCCAATTTACGATTGAAAGATCACACCTTTTTTGAGAAGTATGCAGCCATAACCGCGCGGTTCGCCCGTGAGGATTACGGCATAAGCTTTGCGAGCACGTTCGTAAAAGGCCTCGCGAGGAATCCCCGCAAGCTTCCAATGTTTTCCTTCGTGCCGGTCGATTATCTTCTGGCAAATCTGCTGAATTTCGGGCACCTCATCCGGCGCATGCACCTGCAGCATGCGAATCGCGGGTTCTTCAACAAAGGTATCGAGCGGAAATAGATGCAGACACGCCTCCAGCGCCGACGGCAGGTCCGCACCGTCGAGACGCACCAGGCGCTGCGCGACGGAGGCTGCCGGAAAGTTGCAGTCCACAAGGGCAAGTTCATCGCCGTGCCCCATCGAGGCTAGAACATGCAAAAGCTCCGGCGTGTGCAGAACACTCAAGGTCTTCAACATACTTTCACTTCCCTTACCGAGCAGATTCACGGCCTCGCATTTGCCCCGCGTTGAATCGTTTCAAACGTTAAAGAGGAATGTTACTGCTCACAATTCCTCCTGTCAACTATTTGTAATTGGCCCTTTATAGAACAGGTTGCAGGCGATTCCAGAACAAATATCTTGGGCTAGTCATGATGGTGCTGCTGGCGAGTTTACTTCCATGCTTGACAGAACCCGAAACCAAACCTATTCTCCGTGTGGAAGACATTTGAAAGCTTTAAAAGTCTCGGCCACAATCAATCGTGGGCGAGAGCGCCGGCAGGGCGAACCTCCAGTATTCTTCCTTGAAGTTTATCCGTTACCGAAGCCATACCAACCGATCGAGAGATCGTGAAAAGGGTAGAGCGACCGCAATGATGATTGTGCATTCGTATCCGATTGCTGTAGCACTCTGTGTGCTGACGATGGTGTGCTGGGGGTCGTGGGCCAACACGCTCAAAATGGAACCCAGCTCCTACGGATTCTCGCTGTTCTATTGGGACCAGGCGGTTGGCTATTTACTCCTCCCTTTGTTGCTCGGTCTCACGTTCGGGTCATTCGGCACGGAAGGGAGAAGCCTTTTCGCCGATCTTCTACAGGGCAGCGCGAGCACTTATGGATGGGCGATCCTGGGTGGTTTTGTTTTCAACTTAGCGAACATTCTATTTATGTCCGCGCTGGACGTCGCGGGAATGGCTGTGGCCTACCCGATCGGCATCGGAATTGCCCTGGTAGAAGGTGTAGTTATCAACTACGTAGCCCAGCCCAGAGGCAACCCGTTCCTGATTTTCGGCGGTGTAGCTCTGATACTGTCGGCGATCATCCTTGACGCACTCGCCTATAGGAACCACCAGGGTAAGACTTGCGCACCGGGCGAAATCCGAAAGGGAGTTTCCCTTGCTATATCGGGCGGCATTCTGATGGGTTTGTTTTATTACCTGGTACTCAGGTCTGTTTCGCCCAATTTTCATCACCTGGTGCCGGGCAAGTTCGGGCCGTACGCCGCGGTGTTGGTGTATTCGGCGGGTTCTTTCATCTCCAACCTGATCTTTAACCGCTACTTGATGTCGCATCCTTTCAAGGGAGCCAAGGTCAGGTACTCCGACTACTTCAGCAAGGGGACCCTTAAATTTCACGCGATCGGCGCCCTGGGCGGAATTATTAACGGGATCGGTGTGACAGCCAACTTCGTTGCCTCGAAGACGGCCAGTCCCGCAATTGCTTACGGTCTGGGACAAGGCGGGACGATGATCGCCGCGATCTGGGGAGTTTTTGTCTGGAAAGAAAATAAGGGATCATCCACGGGAACCAGAATTATGCTCGCCGCTATGTTTATTTTCTTTCTTGCTGGATTGGTCTTACTGATTGCGTCGATGTTATGACGAATAGTGGGTGATAAATGAGCGCTGTCGTCCGGAGGAAACAAAGTAGAACGATGGGTTCTTGCGGGTTTCGGCAAACCGCGAGGTCCTTCGCCCCCGGCTCAGGATGACAAACTTTTTTATATTTGAGCCAGCTTCTGTCACCTGGATTGTGGAGCGCTAGCAAAACCCCGCACCACGCAGTGAACGAGCTGATCAATCTGTTGCGAGCTCAACTGGCCGCCGAAAGCCGGCATACCTTTGTCAGTACCGTTGGTCACTGCATCCAGCAGGACTTTGTCGCTCCTATCGGCTTGCCATCCTGATTCGATGAAATTGGGTGTGCGAGCCACGGCACCCCTTCCATCCGGACCATGGCACATCGCGCAACGCTGTTTGAAAATCGCGGTCGCTTCACCACATTGTGGGATACCGGCGGTTGCCGCGCGGGGCTCCGGTGGTACGGCTGCGGATGCGTGAGGAGACGCCGGAATCACGGTCACACGAGCTGCGGCTGCTCCTGAACTTCGCAATCCAAACGCGTAAATAGCGCCATCGTGAGTTGTCACAAACACTTTGCCGTCGCCCACAGCAAGTCCGGAAAAGTGAGTCCAGCCGGGAATGGTGTCGCCACTCGACCAAAGCTCTTTGCCCGTACGAGCGTCGAGTGCGTACAGAATCGCGTGCCCAGTATTGCGCAACTCTCTATTTACGAGGAGTTGTGAGATATCCCCAGCCTTCACCTGCTGCGTATTCTCACCTGTGCCCAGGACGAAAAGCACACCGCCTGCAATGACCGCCGGAGTAGGCACTGCGATATCAGAGGAAATCCAGGCCGGCTGCAGGACAGGTTTCTGGCCTGCGCCCCGCACCACTTTGAATGCCATGATGCTGCCTTGCTTCACCGGTCCATAGCTTTTCGGGAATTGCGCTGCCTCGGTAGGCACGCCCCACGACGGGACATACAGCCAGGTTTGCCCGGCATCCTGCCACGCACTCATCTCTCCCCAAATCCCGTTGCCCTCGAATGTCTGCTGGCCGTTGGTGTATCGCGGAGAGATATACGCGGTGGCGTGATGGCGGGGACCTGCCATTTCCGCTGCATCGGTGACATAGATCGCTCCCTCCTTGCCGCCGACGGCGGTCAGCACGCGACCTCTCCAGTGAAAGATGACCGGCGTCGAAGCTCCCATATCGAGGTCGTGGCGTGTCAGATACTGCCAGATTGTCGGCGTATAGTATCCGGCGAGTTGGAGAGTGCGTGGATATAGTTTGAGCACACTATCGCCAAAGTCATTGGCGGCTGGGTCGAATGGCGCATCGCCGGCGGCCCCATAGATAAATCCGGCAAAATCGACGGATGGCCCTCCTAGACCCCAAATGCCGGCGCCTCCGCTGACTGCGCTATAGAATCGGACCACCGGCCTCCCGGCTGCGTCCGGATCGAGTGCTGCAACGCCGGACAGAGCGTGGTTGCAGCCCTGAGAGATTGATGTGTAGAGGACGCCACCCGAGTAGTTCAGGCTCCACGTTTTTGAATACGCGGACACGAACTGGGTTGGCGGCATGGCTGGATGGCCGTCGGAAACAGCGAGCGTGTGGAGGCGGCCGTCACTGGCGATGACGAAGACTCTTGCCCGGGCAGTATCGACAACCGGCGTGTCGTTCAAGCTGAACGGACACAGCCAATCCCCGCCCTGGGGTCGTACTTGAGTTACTGTGAAATCGGTCTTCCATGCGAGAGCTCCTGTCTCTGCATCCACCGCGTAGACATGGTCGGAACTTCCAGCAACGATGACCAGATTTTTTGGACCGGCGGACGTTTTCACTTCGCGCACGAGCAGCGGAGCGGCCAGACCGCTCAAAAAGAGCGGCCGGTTGGGAACGACCGTCTTCCACAACAGCCCGAGCGCAGACACATTGGATGGGGAAAAGGCATGTTCGTCTTTCGCGAAACCGGAGCGCTGCGAGTCATGACCAAATGTGGTCCATTGGCCTGTTTGGCCTGATGCTGCGGAAACGATGAACAACAGCAAAAGTAGAAGCGAGAAATTCTTGTTCGACACTCGTGATTTGCTCCTGAAATTAGCGAATTGCACGGAGTTGGCGAATCGCACGTACTCGAGCCGACGCTGCACCGTTCCGTTATACAGGCCAACCCGACATGCACGGGTTCGATTTCTAGCTATTGAGGCACGTCGTTGTACTCCAGGTAAACGGAAAGCTCCGCTGTGCCGACGGTGGCCCCATTGTGCGTTGCCGTCCAGCTCAACATTTCCGGCGACTTCTCGTTGGAGCCTGCCGGTGCCGTAAAGAAAAGTTCGATGGGGTAAGTGGTGTCAGGCTCCAGATGGTAGACACGGTCCTCCGTGTTCCCTGTCCATCCCTTTGGCAGGTTTGCATGAAGGGTAATATCGGCGACCGCGTGCGACTGGTTCCGCAGGAGCAAAGGCACCCATAACTGGTTGGAAGCGCCCAATGCACTCTGCGGCGGCACTACGAGCTTCTCTAACGATGTCAGGCCGTGGGCAGGATAGAACTGTCGATAGAATGCCCAGGGCCCGCCGAGTGCAAGACTGATTCCAGAGCCCTCAGGGTCACTGAGTCGGGGCTTCGGAACATAGGGAATCGGCTTATCGTCGATGCCGGCCCATACATCCGCATCTGTCGCCGTGGGGACCAGCGACTTCCCCAGAACTAGGTATTCCGGCATATTGACGTAGTAGCTCAGCACTTGATCGTTGAAGTCGAGCTGGGTTGCATATTGCTTCCATGCAAGCCGATTGATCTCCGCGTAAGATACCTTTTTTGTGCGCGAGATCTCGCTGGCGAGATAAGTTGGGCCATGACCCTTCAGAAAATCCGGGTGGCTCGCGTCGGAGAAGAAGTATAGTTTTTTTGCCTGCCACGGATGCAGCCCCTCGCCATAGTTGGAAAGGCCCGTACGCTGGCGCGGCGCTTCAACCTGCTCGGGGAAGACCGTGGGGTTTCCCGCCAGATCGAATCCTTCCACCGCGATGACAGCCGAGGCCTGATGATCCCCATGGTTTTCTCCTGCAACATAGGCGGGCATCCAGGTCAGGATCACCTCTGGCCGCGTAAGCCGGATGATGCGAACCACCTCTTCCAAAGCTGCGCCATGTCCCATCGTTTCCAGCGAATGCAGCACATCCTGAGTGGGCGTGTCTTGACCACGCAGAAACCAGACATTCGTAATGCCGCGGGCGGCGAGCGAACGGCGAGCCTCCATCTCCCGGACATCGCCGAGCGCTTTGCTTTGTTCCATCCCTACCGCGTTCGGTCCTGTACTTCCGCGGTTCGTGAAGATCACTGCAACCCGCTTTCCCTCGTCGAACACAGCTTTTGCAAGGTAGGTAGAAACTCCGGTGTCGTCGTCCGGATGAGCGACAACCACCAGGATGTCCGCTTTGTAGCGACTGTCAGGTGCTGGAATGGGAGGCTGCACTTGTGCGCGAATCTGCACACAGCTGATAAGGAGCAGCCCCATTGCCGGCAGCCACTTCGAGTGAAACATTTTCATCCTTTTCTCCGCTTGACTGGCAACACGCAGAAATCAGCAACAGGCTTCGACCGCCAATGCGGTCCAAGCCCGTTGCATCCTGGCGCCGCGCTAAAACATTATCTTTGCGGCAACCTGGACATTGCGTGGATCGTTGCGCGTTCCGTATACCGTACCGAGATCTCCGCAATCGATGCAGTTGCTGATATTGTAAGACCCGCCATAGATCGGATGGTTGAACACGTTCAGAAAGTCTGCACGGATCTGAGTACGAATGCGCGGTGGGCCGAACGTTTTCGAAAGGCTCAGGTCAACATTTTTCGTGGGCGCCTCGCGAAGGTCTGTATAACGCTGCGGCTCATTGCCGTACTTGAATGGGAACGGCTGACAAGAGTCGCCGGTACTGGTCTGCTGGAGGCTGCAACTGATTGGATTACCGGATTGGCCCGAGACTCCTTCAAAGGCGGACGGATTGATCCAGGCTTTCGCGGTTCGATGCACCGGCCTGGCGCTGATTCCGGGGACCATATCCGGCAAGCCGGGCCCGGGAAAGCCATAGTTGCCGATCGGATTGTAAGAAAACTGGACCGGGTTGGGAAATGGAAACCCGGTGGCTATGCGGACAGCCCCGGCGAGATTCCAGCCGCCGAGAGTCTGCCGAAGCAGCCACGGTGCGGCGCCTCCCCAACGCATGCCATTACCGTAGGGCAACTGATACGTGAAAGCCACGGCGAAGCTATTGGGAACGTCATGGGTGCTGATGGCATAGTCCAGTTTCGGATTAGTGGCATCGCGCCACATATCGTTGATGGTCCAGCCCACCAAAGCCTCCGACCCATCATCCATGTTTTTCGACCACTGGTAGGTCACGATGGCGCTTAGGCCGTTGCTGAAGGAGTGGTTATATTTTGCGTACAGCGCATCGAACTGGGAGCGCGCTCCCGGCAAAGACCGGGTCTCCTGCAGATAGGTATATTCCGGGTATGGCCGCAATAGCGAGTTATAGGCGATCATCGGGCTGCTGAGGTAACTGTTCGGATCCGTGATCACTCCGTAAAACGGATTTGGGACGAGATTGTTCAGTTGATTGCCGAGGGCAAGGTCCGCCGTAGGAAGCTGATCGAGGTCGAAATTAGGATTTCCAAACAGCAATTTGCGGCCGCGCACGCCTGTATAACCGAGTTCGGCCACCGAATGCGGGCTGAGCTGGTACTGAAGATCCAAACTCCATTCATAGATCTGACCGGTAGGATGGGGACCTTTCGGCCAGAGCTGGCCCGCGCCGTATCCAACATAAGTCAGCGGGCCCTGCGCATTGCCCGTGGGCTGGTTGAGGCCACCGGGAAAGGGATTGCTGAGCAGATTCGAAGGAATATAACCGTTGCCGCCCTGGGTCCCTATCCAGTTCGTCTGTGAGGTATACCCCGGAAATTGCCCGGGATTGTCATAGCCGATCATGGCGGAGGCCGGACCGAAGAAAAGTCCGGAACCTGCTCGGACCACCAGTCTGTCAGAAATTTGATAGGCCAACCCAAGCCGCGGCGCAAAATTCAGGTTATCGGGTTCCCATGCAGACCGGCTCCTTCCATCGACGCGGGCATATTCAAACGCACCGTATAACGGAGACCCGAACGCTCCGCTGATGGGGTTGACCGCCTTGGTATCGAAAACGGCCAACCGATTGTGGCGTTCCGTGGCCGGTCTCTGGTTTTCATAGCGAAGGCCAGCCGAGACTGTCAGACGCTGGGTGGCCCGCCAGTTGTCCTGCAGATACATCCCAAAAGAATGCAGGCTCATTGCTGGATCCATATTGAAACTGGATCCGCCATTTCCCGTACCCATCAGCAGGGATGCTAGTGCGTTGCCGCTTATATTAGAACCGTTCACCGATGCCTGGCAGGGTCCACCGCCGGGGTCCGTGTTGGGGTCGCATGACGTCAGGTTTCTGTCGAAATTGAACGATCCCGCGGAATCCTGCCGGATATTGATCTGGCTGACGTCATAATTGAACCCGAATTTCAGACTGTGGTCGCCGAGTTGTTTCGAGACGTTGATGATGCCGGTCGACAAATAGCGGACATAGCGGTTATAGCTTCCGTTGCCTAGCGAGGTATAGTTCGCGGCGTTTACCACCGGCAGCAGCGGAGCTTGAAACAGCCCCGGCGAAAGGCCTACCGTGCTCGCATTCGCGGCCCCGTAACCCTGGGCCGTCTGGCCCTCAAACCAACGGGTGTAGGCACCATACACGTCAATCACCCATGTTGGACCCGGTGTGTAGGTATCGTTGAGCACGACCTGAACGCCATGATCGTCATTGTTGAAACCGGTATCGGCTCCGTTGCAAAAATAACAGGGTTGAGTGTCGTTTTGCCGGACACGGTCCGTCATGCGCACAAAAAGCCGGTTGGTGGCGCTTGGCGACCAGTCCACGCGCCAGTCGAATTTATCGTTACTTGTCGATGCCGAACCTTGCTTGAAATAATTGTTGATCTGGTTGGGGCCCGTGCCTGGTCGATTCGGCAGGGGATAGAGGCTCATATAGGCCTGCCCTACTTTGTCCATAAGGTTAACCGGGACCTTATTGTCCAGGAAGGGGGCACGGGTATAGTAGGTGTTCCCCGCGGAGTCGGTAACCAACTGCGACGAATAGGGATTGTAGATGACCGCCAGCGAACCATCCGCATTATAAGTTTGCGAGAAGTCTCCAGTGCGTTCCAGAGCGGTCGGGACAGTTAACAGACCGCTCGACGTTGTTTGCGGCTGGCGCAGGCCTTCATACGCAGCGAAAAAGTAGAGATGGTGGCTCTTCCAGATGGGGCCGCCGACGTTTGCGCCGAATTGATTGCGGTGCAGCTTCCCCTTTGGAGCTCCAGCAAAATCGTTCGACCAGGTGTTGGCGTTCAGCGAAGAATTGAGCAGAAAATCGTACACCTCCCCATGGAAATTGTCGGAGCCGCCCTTGGTGATCAGGTTGACGACACCTTCTGCGCCGCGCTCATACTGCGCGTCGTAGGTGTTCATGACGACTTGCTGCTCCTGCACAGAGTCCTGAATCGGTGAAACCATCATGCCGCCCCAGTCGACCGCAGTCGACGGAGCGCCGTCGACCAGGATCTCCGACTCTCCCGTCCGGCCTCCGTTGATGCCGAAGCTGCTGCTGGTCTGATCGTACGTTTGATAGCGGGAATACAGGCCCCCTTGCGCTTCGGTGGTTCCGGCCAGATCGAGAACAAAGTTGAGCGGGTTCAGCGTGGCGTTCGGCAGCGACTGGATCAATGCCTCATCCATGGTGACGGAATTGTTCGCGGTCTGGGTGTCGAGCAGCACCGCCTCTCCCGAGACCGTAACCTGTTGCGCCGCTGCTCCAACTTCCAACGGGACATTCACGGTCGCGGACGTATTCGTGCGCAGGATCATGTTCGCGCGCAGAAAGTCTTTGAATCCGGTCGATGTAGCCGAGATCTGATACGTTCCAGGCAACAGGTTGGTGAAGTTATAGAAGCCGTTTGCAGCTGACGTCTGCAGGCGGATGTCTTTGGTTGCCATGTTTTCAAGCTTCAGCTGAGCCCCGCTCACAACGGCGCCGCTGGGATCGGTCACCGTACCGGCAATAGAAGCGGAAAAGGTTTGCGCCAAGGCCGCGTGGCTCATCAGGACTGCCAGCAGCACCCCCAAAACACTTCGATATAGAAATCGAATTGACGCTGCGTTTTTTAATTTGCGGAATTCCATCAACAGCCTCCTGAATTACAGTCCAGGCGAAGCCGCATCCCTGCCGGCTTGGCCGCGTTCCCCCACCACTATCCAGATTCCATGATCGCGATCTGAAATTTTTAAAGCTTTCAAAAATTCTCGTAAAGACGCACTGCGTTCTATCTTACCTTGGGAATTACAGGGTTTTAATCCTTTCAAACACTTTTCGAATGGAACTATAGATTCGCTACACGAGGCTTGTCAAGCCGTATTTAAATGTCGCTTCCTGCTGGCGTCGCGACGATATTCCTGAAGGCAACATGCCCCTTTTCGCTTCGCTGCAGCATGATCGGACCAGGCTGGCCTTCACGGCTGTCCAGTGCTCCACCGGTAATTCCCGGTATCTCCTTGTTGTCGATAACTGTCTTCCCGTCCTGAACGATGGTGACTCGGCGGCCGATCAGGATGATATCGAACGTTTGCCACTTTCCGGTCGTTTTCCCCGCCCGGCATGTGTCCACCACAACCTGCTTGTGCCAGAAGTCCGGCAACTCTGCTGAAATCTGCGGCGGGATAAATCGCTCTGCGACAACCCTCATGGAAAATTTCGCAACGAAAGCCAGTTTACCCTCTCCTGCAATTCTTATTCTTCGTTGCAATTTTTTGCGAACCATTCGACATGGCTGCCGCAGTGATGCAATAAGATAAGCGCGTGCATCCTCTTCTTCGCGTCGATCATCTCTCGGTCATATTTTCCTCCGATGCCGGACAGCATCGAGCCGTGGACGATATCAGTTTTTCCATTGCGCCGGGAGAATCCTTCGCACTGGTCGGCGAGTCCGGATCTGGCAAATCCGTTACGTCGATGGCAATTTTGCGGCTGCTCGATCCGCGGGCCACGGTTGCAGGCAGCATCTGGTTCCAACAGGAAGATTGGCTGCAACTACCGGAGCGAGCCATGATCGAGCGGCGCGGACGCGATGCCGCCATGATTTTTCAGGAGCCGATGACAGCGCTGAATCCCGTCATGTCCATCGGGAAACAGATCGCAGAAGCCATCCGCATCCATCAGCGCGACCTTTCGAAAAAGGATGTGCATCAGCGCACCATCGAAGCGCTCGCATCGGTTTCCATTCCAGACCCGACGCTGCGGTTCGACGATTATCCGCATCAGTTTTCCGGCGGCCAAAGACAGCGCATCCTGATCGCCATGGCGCTAGTTAATCGCCCCAGCCTGCTGATCGCGGATGAACCCACAACAGCGCTCGACGTGACGGTGCAGGCGCAGATACTCGAGCTGTTACGAGAATTGAAAGAACGCTCGAATGCAGCGCTGCTTTTTATCTCGCATGATCTATCCGTGGTGGCGCAGGTGGCTGAGCGTGTCGCCGTGATGCG
>JBEPVW010000065.1:0-15704 GCA_041690775.1 Acidobacteriota bacterium | reverse complement strand
CCCGGCGAAATGCTGCGTGAGGATTTCATGATTCCGCTTGGTCTAAGTGCGAATGCTTTAGCGTTGGCGCTGCGGGTTCCAGCTACTCGCATAGGAGAAATCGTGAAGGAGCGGCGCGGCATTACAGCGGATACAGCGTTGCGGTTGGGCCGCTATTTCCGGATGACGCCCGAATTCTGGATCAACCTGCAATCGCACTATGATTTGGAAGTGGCGCGGGACACGGTTGATGCGGAGATCCGCAGATCGGTTATTCCCGCACCACGGAACCGCAAAACTGGCGAACTGAAACAGCCAATGATCGCATAGAGACAATGGCATCACAGACCAAAGACTATTACGGCATTCTCGGAATCAAGAAGACGGCGACCGCGGAGGAAATCCGCAAGGCGTTTCGCAAACTTGCGCGCAAATATCATCCTGACGTCAATCCGAATGACAAAAAAGCCGAGGAGAAGTTCAAGGAAATGTCGGAAGCCAACGACATTCTGAGCGAACCTAAGAAACGCAAAATCTACGATCAGCTCGGTTTCTATTCAGACAACATTGATCCGGCAGCCGCGGAAGCTGCCGCACAGGGTGGCTATGGATTTCGTGGTGGTCCTGCCCAGCCGCGCGGTGGCGGTCCGGTCGGATTTGAAGGCTTTGACTTTTCAGATTTTGCCGGCGGTGCGCAGCGCGGGCCACAGACGGGACGCGGGGCGGGGGGCGCCTCATCCTGGGGCGGCTTCCGAGATATTTTTTCCGGCGCTTTCCGGGGCGGCCATCCGCAGGAAGCAGGCCCGCAGCCGGGTTCCGATCTCGAATACCAGGTGAACGTCGATTTCTGGACCGCGATCCGTGGCGGCTCTTTGCGGCTGCAGATTACACGGCAGGTACTTTGCCCAACTTGCCACGGCACAGCGTCAACCGGCGGCGAAACCGTCTGCCCGGAATGCGATGGCACCGGCCAGGTAACGCAGATGGGCGGCCGGATGAAGTTCAACATTGAATGCCCGCGCTGCGGCGGAACCGGAAAGGTCGGGCGGGACTGCGCCACCTGTCACGGACAGGGAACAGTGGCCCGCACAGAGACCGCCGAATTTCGCATCAAGCCTGGCACGCGTGACGGACAGCGCATCCGCCTTGCAGGCAAGGGAAACGCGGGCGTGCGTGGAGGGGCGGACGGCGATCTTTATCTGATCGTCCGCATCGAACCTCATCCTGTTTTCACTCGGAAGGCCGACAATATTTACGTGACTGTTCCGGTGACAATCACGGAGGCGGCCATGGGGGCGAAGATCGAGGTGCCGACGATTGACGGAAGCGCCCACCTGAAAATTCCTCCAGGCACACAGGCCGGTCAGAAATTGCGGTTGCGCGAAAAAGGCGTGGCCTCATCCTCTGCGGATGGCACTCGCGGCGATCAGATTGTCGAGGTCCAGATCATAGTGCCGAAGTTACAGGATGAGCGGTCCAAGGAGATTCTGCGGGAACTGGCGCGGCTCAACCCGGAAGATCCCCGTGCCTCACTATTCAGCCAGGTTTGAGGTTCGAATGCCAACTCTAGTGGCAAGGCCCTGTCCGATGCGCTTTTGCCTCAAGATGCACCGAGGTTCGCTTGGGCTGAACCCCTTGATAGACGTTATCCGTGGTTGAGGTTCCCACTAAGTTGAGGCTATTTCCGTGGTCAGAAAAGGTTTCGATCACATCCGACCGAATCTCCGAATGGAGAGATTCGCCGTTGTAATCGCAACTGACTCGGACACGTATCCCGCCGGATGCTTCCGGGTGGCTCTTCGGCGGTTTGCACACGAGTCCGGCTTGTGCAACCTTCCAGAAATCCATCTGTTCTTTGGCGCACAGTTCGGTGACGGAGGAGACTGCTCTGCCGTCGGTTGCCGTGGTCACAGAGCTGATTTCCCATGCGCCTGGATTGAAGTGGAGAACCGGCTGCTCGGCCAGAACGGTCAATCTGCACAGGGCCAGGATTGTAGAAAGCGCGAAGAGGTATTTCACCGTTTGCATCGTGCGGCATTCTAGCATAGACAATGTGTTATAGCCGCAAGGGTATGCGTTAAGCTTAGGTAGAAGACTATGGCCACAAAGCGTAAATCCAAAGGCGCGTACATGATCTCGGCCGTAGCCGAGATGTATGGCATCCACCCCCAGACGCTGCGCTTATATGAGCGTGAAGGTCTTCTGAAACCTTCGCGCACGGAGGGCAATACCCGGCTCTACACCGAGGAAGATCTTGAGCGGCTGGAATTTATTCTGAACCTCGCGCGCGACCTCGGCGTCAATATCGCAGGGATTGCCATCATCCTGCAAATGCGCGAACGCATGGAGGAAATGAATCGGCAAATGCAGAGTTTTGTCGATTACGTGCGGACCGAGATGCTGACGCGGATGCAGCCCGGAAGTCATTCCTCAGAGCCGGGGCTGGTCCCGCTGCGCCGCCCAGTGGTCATCAGCGTGCCGCTGCGTGATTCCAAGAAACGCTCGTAGATTTTGGATTTAGCTGAGTTGCGAATCACAATCTATCGGCGGTCGTCAGTCCGGTATCCGATCTCCACCATTTGATGGAAAATTTCCTCGATTTCGCGTTCGGCATTGGCCTGTTCGGTCTGCTTACCTCGACCGTTTACACGATGATGGCGATGGTCGCCGTAATCCGCTTCAGCCAGCGAAGACGGTGTAGCTCACCGGCCTCGTTCATGCCGCCAGTCAGCCTGCTGAAGCCCATGCATGGTGCGGAAGCCGGCCTGGAAGCGTATCTCGCAACATTTTTTGAGCAGGATTATCCCGAATACGAAATTCTCTTCTGCGCACGCCGGATCGACGACCCGGCGCTCGCCACGGCGCGGCGTGTTGCTGCTCTCTATCCGCATGTGCCGGTACAGTTTCTTTCCAGCGGCGAACCCCATATACCGAATGCCAAGCTTCTGTCGCTGGAATGCATGGCGCAACGTGCGCGGTACGGAATCCTGATCATCAGCGACAGCGATGTTCGCGTGCAGCGCAGCTATGTGCGCGAAGTGGTGGCGCCGTTCGCGGACGAGCGCGTCGGCGTGGTCACATGCTTGTACCGAGGGGATGCTGCACAGAGAGGATTGTGGTCTGGAATCGAAGCCGCCGCCATGTCGATAGAGATGACCGCCGGGGTCCTCGTCGCTGAAATGCTTGAAGGCATGAAGTTCGCGCTCGGTCCAACGATGGCGATACGCCGTGATTGCCTGGAGGAGATTGGCGGGTTTTTGCCGATGGGCGACTACTGCGCGGACGATTTTCTGCTGGGTAATCGCGTGGCGGCACAGGGCCATACTGTAGTCCTGTCGGACCACGTCATCGACCATGTGGTGCTGCACGAATCGTTCTGGCCTTCCATGCAACACCAGGTGCGCTGGATGAAGAGCACCCGATTTTCCCGCCCCAAGGGCCATCTGGGCACCGCTCTCACTTTCAGTGTCCCATTCGGGGTTTTGACCGCGCTGGCAGCTTGTGCGCTCCACAGTCCTGCAATTGCCACGGCTGCATTTTTTTGGAGTGTCGGCAGCCGGATGGTGCTGGCCGCTGCCACCAGCCGGTACGTGTTGCGCGAGAAATCTCCCTGGCAAAGTGTCCTCCTGTACCCGATTCGCGATCTGCTGGGCATCTTGTTTTGGGCGGCCAGCTATGGAAGCCGCAAGATCTTCTGGCGCAATGAGGTTTATCTGCTGGAAAGCGGCGGGCGCATGCGACGCCGGGAGTCCTGAAGCCCGGATCGCGGCAATCGTAAAAAAGGAAATATGCGCAGACCGAATCATCTTCGGCGGACCGTCTACTATTTCTGGCTGTTCATGGCAACCGTGGTCATCAGCGTCCATGCGCAGCAGATAACCTTGCATGCGCGCACCAACCTGGTGCTGGTCCCAACGCTGGTTGAAACCGAAACTGGCGAACCCGTATTCAACCTGGGCGTTAACGATTTCATCGTGAAAGACAACGGTGTCGAGCAAAAGATTCATCTCGACCCCGATATGGACAAGACGCCAATGTCGATTGCGGTGCTGGTGCAGGTCGGCGGGTCGGCAGTCCGGGAATTCCATAAGATGACAGGCCTACCCACAATGCTCGGCGCACTGGCGGGGAACACGCGGCATCGCATCGCTGTTATTGAGTTTGATAGTCGGCCTCGAACGCTCCTCGATTTTTCCAGCAATCCCGACGCCGTCGAACGGGCGGTGTATTCCATCCAGCCGGGCGATAAGGACGCGGCCATTCTGGATTCCGTCTGGTATGCCGTCGATATGCTGGAGGACGAGCCAAAGCAGAACCAGCGGGTTATTGTGCTTCTGAGTGAAACGCGCGATCATGGCAGCCGCACTCCCATTGAGGAGGTGGTTCGCAAGATCAGTCGCAGCAACGTGGTGGTCTACAGCCTGGCATTCAGCCCGGCGCGCGCGGACCTGTTTGACTTTTCAGGAGCTGGCGGCAACATCAATCTGCTGCCGCTGGTGCGCATGGCCGTCGCGGCGATAAAAAAGAACACGGCTGCGGCGATTCCGCACATGACCGGCGGCCAATACCTCCGCTTTAACCAGGGAAAACAACTCGACATCGAGATGGGTTTGCTGGCGAACCAGGTCCATAATCGCTACATTCTCAGTTTTCAGCCGTCGAACCCAAAACCGGGAATGCACCTGTTATCCGTGGAGCTGAAACAGCCATTAAAAGTCCGTGTACTTGCGCGGACAAGCTATTGGGCCATCAATCAGCCGGATGTCGAGGAGGAAGAAATACCGCAACATGCGCCGCCCCCCGGCTCCACGAAAAATTGATCCGGTGCTTTTTCCGGATTCATGCATCAGAAGAGTGCGGCTTCATAGAATGATTCAGGGTAGATGATTTTCGGGATGGGCCATCCATGCACTCCACAGTTGAAGTTTTCCTACGTTACGGCTATCTGATCGTGTTTGGCTGGGTATTGCTGGAGCAGCTCGGCATGCCGCTGCCCAGCACGCCAATCCTCGTTACTGCGGGTACATTGACCGCCACTCACCACATGAGGATTGGATGGATCGTGCTTGCGGTGATGGCCGGGAGTGCGATCAGCGATTCCATCTGGTTTCGCCTGGGTGGACGCTATGGAAGCGCAGTGACCCACTGGATATGTAGGTTTTCGCTTGAAGCCGCTTCCTGCGTGCGCAAAACGGAAGACGTGTTGACCCGGCACGGCTCCGCCGGACTTTTCTTTGCGAAGTTCGTTCCGGGTCTGAACACCATGGCAGCCCCGCTGGCAGGCCAAAGCAAGATGAGCTATCGGACCTTTCTGCTGTACGACATGGCGGGGACCTTCCTGTGGGTTACAACACTTGTATTGCTGGGCCGGTTCTTCGGCGACGCGATCCGGCGAAATGAAGGCCTGCTGCATTGGCTGAGTCGCTCGGCATTCGCCTTAGTGGTCCTGGTGGTGCTGGGGATAGTCGCCTACAAGCTTGTTCGGCAGCAGGCCTTCCTGCGCAAAATCCGCACACTGCGGATCGAGCCGGAAGAGTTGAAGGCCATGATGGACCGCGGCGACAATTTATATATCGTCGATCTGCGGCATCCGCTCGACCTGCTGCCCGACCCCAGAATTTTGCCCGGTGCGATCCGCCTGCTTCCCAATGAACTGATCGCGCGCAATGCGGAAATTCCTCGCGACCGGGACGTGGTGCTTTACTGCACCTGTCCCAGCGAAGCGACCAGCGCGAAAATAGCACTGACGATGCGCCGCTTCGGCGTCGATCGAATTCGGCCTCTACGCGGCGGCTTTGACAGCTGGAAAGAGCAGGGCTATCCGCTTGTCGAAATCGTAGGGCCGATCGTCAGGCAGTGATTGCCGGCGCGGTCGTTCGAGCGATTTCCCCGCCGATATAATCGGTCTTTCTGAATCCGATAATCCTTCGCGCTCGCAATTCATCGCCCATTGACAGAAAATTGTTAACCTTACGTAAGCCTGCCCGGTATTGTCTCGTTGCGCGGCTCACATCCCACAGGCAGTTTCTGCGCCAGTTCGGAATCAGAGTACCCGAAGACAACTGGAAAATGTGTATGTTGGAAGAGAAGATAACGCGTCTCGGGGTCCCCAGGAGGGCTGTAAGTGGGTGCAGGAATCGAAGTCCGGAATCTGAATGCCTGGTATGGCAACCTGCATACGCTGCACGATATCAGCATAATGATTCCCGCGAACCGCGCGACGGCATTGATTGGACCTTCCGGCTGCGGCAAATCCACCTTCGTGCGCTGCCTGAACCGCATGCATGAGACCAATCCAATCGCGCGCGTCACCGGCTCCGTGAAGCTTGGCGATCTGGACATCTATAACGATGCGCCGCCCGTTGCGATTCGACGACGTGTGGGCATGGTATTCCAGCGCGCCAACCCGTTTCCGACTATGTCCATCTATGAGAATGTTGCCACTGGTTTGCGGCTCGACGGCAATTTAGGGCGTAGACAGATGGATGAAGCTGTCGAGCTCAGCCTGCGCCGCGCTGCATTGTGGGATGAAGTGAAAGATGTCTGGAAGAGTAAATCGGGTGCGAGCATCTCGGGCGGCCAGCAGCAGAGACTTTGCATCGCCCGCGCGCTGGCGATCAATCCTGAAGTGTTGTTGATGGATGAACCTGCTTCCGCGCTCGATCCCATTTCGACATCTAAAATTGAGGATTTGATTTTTGAGTTGAAGGCGGAATATACCATTGTGATCGTCACCCACAACATGCAGCAGGCAGCGCGCGTGGCGGAGATGACAGGGTTCTTCCTGAACGGGTATCTTGTGGAGTTCGACGCGACCACAAAAATCTTCACCAATCCTGCGGACAAGCGCACAGAAGACTACATTACAGGCAGGTTCGGATGACGCGCACCCGGTTCCACCAAAATCTCGAAGATCTGAAAGAGAAGCTGCTCGTCATGGCCGGAATGGCGGAGCAGGCGATTCAGCGCGCCATTGAGGCGTACCGTGTCGGCGATCTTTCCATCTGCGATCTGGTCACCGGCTCGGAACCCGCCATCAATCGCATGGAGCGTGACATCGATCAGATGGCGCTCGATCTGCTCGCGATGGAACAGCCGATGGCTATCGACCTGCGGTTTATTCTTGCGGTGATCAAAATCAATGCGGACCTGGAGCGTGTCGGTGACCAGGCGGTGAATATCGCCGAGCGAGTCCGCGATATGCAGTCGCTGCCTCCGATGGAACTGCCTGTCGATATTCCCAAGCTGGCCGCGTTGGCGTCCGCGATGATACGCAGCGCGCTTCAGGCGTTTATTGAGGCAGATCCAGCGATGGCGGAGAAGGTGCTGCTGATGGACGATGAAGTGGACGAAATGAACCGTGCCATTTACCGGACGCTGACACAGTGCATTCAAGGCCAACCTGAATGCTCGCATCACGCGTTGAACGTGCTTGTAATCGCGCGGAACCTGGAACGCGTCGGCGACCACGCTACAAACATCGCAGAGGACGTGATCTTCTGGGTGCGCGGCGCGGACGTTCGCCACCACGTTCAAACAGCAGATTAGGCTGGCGGCACGTTATTGCACCGGTTCGTGATGCCACCATACGAGGCGCGTCAACAAAGGATAGTACAAGCCCAGGCGGATTTTCGCATAGCCGGGATACACGGCGCTCACGATTCCCGCATAGGTTTGCATCTGTGGCGCATATTGTGCCTTCTCTTCAGCTAGAAATTCCTCAAGCCGATCGGGCCCGTGAGACGCTGTCTTGAAATCCACAATCCACAAATAATCCTCGCCGAGGGCCGACGGGGATTCCCCGGCAAGGAACATGCGATCGACACGAATGGATCGCATCGCCTTTTCATAAAGGGCCGTCAGTGGGATTTCGAAGCCGAGCCCGCGGGTCGGCGGGTCTGCGGCCAAAGGCTGCGGTTGCGGGGCCAAAATCCAGCGTCCATTTTCATCGCGCGAAACGCTCTCCAGCACAGTCAGAATGCGGCGGCCTTCTGCATCGGCTTCTCGCATCTCGCAACCGCTGCGCAGCAGATGCAGCCGGATGGGTTGAGACAGACGTCCAATTGCTTGCGTTATCGAGGCAGTATCCTTGTTTTTTCCAAGGATGTCTGCCAACGGCTCAAGAAAAGCATGGACCACAGTTCCGAACAGGCGCGCGCGCCAGGAACCCTGCGGACGTTCAAATAGAGCGCGCTTCTTGGCGTTTTCATCCTCACCCGCTTCATCCCGCCAATCGATCGTCCTGAAAGGAATATCTGCTGCCGGAATGGAGGGCCGCCAATCCGCGGAGAGCCGCCGAAAATTCGAGAGCGGGATCATGGAATGCGGTTTACTCGGCTGACCTGTCGAAGAAGCGGATTGATCTCCCGCCGCGACGAACTCCAACTGACCCGGCAATGGTTCTGAAGAAGGGGCAACTGGAAGTCGTGCTGTGGACGGCATCTCGATGACGTTTGAAACAGCGGCTGCAGGTGCCGGTTTCTCCTCCATGTGTCGCGCGAAAATTACGTTCGCAATCGGCCACGCGGTTTGCAGCAGGCTTTGTCGGTGCGGCTGATTCAGTTTGCCAGTCTTCGCCTCATTGCATTGGGCAAAGAGATGTACCTCCTGCCGCGCGCGAGTGCATCCGACGTAGAACAAGCGCTTCATTTCAGTGCGATCGCGCTCAGCGCTGTTGGAATAAATCCACGCGGCGATTGGTTCCTGCTCCTCAGCGATATGCTTGATCGGCGCAAGAAGAATAGTCCCCGACGGATCGGAGGCGGCGCTGCAATTCTGAGTTTGCACCTGCTCCATCCACTGCACTAGCCTGGCATCGTCCCTTCGCGGATAGCGGTGCAGCCCCGGAAGCAACACTACATCCCACTCCAGGCCTTTCGCTTTGAACAGGGTGAGGACCTCTATCGGAGAATCATCGGCAGCCGCAGAGGGCGCAAACAATTTCTGCATCCGCTCCTCCAGCCGGTTTGCTGTAGGCCATCCATCCTCATTTTCAAGCTTGTCGAGCATGCGGAAAAATTCAGTGACTGTGCCCGCTTCGGTCGCTGGTACGCAATCAGGTCCTCCTAACGTGTGCCACGTGCGTTCAACCAGCGTAGACAGGCGCTCGTGTGCGGATTGATCCCTGGCTGCTTCGAGCACCTGCATTACGCGGGCAGCTCGCTGCTCACCCTCCGGACTCAGCAAAGAAGATCGCTCCCGGAACAGCTCTGGAACAGTTTTCTTATTCCACGTCGGATCGTCGTCGCCGCATAGAACGAGTAGGTCTTGCAAGGTTAGCCCGCACCACGGTGCCCGCAGAGCTGCAAGCCAGGCGATGCGGTCGGCGGAATGGAGAAGGCATCGCGTGATTGCCACTAAATCCCGCATGGGCTGGCGATCTGGTAGTTTGTCCAGGTCAACCGCGCGATAGGGAATGCCACGCTTCCGCATTTCCTCGAGAATCGGAATCACATGATTTCTGGCGCGCACCAGTACCGCAATGCTCGGATGCTTTTCGCCCGGCGCGATTTGGGCCCGGTGGCGCTCGATAACCTCGCACACCTCGCGCGCCTCGGCAGCGCACGGATCTTCATCCTCGACAGCCGCCGGCTCATTCTTGTCCCGATACGGCCGTACCTGCGGATGCCAGAAGACGCGCTGCGTCTCGTCTTCCCGATGCGCCGCTTCCGACGGCTCAAATGTTATTCCATCCGCGTCGGCGGATTCGCCGAATATCTGCGCGAAGGCTTCGTTCATCTGATTCACCAGGCTCTGATGCGAGCGGAAATTACTGCTCAGGCGAATGGGCTGCAGAGGGATTCCGCCCAAACCTTCCTGGCGCGCACGCGCAAACAGGCTGACTTCGACATGCCGGAACCGATAGATGGACTGTTTGGGATCGCCTACCAGAAATACAGTCTGGCTGTGTCCGTCCCACCCTTCGACAACCTTGCTGAGCATCTCGAATTGCGTGATGGAGGTATCCTGCATTTCGTCGATCAACAAATGGTGAATCTCGGTTCCAAATGCCAGCGCCAGGCTATCTGCATCGTCGTCGAGCGCCCGGCTCGCGGCCAGAGATATCTCTACAAAGTCAGTTTTGCCAGACCGGGCGAAAGCGAGCTTCAAATGCGCCAGAGCCCATCGCAACAGCAGAAAACTGGCGCGAAGGATTTCGCGCTGCTGCTCCGTATAGCAGGCTTCGGGAAGCGCGAGAACTTCTCCAAGCGCATGGACAAGATCCGCGTCTCCGTCCAGCGACTCAACCAGCGCCTTCATCTCCAGCGCGCGAGGAAGTTTGGATGCAAAGCCAATCGTCTTGTTGATTCCGCGAGCCTTGCGCAAGACCCCTTCTTTCGTCAGCAACAATTGTGCCCCAGACTTCCACGCTGCAAGATGTTCGGGATCACGAGCCGGAATATCGGCGGTCGAAAGCAGTGGATGAAAAATATTCTGATATTCCGAATTCTCAAGTTCTCCGGCGGCAAAATGCGACAGGGCGAACACTTCCTCCCACGCCTCTTCCGGCAACAGGTTGAATGCGCGCTCCAGGGTTCCTGTGACCAACTGCTGCAGTGGTTTCTCAAATCGGTCGCGAATGATTATGTCTAATTCTTCATCCGACAACTCCCGCTCGATTGGAAATACACGGCTCCACTGATCGCGACTGCTCAACATATCTGCCAGCAGCCCGATCGCTCGGTCCATCCGGTTATCAAGGTGCAGTAGCAGGCTGCGGGCAGCACCCCGCAGGCGAGCATCGCTGCCACCCATTTCTTCAAGCGCTGCTTGAGCCGCTTCGCGATATAGATCCGCAGCATCGTCCACCGGATGCATCTCGGCCCCTAGCCTCGATAGCACCGGCAGGCGCGCAGTGATTTCGCTGCACAGGGAATCGATCGTGCGGATGTTGAACCGCTGCGGTTGCGTAGTCAGGTTCCAACCCATTTTCGTGTCAGTCGCGAGGGCTTCCAACGCGAACTTGCGGGTTTGCAATTTGTGGGCCGCCGTTGTTTCCAGCGGCGCGTCACTCTGCGCCTGCCGCAGAGACTCAAGAATTCTGTCCCGCATTTCCGCCGCGGCTTTGCGTGTAAATGTGATGGCGAGCACCTGCTCGGGCTGCTCCACGCACACCAGCAGCCGCAGAAAACGCTGCATCAATAACTCTGTCTTCCCAGATCCTGCTGGCGCTTCGACGATCCATGATTGCTCCACATTCCATGCATCGCGGCGTGCGGAAGTGTCGCCCTGCATCTCGAGCAAATTTTCCGCGGCGGGCATAGGCGTTTCGATCATGAATTGCTCTCTCGGTCTTCTTCCCCGATGGTGCTTTCGATGGCTCCCGCCGCCTCGCCGATCCGGCAGATCAACGCCTGTGCGCAATACTTGCAGGTTTCTTCGTGCTTTTTCGGGTCGACGATCGCGGCACCAGCTCGGAATTCTTCCGCAAGCCGAGTTAAACTGGCGCTCCAGATTTCCATCTGGCTCTGCATCTCTTCAGGAGTTAATGCAGTTGGATTCCACCTGGAAGTCGATCGCGCCTCTGGAACGACATCCGCTTCGGCGCCTGCTGCTTCTGGGGATTTCGAAGGCATCGAAAAGATCGAAGGCAGGGAACGGACCACGGTGAACCCAACCTTCCGCGGATGAAGGCCCGCAAAGGCGACGCCGGCAAGTGCGCTTTGCGTACCTAACGCCGGCTTGCGCAATACCGCGTAAGCCGGCAGTTGCGGTTGATCGGGCCGGTCGCCCTCGCATGAGTTCCGATCTACCACGCCCATTTTGTAGTCCAGCAACACAATTCCTTGTTCTACCTGATCGATTCTGTCGACCCTGCATTGCATCTTGATCCCGGCCAACTGCGGGTTGTCCAGGGAGGCTTCTGTGCCGATCACCGTGAAGTCCGTCCGCTGCTTGTCGGTCTCCAGCCACGCCATCAGCCGCTGTTCCAGACGTTCCGCTTCGATGTCCAACAACGTTTTCTGCCACGGCTCCGTAGCATGTTGGAAGAACTCTTCAAGCGCACGGCGAATATGTCCCCGTAGATTCTCTTCAAGTTGCTCTACCGTGCTTGCCAACAGATTCTTCCGTGATTTTGTCTCTCGCCAGAACTGATCGAGCACCCGATGAATGACGGTGCCTTGTACGCCTGGAGATAGGCCGGTGTCGAGCTCCGCCAGTGGACGCGTTCCGAGCCGCAATTCCGCAAAGGCGCGAAACGGGCAGGCCGCGTGAAGTTCCAGAAAACGGACGCCGCCGCGCACTTCGGTACCTTGAAACGGAACGGCGGCCTCTTGCTCGATGTGCTCCAAATTGGTTTCCAGTTGAGAACTATTTCGAGTCGGTTGGACCTGAAAGCACTCAGGCACAAACTCTTCCGCGATCGACATTGGTGTGTTCGGAAGAACCTCGCGGATCAAAGGAGCGAGCACAATTTCGCGATCAGGCATGTGTGCGCTGGCATTCGCAGCGTCGCTATCCTGGAGCGCAAAGCTGACGACGACAGTTTTTCCGGAAGCTAAAATTCTTTTCGTCGTTCGAAGAGCAAATGCGTAGTCTTCCGTGGGGTCGGCGTAAGGCATGTGCGTCTCGCGCTGTAGATTCCACGGAAGAAACGGCTGCGCCTTTCCGCGGGCTGGCCACTCACTCGCTTTTGCGTGCATCCACCAGACGGAGTCGAATACAAGCCCGGCAGACTCGGAAATGCCCAGAATCTGCACCGGCGCATCGCCGCCCTCAAGAGTAAAAAGTGTGTGGGCGGCGAGATGCTCCAGCTTGTCCAGCACAGCCGGAAATCGCAGCGGGCCGCTTACGCCGTTCAGCGAAGAAAGATCGTTCAGCAACGCGTTCCACCGCTGCAGCAACTGGTAGTCCGCACTTCCAGACGCGGCCAGCAAACGCCATTCCGCGGCGGCAAGCAAGTCTTCGATGATCTCGCGCCATTCGGCGAAGCTGCGAAGTTTCTCCAGGCGGTGTCTCTGCGCAGCGATCGAAAGGCGATTGAGGACCTCGCGGAATGCAGAGATTTCTTCCCGGCTTCCAGATTGTGACAACCATTGCAGGAAGGTGGGAAGTGAAACCGGACCACCCAGTTGAAATTCGCGTTCTCGGAATCTGCGGTCCAGCCGGGCGCGAGCATCCCGCGACCCATCCTGCCCAGCGTTGAAGCCGCCATGGACCAGCAGCCACGAAACGTCTTCCGAAGGTATTGCGCCCTCCAGCCATTGCAGCAGGGATAGCGCGGTGCGAATGGGTTGCAGACGGTGCATGGGAATGCCGAGCGAAAACTCATAGGGTACTAGTGTGTGTTTCGCTCGAACATCCATCGTGGAGGGCGCGAGTACCCGTCGAAACGTCGCGTCGATCGGTCCCATCAACTCTTCCAAGGAGGGCACGATAACTCCGATTCTCTGCGTTGGATCTTTGAGCAGAATGCGGCGAATCCAATGCGCGGCGGACGCAATCTCCTCCTCCCCCGTACGGGCGCTCACGATTGCGGGATTGGACAGAGAAGTATTCGCTGGCCGCAGTTCCAGAAAGTCAGTGCTGCAGCCGCGTGCGTTCAATGCGTCAATCAGCCGGGCCTGCGCTGGCGTGACACGGTCGAAGCCCACCAGAAAAATGTTTTCGGGCAAGGCCATTTCCTGCGTTGGAATCCATTGTGCGATTGCTGCTTCAACCAACGATGGAGATAGAAAGGAAGATTTCCGGCAGACGTTCTCAAATTCCGTAGCCCATCTGTAAAAGGCATTTGTATCTACACTGCTGTCGCCACGCAACTGGCCTGGCGAAATTCTGTACTGGTGCATCTGGTGCCATGAGCGTTGTGCAAGTTCAGCCAGCGCAGGTGCCGAAAAAGTTTTTCCGGCGACCTCATCCTGCGCCAGCACTCTCTGCCAAAGCTCAAGTTCCTGCACGTTCGTCAGCAGCACGCGCGTTTCCGTGCCGCACAGGACTCCCGCGTCCCACAGTGTTGACAGCCACGGCTCCCAGGCCAGAATCCGTGGTGTCATCCAGCCGGCGTTTCCGCTGGCGTGTTGCCTCTGGTTATAACGTTGCCGCAAGGAGCGTGCTGCCCGCACGGTGTTGGTAACCACGATCGCGCCATCGATATTCTTCTGAAGCGTTTCCAGCAGTTCTTGTTCCGTTCTCGTCGCCGCCTGCATGTGTGTCCCTGTCGATAAGGGTGGATATTTCAAGGTTATACCCACCGTAGCCAGCGCGGCCCTCATGCGGGCCCGATGCTATTCTTAGCGGGTGAGACGCTGGGCCGCATCGTTCCTTCTTCTGCTGACAGTTTTGTTGCCGCTGCAGCCGCTGCTCGCCCGCGCGCAACAGGCAGCCAGCCTGCCCGCATGTTGCCGCAGGAACGGCACACACCACTGCATCATGTCCCGTGGGTTGTGGAGTGCCGGTGCGCTCGTTTCCTCCACAACGCGTCCTCTCTTCACACCGCCGCCCTGCCCCTGGAAGTTTGCCGTCAATCCCGCAGTTGTAGCCGCCGCGATCAACTCCTGCAAATTGTCCGCTCAACCTGTGGCTGTGGATGACGTGGACGCTACTCTACCGGCATTTTCCTTTGCGCACGTCGCGCGGTCTCAATCCGCGCGCGCGCCTCCTGTTGTCCTTCTCTAAATAATTCGTCTCGAAGAACTTGATCGCAAGAGTGGTGCGCCCGCGCTGGCAAAATCGGCTGTCGTCAATTGACGTTGGGATCCACGGAACAAAGAGAAGGGAAAATGATGCGTAAGTACAAATCTCTCTGGCCTGTCCTGCTCTTATTGTTTTCAATTTATATATATGCCGGAAACGCCCATGCTACGGTCTTCGGTCAGCTACAGGGCATTGTGCACGACCCGGAACACCGCCCCATACCGGATGCGCAAATTACACTGCAGGCCGTCGATTCGCATTTCACTCAGTCCGTGCATACCAACGGGGATGGCTATTTTTCAATTTTGACTGTCCCCCTGGGCAACTACAAAATATCTATTGCCAGCCCTGGTTTCGATGCCCTGCAGCAGACCATCACAGTCTTCTCCAACACGTCCATCGTGCTTCACTTTCAACTGCAGGTAGGCACGGTGAAACAGTCGGTCAATGTCACGGCGCAGACCACGATTGCCAACGTTAACTCCGTCACGCCAACGACCCTGGTCAACCGACTCGACATTGCTCGAACCCCCGGGGCAGACCGCACCAACAGTCTGGCGATGATTACCAACTACGTGCCGGGCACATACATGGTGCATGACATGCTCCATATACGCGGCGGACATCAGGTTAGCTGGGAGATCGATGGCGTTGAAATTCCGAACACCAACATCGCCAGCAATCTAGGCCCGCAGATTGACCCGAAAGATATCGGCTATCTGGAGGTGCAGCGCGGCAGCTATGACGCAAGTGTCGGCGACCGCACGTACGGGGTCTTCAACGTATCTCCGCGCAGCGGCTTTGAACGTAACAATGAGGCGGAATTGATTCTCAATGCTGGAAGTCACTACCAGACCAACGATCAGCTCAACTTGGGCAGCCACACGGAAAAATTCGCATACTACGCCAGCCTGAACGGAAACCGCACCAACTACGGACTCATGCCTCCGATTGCGCGTGCGTATCACGATGCAGGGAACGGCTATGGAGGCCTTTCATCCTTTGTGTACAACCGCACGCCGCACGATCAATTCCGTTTAGTGTCCCAGTTGCGCAAAGATTATTACCAGATTCCATACGATCCCGATTCG
>JBEPVW010000064.1:0-15715 GCA_041690775.1 Acidobacteriota bacterium | reverse complement strand
TTGTATTCGGGTGGGGGCGCCCGTGCATTGAGCCGGGCCCCACGACGCTCTCACTTGGGACAACGCTGACCAGTTACACAGGCTAATTTCTATTCGAACGGGTGGGCAGTCGGACGGCACATCGTACAAGTTCACATGAAAAAGAAAGGGCTGAAATGGAGAAGACAATTCGAAAGTTTCAATCTGTGATTCAGTTCCTGCTAAAAACCACAGGCCAGGATCTGATCGAATATGCACTGCTCATCGGGCTGGTTGCATTCGGAGCGACAGCAGGCATGAAAACAATCGCCACTGATATCAACACCGCGTTTAACAGTGTCGGAAACACGCTGACCAGTTACACCACTGGCGGCGGAGGCGGCAATAACGGTAACAACGGTAACAACGGCAATAACGGCAATAACGGCAATAACGGCAATAACGGTAACAACGGCAATAACGGTAACAACGGCAATGGCTTTGGCGGCAACGGCAATGGCTTTGGCGGCAACGGCAATGGCTTTGGCGGCAACGGCAATGGTGGCAATGGCAGGGGCAACGGCTAGGGCGGTAACTTCTAGTCGTCGCCGATTGCAAGTCCCGCCGGTCTGCGCTTGACGGAGGAGTGAATCGAAATGGCCTGTGGCCATTTTCCCGGCACTCCTCTTCAACGAGGATAAATCCCGCGCAGGTCTATAGCCTCTAGAACGCCATGGTTCTGTTGACCAATGCGGTCGTGCGGATTTGCGTGCACGCCCTTGCTGACGGCCGCCCGAGGCTCTGAATCTATGATTCCTTCTGCTGCCCAGGAACGCGGCGTTTCGCTGATTATGATTGAGGGTTGCCTGACCGCAATCGCGGTCGCGGTAACGTTCGCGTTTCCGAAACTCGGTTCCGACTTTTTCTCGCGCATCGAGCACGCCTTTGCGCGGCTTGCGCGTAGAAAGGCTTTGTCTGTTGTCGTGATCGGCTGTACGGCGTTTCTGCTGCGGCTTGCGCTCCTTCCGGTTTTGCCAATCCCTCATCCGTTCATCCCAGACGACTTCAGCTTCCTGCTGGCGGCAAACACTTTTTCCGCTGGCAGGCTTGCCAACCCAACGCCGGCCATGTGGATGCATTTTGAAACTCTCCACGTCAGCATGAAGCCGACTTACATGTCGATGTACTTTCCCGCGCAGGGCCTGGTGCTCGCCGCGGGTAAGGTGATTGCCGGCCGCGCCTGGTATGGGGTCTTATGCATGAGCGCGCTGATGTGCGCGGGCCTTGTCTGGATGCTGCAAGCGTGGCTGCCGCCCGCGTGGGCGCTGCTGGGCGGAGTGATTGCCGTTTTGAGGATTGGGCTGTTCAGTTATTGGACTAATACGTACTCAGGAGGCGGTTCCATTGCAGCTCTCGGTGGAGCACTGGTGCTGGGCGGGCTTCCACGATTTATGAAGAAGGCGCGGATGAGCGACGCGCTGCTGATGGCGGCAGGCATGGTTCTGATGGCGGCGACCCGGCCATACGAGGGCGTTCTTCTGTGCATCCCTGTCGTAGTCGTTCTGGCGCGATGGATGGTGCAGGGAAGCAATCGGCCCACTCCTGCAGTACTGCTGCGCCGAGCAGTGTTCCCGCTGCTGGTGATCATCGCCGGCGGCGCCTGGATGGGCTATTACAATGATCGCGCTTTCGGCAGTCCTCTGACTCCGCCGTATACGGTCAATCGAGCGACATACGCGATGGCTCCATATTTTGTCTGGCAGTCCGCTCGGCCGGAACCGGTCTATCGGCATGCGATCATGCGGGAGTTTTATTACCACTACGAGCTGAACGACTACAAAAAAATCCACCGGCCATCGGGCTACCTGCCGCAGACTCTGCTGAAGGCGGCGCGAGGGGTGTTGTTTTTTGCGGGCATAGCATTGCTGGTACCGCTGATCATGATCCGGCGAGTGTTTCTCGACCGGCGCATCCGCTTTCTGTTGATTTGCGTGCTTGTGTTGATGGTGGGGGAACTGGGAGAAGTGTTTCTCATTCCTCACTACCTGGCCCCGTTTACGGCGGCATTTTATGCAATCGGTCTCCAGGCAATGCGCCACCTGCGGCTTTGGAAACCGGGCGGCCAAACGGTTGGAGCAACCCTGGTGCGGGTAACGGTGACGCTCTGCGTCATGCTTGCGGGAGTGCGGCTGTTCGCGGAGCCTCTTCGCCTTCAACTTCCCGTTTGGCCAGCCGCGTGGGCTGCCGAATGGTATGGTCCGGGAGCGTTTGGAAGCGCGCGAGCCGGCGTGGCAGACATGCTGGAGCGTCTGCCCGGCAAACAACTGGCGATCGTCCGGTATTCGCAGAGGCACAATCCGCTGGACGAGTGGATTTATAACGCTCCGGACATTGACGGATCCAAAGTGGTGTGGGCGCGAGAGATGAATGCTGCGGAAAATCGCGAACTGTTTCAGTACTACAAAAACCGGCAGGTCTGGTTGGTGCAGCCAGATATCAATCCTGCTAAAGTTTCGCCGTATTTTCCGGCTGGACAGGATGCCATTAACTTTGCAGCAAACCCGAAGACTGATTCGGCTCTGACTGCAGGGATGCAACGAGGAGGGGTGCTCCAATGATCAATGGAAAGCGAATCGCAGTAGTAATGCCGGCGTACAACGCGGAGAAGACCCTGGAAAAAACAGTGCGGGAGCTACCGCATGAAGTCGACATCAAGATTCTCGTCGATGATTCCAGCAAGGACGCGACTGCGGCTTTGTCGGAGCGGCTCGGGGTGCAAACCTTCGTGCACGATGCAAACTATGGGTATGGTCGCAACCAGCAGACCTGTTATCGCGAGGCGCTGGCGGCCGGGGCTGACATTGTTGTCATGGTTCATCCCGATTACCAGTACGCGCCGACGCTTGTTTCTGCCATGGCGGCGATGATTGGCAGCGGGGTCTACGACATGG
The DNA here is from genome assembly GCA_041690775.1 of Acidobacteriota bacterium. Classification (GTDB taxonomy): domain Bacteria; phylum Acidobacteriota; class Terriglobia; order Terriglobales; family Acidobacteriaceae; genus JAKAAZ01. Next base: position 12,806 of record JBEPVW010000064.1, on the reverse strand, counting down.
TGCTGGGATCACGGATACTCGGCGGAGGGGCGCTGAAAGGCGGGATGCCCAGGTACAAATACGTCGCCAACCGGCTGCTGACAGCATTCCAGAATCTTTTCCTCGGGGCGAAGCTGTCCGAATATCACACCGGATTTCGAGCGTTTTCACGGGAACTGCTACAGACGCTTCCGCTGCTGGAAAATTCCGACGATTTCGTTTTCGACAATCAGATGGTCGCTCAGGCAATCATGTTCGGCTTTAAGATCGGAGAAATTTCCTGTCCGACGAGATATTTCAAGGAAGCGTCTTCGATCAACTTCCGGCGCAGCGTTCAGTATGGCCTCGGCGTTCTCAAGACCACTGCGAGTTTTGTCGCGCACAAATCCGGCCTGGTACAACTGCCAATCTTCGATGCGACAGGGAGACGAGTCGGCATGGGGTATTACGCGGAGATAACGCCGATAGAAGCAGGGTTTGGGAAGATAACTAACGTCCGATAACATGTATTCTGTAAAGTAGAAGTTTCAGCCCGAAACCTATGCAGCGACAGGAAATAAGGCGGGTTCCCTGCATCTCGATTCTGCCAGGGGAGCCTTGTAGGCTGAAGTTGAAAATGATCGAAGGAAGCAAGAATTGTCACAATGCTGAGCTTTGCAAAATTCGATCGACGGTTAGGTTTTTCGCAATATCCAAAGGCCGGCAGGAATCTCTCCTGACAAATTCGATTGGAATCGTCACGGTATGCGGTCCTTCACCCGGCTTCGCAATGCGGTCCAAGATCATTTCCACCATCTTTTTCCCCAGCTGTTCAGGAAATTCCCGTATCGTCGTCAGTCCCGGATCGAGCAGATCTCCCACCGTATCGTCGCAGCCGGCGACGCTGATGTCTTCCGGAATTCTCAGGCCGCTCTCTCGCAGCGCCTTATAAACGCCGCGCGCCGTCGCATCGTTGCCGGCAAATATGGCAGTCACAGTCTCTCTGCGGCTTAATAAGGACTTGGTTCCCAGATATCCAATCTCTACGTCCTCTTCGGAGTTGATCGTGCTCTGGCGCGGCTCCAGTCCAGCCGCTTCCATCGCGCGGCTATAGCCCTGAAAGCACCGGGCAAACCACGGCAGAAGAGTGTTCCCTACGAACCAGATGTCGCGATGGCCCAGGCCGATCAGGTAACGGGCCATGTCCTGCCCGCCTTGGATATCGTCCGAGAAGATCACATCGTTATTCTTGAAGCCCGGCAGTTCGCCGAAGATGTTATTGCCCAGAACCACGGATGGAATGCCTTTGTGGTCCAGCAGCTCGATAAGGTTGCTGGAGTTCGTACCCGCCAGAATCACCGCCCGTACGACATCGCGGCGTTGCACCACTCTGGGCAAGTGCAGTTCTTTCCATGGAACATTTGGGGAATAATTGAAGGACAGAAACACGATGTCCCAGCCATGCGCGGCACAGAACGTCTCGGCGCCCATCAGCACCCGGGAGTGGAATGCATGCAGTGGCGCGCGGTTGCTTAGAAGAAAAGCCAGAGCCTTCGTCTTGTTCCGCTGGGAAAGATCTACGTCCATCTTGGCCGCGGTCTCGAACACGACTTTCTGAATCGCAGGATCGACGCGGTTGTTTCCATTTAGAACGCGGGAGACGGTAGCGACGCTTACCTTGGCCGCAGCAGCAATTTCCCGCAAGCCGATCTTGCCTTTTCGAAGATTCGTTTTTTCCATGGATTTTCTGTTCACTATTCGGAAACAAATACAGAGTATAGAAACATCTCACAGCAAACAAGAAAAAGACGCAGAACAGCTTTACTCAGGCTAAATGGCGTCGAAACCTGCGCTGATCATGTGTCAACACCAAGAAGCGGTGGCAATGGGAAACGATTTATGATGATCGAAGAGCCTCACAAACAAGCAAGTTTCCCCGGACATACAAGGCAATTGAGTCCTTTTCCCTTACGCGGAGCTGTTCATGTTTGATCGACCCAGCCTGGAAGCGGCAGCTTCTTTGATCTATCGCCACGTTCCGGCGACGCCGCAATACGCGTGGCCTTTGCTTGCCGCTCGTACAAACTGCGAAGTCTGGATTAAGCACGAAAACCACACTTCAACCGGAGCTTTCAAAGTTCGCGGTGGCATCGTCTATATTGACACGTTGCTGCACACGGGCGCGCGACCTGCGGGCATTATCAGTGCCACTCGCGGCAACCATGGGCAGAGTCTGGCATTTGCCGGGCGTAGCGTCGGCCTGCCTGTAACCGTTGTTGTGCCCGAAGGCAACTCGGTGGAAAAAAACGCGGCGATGCGCGCCTTCGGAGCGGAATTGATTGAACACGGCCGCGACTTCGACGAGGCCCGCGAGGAGGCTTTGCGGCAGGCGAGCAGTCGAGGCCTGCACCTGGTTCCCTCGTTCCACCCGGAACTGGTTCGCGGAGTGGCGACGTACGCCCTGGAGCTTTTTCAGGCTGTGGCGGATATCGATACCCTCTACGTGCCCATCGGTCTGGGTTCTGGCATCTGCGGTGCGATTCAGGTCCGCGACCTGCTTGGATTGCGGACCGAGATCGTGGGCGTCGTCTCAGAAAAAGCTGACGCTTATGCGCAGAGCTTTGAACAAAAGCGGCTTGTAACGACCAGATCGGCGGATACTCTTGCTGACGGGATGGCTTGTCGCACCCCCGACCCAGAGGCGCTCGACATCATTCGCCGTGGCGCTGCCAGGATCGTTCGGGTATCGGATGACGAAATCAAAGCCGCCATCCGTGCTTTCCATGAGGATACGCACAACACTGCGGAGGGCGCGGGCGCGGCTGCGCTGGCTGCGTTGCTACAGGAGCAGGACAATCAACGCGGCCGTCGTGTTGCAGCTGTCTTAAGCGGCGGCAATATCGACCGCTCTCTCTACGCCGCCATTCTCGGAGAGTGAGCCAGGCTGAAGTTCAGCCGTAAGACCCCTCGTCCGGCCCACAGAGTTACCATGAAAGAGGTAGTCTGCTGTCCAAACATCGCGGAATCGTTGGACAGTGCGTTCTTGCTGACGAACCAGACCCTTACTCTCCTACGGACGGATTATGAGCAAACTTCAACTGCTGCGGAAACAAGCCCTGGAAATCAACCGAAACGATAACGTCGCCGTCGCAATTGTGGACCTGTCCGCGGGAGAAGAAGTCACCGTCGCCGGCAAGGTTTATACGCTGGTTTCCGATGTTCCGGTCAAGCACAAATTTGCGCTTCAGGATTTTGCCGTTGGCGACCCCATCTATATGTACGGCGTTCTGGTCGGAAAGCCGTCGAAGCCAATCCGTGCGGGAGAACGCATCAGCACGGAAAATGTGCATCACGAAACCACCCCTTTCCACGCGAAATTACAGGACTATCAGTGGCCCGCCCCCGATGTCTCCCACTGGAAGGGCAAGACCTTTCTCGGCTATCGCCGTGCGGACGGACAGGTGGGCACGCGCAATTACTGGCTGGTCATTCCCCTGGTTTTCTGCGAAAACCGCAACGTCCGCATTCTTCAGGAAGCGTTTGAGAAGGGCCTGGGATTTGCCCCCAGCGACGCATACCGGCTGCAGGTGGCCGAACTTTCCAGCCTTTACACGCAGGGAAAGACTGATCAAATTCGCCACTACCAACCGGCAACAGCGGACGCCACTCCGGACGGCGGCAAAATATTTTCCAACATCGACGGCGTAAAGTTCCTGACGCATGAAGGCGGATGCGGCGGCACGCGCCAGGACGCGCGGCTGCTATGCGGCCTGATCGCGGGTTATCTCCATCATCCCAACGTGGCGGGCGCGACCATTCTGAGTCTAGGTTGCCAGAATGCGCAAATTTCCATGCTGCGGGAAGAGATTGCAAAGCGCACCGCGAATCTCGACAAGCCGTTGCTCATCCTCGACCAGCAACAGAGCCAGTTGGAATCCGCCATGCTGTCGCAAGCGATCCACGAAACATTTCTTGGGCTTATGGAAGCCAACAAGCTGGAACGCACCCCGACTTCCCTTTCCCACCTCACCGTTGGGCTCAAGTGCGGCGGGTCCGACGGATTTTCGGGCATCACGGCGAATCCCGCCATCGGCCATGTTTCGGATTTGATGGCCGCGCTCGGCGGAAAAAGTATTCTCGCGGAATTTCCCGAGCTGTGTGGTGTGGAGCAGAACCTGATCGATCGTTGCGTAGACGACTCGCTCGGCGAACGGTTTGGGCAGATGATGAAAGCCTATGCCGCGCGTGCGGAGGCGGTGGGCAGCGGCTTCGATATGAACCCATCGCCCGGCAACATCAAGGACGGCCTGATCACCGATGCGATGAAGTCCGCGGGAGCAGTAAAGAAAGGCGGAACATCGCCAGTCGTCGATGTTCTCGATTATCCGGAATACGCGACTCGACCCGGGCTGAACCTGTTATGCACGCCGGGCAATGATGTCGAGGCGGTAACCGGGCAGGTTGGCGCGGGAGCAAACATCGTTCTATTTACCACCGGACTGGGAACGCCAACAGGAAATCCCATTGCGCCGGTCATCAAGCTCTCTTCCAATTCCACGCTGGCGCATCGCATGTCGGACATCATCGATTTCGACTGCGGCAACATCGTCTCCGGAGAGAAAACGATTGAGCAGTCGGGAGAAGCGATTCTGGAATTCATCATCCAAGTGGCCAGCGGAGAAAAACACACCCGGGCCGAAACCCTTCATCAGGACGACTTCATCCCCTGGAAGCGCGGCATCTCTCTCTAAGCACATGCGAGCCAATTCAGAACAGAGAGGACACGGATGGAGTCTCTACCTGCGGCATTCTCTTCATTCGGTGCGCGACATCACGCAAAGATAATGGTGAAATGCCAGTATGAAGGCCGGTGTCCGAGTTCCGGCTACAGTATCTTCGCCCTGCGCATTGGCCAGGAATTCGCCGAATATTTCCGGGCTGCCGGGTCAAGGATCGCGCGTGAAGCCTACGCCGGTTCCGCTATCGAATTCCGCATTGCCAAATACCATAGCCTGAAGGGTCACTGCGGTCCCCAGTTGATCGGGATTTCATGAATCTGGCGGTAATATCTGGCGCGTTCGTTTCCCAAGAATCAAAGACGGTATGGATTGCAGGAGAGTTGCTCATTTGCATCTTCCGGCAATGACCGTCCTGCGCAACGAAAGATCGCCTGGTTGAACCGTTCCGAAACCTGTTCAGTGAGGCCTCGGAAAGGGCGGAATCGGCACTCACTCTCTCTCTTGTGCGGGCAGCTTCGAGCACAGCATCGAACTCCTTCTTCGGACCTGAAGAACGACCCGATTTTGGGACCTGGGGTAAGAGTGCACAATAGGAATAAAAAATCTTGATCTGTATGTGGGTGTGACCTGCCCTCGCTGGTGCCGGAATGTTTTTGCCTGGATTTCCACTCCGGCTGAGACTTCATGGTTTACATCATGAATCATGACGCGCTACTATTAGACGCCAGCCCCCGCGGCATGCAGCTCATGTTCAAGGTCCAAGCTCATGTATCGTCGGATCAAGCAAACTTTGCTCCTCGGGGCATTTCTTACGATCGGCTTTTCTGCTCTGGCACAGGTCACCGCTCCGGATTTCTCAGTCGTTGTTCTGCCGGACACACAGTACTATTCGGAGTCGTATCCGGCAATCTTCAACGCGCAGACGCAGTGGATCGTAAATAACAGCACGAATTACAACATCCAGTTTGTTCTTGGCGAGGGTGACATCGTCAATGTCGCCGACACGCCGGCGCAGTGGCAGAACGCCGACGCCGCGATCAAGCTGCTCGACACCGCAAATATTCCATACGTGCTACCGCTCGGCAATCACGATTATGATGGCTTCAATCCGTCTGCCCGCGGAACCACCGCGTTTAACACGTATTTCGGCCCCTCTCGCTACGCACAGTACAGCTGGTACAAGGGCGGATATCCCAGCGGAACCAATGACAATTTTTACGCAGTATTTACGATCAATGGGGAGCAGTATCTAATTCTGGCGCTGGAGTTCCTGCCCCGTCAGGGGGCCCTGGATTGGGCAAAGACGGTGCTGGATGCGAACCCCGATAAGGAAATCATTGTAGTCACGCACAGCTTCCTGTTTACCGATTCGACGCGTGGCGATCAATGCAACAACAACGATAACGGTGCCACCGGCAACAACCAGGGCGAAGCCGTTTGGCAAAAGTTGCTGATCAACTATCCCAATCTGTCGCTCGTCCTGAACGGTCACTTCGTCGGCACCAACGGCTCGCAGCGCGTCGATCTGGGCCTGCAACAGAACCTGGTGAACGAGATCTTCGCCAATTACCAAGGTTTAACCAATGGCGGAAACGGCTGGATGAGGATCTTGACCTATCGTCCGCTCTTGAACCGCATCGATATAGTCACCTACTCGCCGTACCTGAATCAATACAAGACCGACAGCACCAACCAGTTCAGCATCACCTGGCACAGCACCGGAGTAGGAAATACCACCGGCACCATTGCGGGAGTGGTGCGTGGGCAGCGCGCAGCGCCCTCGCTCTACCAGTGCGTGCCGATCTCAGGCGCTACCCTGACCGCCGGCGGCGAGAGCGCAACCAGCGCGAGCAACGGATCGTTTTCCCTTGCCCTTCCGCCCGACAATTACACCTTGTCAACGGCCGCAACGGGATGGATAACGACCGGCGACGACGAAGAAGCCGCTTTTCCGGGCTACACCAGCAGCGCGAAAGTTTTTCTTGAGCCGCTGACCGGCAGTGTGACTGGCAAGGTGACCGACACCTCGGGAAATCCCCTGGCCGGCGCCAACATAGCGTTTTCGGGAGGGACCATTCCCACCCAGATCAGCGTGACGGCGACCGCGACGGGCAGTTACACCGCGTCCTCGATCTCGGCGGGCAGCTATAGCGTGACCGCGTCGGCGACCGGACTGACGACCGCCACTGCGACAACCAAAGTCACCGAAGGGCAGACGACCACGCTGAACATCCAGCTAACCAGTTCGACGGGAGGAACCTGCGCGGGCAGCGGGGTGAACCGCACGGTTACCATCTGCTCGCCTGCAAACAACTCAACCGTGACCTCGCCGGTCAGCATCGTGGCGCAAGGCACCGACTCAAAAACGATCACGCAGACCCAAATTTATATCGATGGTGTGAAGAAATACCAGATCGCCGGCGGCAGCGTGAATACTTCCCTGCCACTCACCGCCGGTAAGCATCGCATTACCGTGCAAGCGCACGATAGCGCAGGAGCATTTCCGAGCACGGTGAACGTAACGGTTTCATCGAGTAGCGGCGGAGGGTGCGGGAGCAGCGGGGGGAACCGCACGGTCACGATCTGCTCGCCTGCAAACAATGCAACCGTCACCTCGCCGGTCACCATCGTGGCGCAAGCCACCGACTCGACCACGGTCACGGACTCGCAAATTTTCATCGATCAGGTGAAGCAATATCAGGTCTCCGGCGGCAGCGTCAATACGCCTCTGCCGCTTGCGGCCGGCACCCACAGCATTACCGTCCTGGCGGAGGATAGCGCTGGATCATTTCAGAGCACCGTGAACGTAACGGTTCCCTCGACGGGCGGCACGTGCTCGGCACCAACTTCGCCCGGCGTCAAAATCTGCCAGCCCGCCAGCGGCGCGACCGTCTCCTCCCCGCTCACCGTTCAGGCCGCCGCCAACGTCACCGGCACGATAAGCCGTATGGAGATCTGGATCGACGGCGTGAAAAAGTACAGCCAAACCGGCAGCGCTGCACTGAGCACAACCCTAACCATGACCCCCGGCACCCACCGCTTCGCCGCCCTCGCCTTCAACACCGCCGGAACCAAGTGGGAACAGGCATACAACGCAACCGTGAAGTAATTGGCCGGGTGGCCCACTTAAGCCTTCACTTGGCTTGAGTGGGATCGAAACGTATGTCTTTTTCGCGCAGCTTCCTATAATGAAAACAAGTGGTACACCTGCCGTAGTGAGGGAAATGAATGAACCCATTCACCCAGCCCGAAACAAAGATATCGTCAACGCCGGGAACCATCGAAAAGAGTGCCCAAAACAACACTCTCTCCTTCGAATACAGTTCCGCGGCCGACCCGATCTCTTCCGGCAGCGTGCCCTCAATTCCCTCTGCGGAGTTTGCCGCCGATGTGTACGCCGCCAGCCCTAGCCGAATTATCCCGCGCGATCTTTCGCAGGCGCCCAAGTGTGTTGCATTCTCCACCGGGCGACCAGCACACGTTGTCCTACCCGCCAATCTGCTGGCCAAGCGCGGTCATAATGTAACCATCTACACCGCAGCTTATCGCTCACGCTTCCAGCAGCTTTCGCCTACAGTCCATCTGCGATGGGTTCCGCAGTGGGTTCCCAGCTTTCATTTTTTGACCGGCGTGCAGCTTCCGCGCCCACTCCAGCGCGCCGATACTGCAATGTACGATCGCATTGTCGGACTGCGAATGGAAAATTTCGATCTCTTCTGGGGATGGGCCTCGGGCGCTCTCAGTGCCGGACGCGCCGCCCGCAGCCGCGGTGCTCGATTCGTTTTGGATCGCGCCTGTCCGCATGTCGATGTGCAGCAGGCGTTGGTGCGGTCCGAGTGCGAGCGACTGGGCGTGCGCTACAAGGGTGAGCCGCAATGGTTCCGCGAGCGTCAGCTTGCCGAATATGAAGAGGCCGACGTCATCCTAGTGCCTTCCAATTATTCTCGACGCTCCTTCCCTGCCGAGCTCCAGTCCAAAGTATGGATCGCGCCTCTGTTCGGACGCGTGCCGGATGTCGAGCCGATCCTTCAGAAAGCTGGTGTTGAAAGGATCGAGCGGCCTTTTACTTTCGGCACAGTCGGCGGCCAGCCCTTGCGCAAAGGCTTTCTCTACCTCTTACAGGCGTGGGAGCGGCTCCAGTTGCCAAACGCGCGGCTGCTGCTGCGCACCGATGCGCGGCTCGATCGCTTTCCCGCGCTCCGCGACCTGCTGCGGCGCCTGCCGAACGTTGAGGTCGTCGGCTACCTGGAAAACATGAGCACCTTCTATCGCCGCTGCGACGCGTTTGTCTTCCCTACGCTCGATGATGGATTCGGAATGGCACTGCTGGAGGCCATCGCTCACGGGCTGCCCTGCGTTGCAACAACGCATTGCGGCGCTGCGGAATTATTTGCTCCGGACCAGGACTTGCTGCTCATCCGGGCTCAGGATGCAGAGGCTCTCGCCGGTGCGATGCAACAGCTGTACGCATCCGCCGATCTGCGCGAACGTCTCAGCAAAAGTGCGCGGCAGGCTCTCGCCGGGATCGAAGGCGATGGCTCCTATGATCTATACGGAAAAACACTGGATCGAATTCTCAGCCTGGTCTAATGTTTGTCATTCCGAGCGGCGCGCAGCGGAGTCGAGGAATCTGCGGTTTTTTGTACACACCAATAGAAAAACTCCGCAATAGAAAACATTGTCGTCCTGAGCAACGCGAAGGATCTCGGGGTTAATCGAGAACCGCCGCGAATAGCTACTTGCCGCGTGCACCCATTGCCACCAGGCCGATTCCGCCTATCAATACAATCGCGCTCAAGACTGGAGGAATAGGCACAGTCTTTTTCTGTTGGTGGCTGATCTGCAAAGGCCCCATGTCTACATCCTTCTTCTCATGGGTAAATGAAAATCCGCCAAGCGCAAACCCCACAACTCCGACGATGATGAGAACAATTCCGACGATCGTGACAGGTTTCATTTTGATTCGCCTCTTCCTTGAACTCGCTATTATGTGTTCACGTCGCACAGAATAGCAGATGCTATGCCAGCCGCGCAGGGCACTGCGGTTTATAAATTGTCCTCCGCTTCCCGAACAGAATTGCAGCCCTCTGAGCTGGCCATCAATCCCAGCGATAGACAGTGACGTGGACAACTTCACCATCGTGTTGGAAATTCAGGCCGCGCTGGGTCTCATCTCCATTCAAAATGCGGAGCGGCGTCCATGTGCCATTCACGTACTTCCCTTCCTCGGCACGCAATATGTTGTTGATGTGATGGTCTGCTGGCGCTGGACGAGATGGCGGATGAAAGGTAACCCGTGCGTCGATTCCGGTGACGAGGAATTCGTTCGGCGCAAGCTGCGCGATCAAAACGCGTCCATGGAAGTCTAACGTGCCGGGCGGCGGCTGACGATCCGGTTGAGGATAGCCAAAGGAAACTGTCGCCTGCCAATCTCCTAGAGCGACTTCCTGCTGAGCGTGGCCAGGTTCTTCCACAGCGGTCTTCAGCTTGCCTTCAAAATTCAGGCGAGCGATCTCCCGGTCCATCGGCAAAATCAGCGCATAGTTTTCCGCGTGAGCATTGGGGTCCTGGTCGTTCGATAGCGACCATTCCGTATGGTCGAGGCCAAACGGAGAAAATCCGATCGCTCCGTCGCCCAGCGCATAGAAGAAGAACTTCGCGTAACCATCGGAGATGCCGGTTTCAGAAATCCAGAGCGGATTGTCGGGGCGGCCATAGGCGCGAAGCATTTCCTGATAGAGCGCTGAGTCGGGATTGTAAAGGTCTGCGCCTACGATGTCGATTGAAGGCGCCGTTATCTTCCACATGTCGATCAACTTCCGCACCGCCTCCGCATTGGGAGTGTTGACGGCGGCAATGTTGACGTACATCGGGATGTTGAATTCTGCCTTGCCGGCGGCGGCGAGTGTGTTGTAGTGGGCTTCCGACCATAATGCGAAAGTGTCGTTCGCATCGGGGCCAAACACCTGACTCCAGCTGCCAGGCTTTTTATGCATTGCAATAATGATTCCGGCCGGCACTGCTGCTGCAAACTGCTTATTGCCCAACGGAGAATAATCGCGGTCCGCGTAATAGGGTCCTGCTTCATTTTCCACCTGCACCATAAGCACGGTGTGCTGTTCCTCATCGATGCCGCGCAAATGGCGCATGAGCGCGGCGAAGGCGTGCTTGTCGGCATCCAGATTTGTGGCGGAGTTAGAAGCGAGAATATCGAGCGGCTCGCCATGCTCACCGATCAAACGCGGGTACCGCGCTGGATTGGTCTTGACCCATTCCGGCGCATAGTGCATCTGGCCATTCTTTGAAGCGCCAAACCAAAGCAGCAGAAGACGGACCTGATGTTCCCGTGCTTCCCGGATCAGCTCATCGACATTTCTAAAATCGAAAATGCCGGGCTGCGGCTCCATCTGCTCCCAATACACAGGAGCTCCGAGCATATTGGCGTGCATCTTTGCAACGGCCCGCCAAACATTGGGCAAGGTACTCGGCCACTCGCTGGAGTTGTTCATCTGCGCGCCAAGGATGAGATACGGCTGTCCATCGACCATTAGGCAGGAGCGGCCATCCTTGTGGGTGATCCGAGGGGCTTCGACTGCAAAAACGTTGCCGGAAACGATAAGAAGAAAAAAGGCAGGCGCAAGAAAATGGTTCAGCAGGTTGCGGATCTCCACAGTGATAGACGGCTCCCTCAATAGTCATTAGAAGTTCAACTCAATTTTGTCATCCCGACCGAAGCGCGGCGAAGGGACCTGCGGTCCAATGATTATGCTGAAAACCTTTGACACGTTCCTAGTAGCGAATATCTGCCATAAGCAGCTGCACTTCCTGCTGCTGCTCCCCAGTTAGCGGCAACAACGGCAGGCGCGGGCGGCCGCCGTAATAGCCGTTCAGATCGCAGGCGAATTTCAAGCCGGGCACACCCATTTGCCCTGCGATTCGGGTCGAAGCCTGGCGAATGCGCTCCTGCTTTTCTTCCGCCAGCCCTGTGTCACCCTCTTTCCAGGCCGTCCAGATTTCATAGCAGCATTGCGGCGCGCAGGTGGCGAAGGCAAGGACAGTGCCGCTTGCTCCCGCGACCAGCGCGGCGTGCAGTGTGCCGGCTCCGCCGGTCAAAACGGAGAAACAAATTTCCTTCTGGCGCGTCTTCAGCCCCGCCGGCGGCGCGGCTGTAGCGAGGGCGGTATGGCCCTTTCCAAGGACTTCGGCGGTAACGAATCTTTGTGCGGAACTTTCCGGCTCCGCTTGCAGCATGCGTTGCGTAACGGCGGCAAAGGTTGGCGTTACTGTCGCGGTTCGGCTAACCGCGCGTGTCGCTTCGACGATGGCCGCAATACGCTCCGGTTTGCCGCTCGAATCCTTGATGCCGATGATGTTCGGGTGCTGCGCCAACTCTGCGATGACCTCCGTAGGCAGGTCGTACAGCGTCAGCGCTGAAACGCTGTAGAGCACAACCGGCAGCGGCGAATGGTCTGCAACGGCGCGATAGTACGTCAGCATTTCCGTCTGCGTGCGCTCAGTCGGATGAAACTGGCCGCGATAAAAGTGCGGGGTGCGCACCAGGACGACATCATACTGAAGCGCAGCCGCGCACTCTGCCATGGCAATCGTCTGCCGAACGCTTTCCTGCCCAATACCGGCGATCATTACCTTCTCCGGAGCGGCGGCAGCGATAGCAATTCCTAGAACCTCGCGCTGCTCCTCATTGCTCAGCATCACAACTTCGCCGGTCGAGCCAAGCACAACCATTCCAGCAAGCTGTGTGCGGGAATAACGCGCAACGTTATGTTCCAGCTTGAGCAGGTAGAGGTCGCCGTCTGGATAGAACGGCGTGGTGATGGCGGGAAAAATACCTTCAAGTAGCATGGATTTATTTTAGGCCAAGCTTGTGCCGAGGATTAGAAGGAGCCGGGTGCCCAGGTATCGATTCTGAAGACCTGGGTTCTCTCCGAGTCGAACGAGCAGTGATGGGCCCTGCGGCCGCAAGCACCTACACCCGCGCGGCAATCCGAGCCGCATGCAGGTGCTGCAAGGCATTCACAGAAACGTCTTGATGTTGCATCGCGGCTATTCCTTCGGCGGCAGCCCGAGCAGCCGCAATGGTGGTGATGG
>JBEPVW010000063.1:0-15914 GCA_041690775.1 Acidobacteriota bacterium | reverse complement strand
GCTGCTCTGCGCGCCAGCGCGCGTTTCTCCGGCGTTGCCTGATACGGCTTGGCGTTCTCATCGACATAGGGATGATCGAAAAGACCAAGCGCAAACTTCACGCGCAACACGCGCCGCACGGCTTCATCCACAGTCGATTCCGGCACCACATTGTTCCGCACCAGAGAGACCAGCCGCGAGTGGTACGCGCCGCTCTCCATGTCCATATCGAGACCGGCCATGATCGCTTTTTCAGCGGCGGTAGCGCTGTTGAGAGCGATGCCATGCGCGATCAGTTCGTCAACCGCGTTCCAGTCGCTGACCACGAAGCCGCTGAAATTCCATTCCTTGCGCAGTATGTCGGTCAAAGTATAGGGATCGGCGGTGGCGGGCACGCTGTTCAGGGAGTTAAAGGAACTCATCACGGTGGCCGCGCCGGCATTGATGGCCGCGTGATACGGCGGAAGGTAAATCTGGCGCAGTGTGATGTCCGACATATCTACAGCGTTGTAGTCGCGCCCCGCGATGACTGCGCCATAGGCTGCAAAATGTTTTACGCACGCGGCTACGGAGTCAGGGTTGCTGAGGCTTGTGCCCTGATAGCCCAGCACATACGCGCGCGCCATGGCGGAGCCGAGATAGGGAGACTCCCCCGAGCCTTCAACGATGCGGCCCCAGCGGGCATCCCGCGCGATATCGACCATGGGCGAAAAGACCCAGCGGATGCCGTCGGCGCTTGCCTCCTGCGCGGCCATGCGTGCTGTTGCCTGCACCAGTGCTGGATCGAAGCTGGATGCCATCCCAAGGGGCACGGGGAAGACTGTTCTATACCCGTGGATCACGTCGAAGCCGTACATAAGCGGGATGTGCAGCCGGGTTTTTTCCATTGCGACGCGCTGGAACGCATTCGCCTTTTTTGGATCGGCGACGTTCAGCAATGACCCCACCTGGCCCGCGGCGATCATCGCGTCATAACTCTGACGGCCCGTGCCGGGACCGGTAGGCGTGCCGGAAGAGAACTGAACCAGCTGGCCAACTTTTTCTTCCAGCGTCATAGTCGCGAGCAACGCGTCCACTTTTTTGTTGAGGGCTTTGCCGGTCAGTTGAGCGTTCGGTATGTAAGTTTCGGAAATAGTTTGGGGCATCGCTGGGTTCGCTTTGTGTCGGCTGCGCGCCTGGGCAGGTTGGGTCTGGCAGCAGGCCAGGAACAGAAACATCGCGGTGACTGAAAGAATTGCTACGGAAGGTCGGGCCGAAGTCATAACACTTTCGATGCTAGATCATATCGCCTGTTGCCGGCAGAGGACTTCCTGTTCAGCAAAAATTCATCTCTCAAAAGGAAGATGCAGGCACGCAAGGTCGGCGATTTCTGCGCGAGCATGGAACTGTCATTCAAATTTCATATAGTCTTTGCATAACTATGCGGCGTTGGCTGGTGCATTTCCGGAGAACCGTAAGCAGCAGCATCCGCAATGACGTACTCATGCTGGCGCGGGCTGGCGCTTATTCCGCCATCATCTCTGTATTTCCAATCGTTCTGGTAACCGCGGCGATTCTGACATCTTCTTCCGCGGCCGAGGTGGTCCGGGCCGAACTGCGTGTCATGCTCTATCAGATGTTTCCGCCGGATGTTCCGCCGCTCGTCCTGGGCTATTTCCAGGGTCAGCATCGATCCCTGCAATTGATCTTGTCCTCTGCAATTGTATTTGTGCTGGCTTCCAACAGCGTAATGACAACCCTGATGGAGGGAATGCGAAGGGCCTACCGGCTGCCGGAAGGCGGATGGAGCATTACCCGGCAGATCCTTGTCGCTTTCGTTCTGACATTTCTCTCGTTTTTTCCGTTGGCTGTGGCATCGATGTTCGTCGTGTTCGGGCACCAGATCGAGATCTGGATGACCTACCAGTCCGTTTACGATGTTCGACCCTTCGTATTGATACTGGCCCGCATGGTGCGCTGGATGCTGGCGCTCACCACCAGCGTGACCGTGCTCGCGATCATCTACCACATGGGTACACCGCGAACGCAGTCCTGGCGCCGGGTGCTGCCCGGATCGGTTCTGGCGACGGCGCTGTGGTTTCCTTCCACGTTGGCGTTTGGCTGGTATGTCACCCGTCATGCGCATTATCGGCAGGTTTACGGATCGCTGGGCGCCGGCGTCGCGCTGCTGATATGGCTCTACATCATTCTGGTCAGCGTTATGATTGGAGCGGAATTCAACGCCGAAGTTTTTCCCAAGCGGCAACGCGGATCCCAGCAAATCCGATGAGTTTTTCCATCTTCCTCCCAACCCAGCGCACATTGAAGCTGCTGAACAATGCTCCGCGCCGCATCGAACCTGTTCTCGCTTTACAATCGAATTGAATCAACGCTAAATCTGAAATTTGGTTTCTGGAGCACGAATGCAAACATCGCTTTCTTTAGACGGCCCGCGTCGCGCCAAGATTGTGGCCACCCTTGGGCCGGCCAGCAACTCGGAAAATGTTTTTCGCGATCTGGTCCGCGCAGGGCTGGACGTGGCACGGTTGAATTTCTCCCACGGCACGCACCCGGAGAAGGTAAAGCTGATCCAGATGATCCGCAAGGTGTCCGCCGAGGAAGGCAAGCCGATTTGCGTTCTTGCCGATCTGCAGGGTCCGAAAATCCGCACCGGAAGGCTGCGCAATCGCATCCCAGTATCGCTCAAGAGCGGCCAGCACCTCACCATCACGCCGCGCGATGTCGCTGGAACCTCCACGGTGATCGGAACTACGTTCACTACGCTGGCGGAAAATCTCGAGGAAGGATCGCGCATTCTGCTTTCCGATGGATTGATTGAGCTGCGCGTCACCCGCATTCGGGGTACAGATGTGGAATGCAACGTCATCAACGGCGGCATATTGGGCGAGTTCAAGGGAATCAACCTGCCCGGCATTGCCGTTCGCGTTCCTTCGCTGACGCCGAAAGATGAAATCGATCTTGAGTTCGCCATCAACAACGGCGCGGACATGGTCGCGGTTTCATTTGTGCGGACGGCGGAAGATGTCCGGCTGGTGAAGCATCGGGTGGCCGCACTCGGCGCGGAAACCTGGATCATCGCCAAGCTCGAAAAACCGCAGGCCATCGAGCATCTGGAGAGCATTCTGGAGATTGCCGACGGCGTCATGGTGGCGCGCGGCGACCTCGGCGTAGAAATGCCGCCGGAGAAAGTTCCGGCGATCCAGAAGCGTGTTATCCGCCGCGCAGCCGAGCTGAGAAAGCCGGTGATTACGGCGACGCAGATGCTGGAGTCAATGATCGAAAATCCACGGCCCACCCGCGCGGAAGCCAGCGACGTGGCCAATGCCATCTATGACGGCACCGACGCCGTGATGCTTTCGGCGGAAAGCGCGGCGGGAAAATATCCCGTGGAAGCCGTGGCGATGATGGCGAAGATCGTCTCGGAAACGGAAATGCAGATGCGCTCCGAGGCTCAGCGCTACAACTACCACGCCGAGGGCGGGCTCTCGATTCCGGAAACAATTTGCGAATCGATGGCGCACGCCGCGGACGATCTGGACCTGTCGGCCATTGCGGTGTTTACAGAAACCGGCACGACCGCTCGCCTGCTCTCGAAATATCATCCGGCGCCGCCGATCTTTGCGCTGAGCAGCGTTGAAGCGGTCATCCGGCGCATGATGCTGCTGTGGGGAGTGCATCCCGTGCTGTGCCCGAAGCTGCAACACACCGACCAGATGGTCGATACCGCCGAAGGTCTGCTGGTGGACGCGGGATATGTGCGCGCGAAACAGATCCTGGGAATTGTCGCCGGTACCCGCACCAAGAGCGGCTCGACAAATTTCATGCGGCTGCACATGGTCGGCGATAACGACCATACTTCACGAAAGCGTCCGGAGCCGCAGAATCCCAGGAGCGAAAACCCATCAACTGGGAAGAGGCTGCCTGCGGCTGGCAAGACGATGCAGGCGGCGGCGAAGAAAGTAGCTGGAGAGAAAACCGTCGTGCCGCAATCAAAGACCGCAAAGAAAGGCCGTTCGTAAAGATGAAGAAGGGCCGTTCCTGAAGACTGCGAAGTCCATTTCGTTTGTCAGCATCACAAGTAAATTTGTCATTCTAGGCGAAGTCGAGGAACCTGCGCTTTCTCTCAAACGCCAGATAGTCCGCCTTCGTTCCCCAAACGTCTACAATTAGCTTCCGATGGGTTATATCCGGGTTCTTTCCGATCAGGTCGCAAACCAGATTGCCGCAGGCGAAGTGGTGGAGCGGCCCGCGTCCGTGGTGAAAGAGCTGCTGGAAAATTCGCTCGACGCCGGCGCCCAGCGGATTCGCATCGACGTCGAAGCGGGTGGACGCAAGCTGATCCGCATCGCGGACGATGGCTGTGGCATGATGCGTGACGACGCCATGCTGGCGTTTGAGCGGCACGCCACCTCCAAAATTCGCTCCAGCGACGACCTCCTCAGCCTGGCAACCCTCGGATTTCGCGGCGAGGCGCTCCCATCGATTGCGTCGGTCGCGCGCGTGCATGTCACCACGCGCTCCGCCGAAGAAATCGTCGGGACAGAGATGGAAATTGCCGGCGGCAAAATTCTGCGCGTCGCCGACTTCGGCGGTCCCGTCGGAACAACCCTGACCATTCGCGACATCTTTTTCAATACGCCTGCCCGCAAGAAATTTCTAAAGTCGGAGCAGACGGAGCTCTCGCACATCGCGGCGCTGGCAACGCACTACGCGCTGGCGCACCCGTCGAAGCATTTCGAGCTGCACAGCGCGACCCATGCGCTGGTCGAAGCTCCGCCGGTGAAGCAGGTGTCTGAAAGAATTTTTCAGATTTTTGGGCGCGACGTGCTCGACCAATTGCTTCCCGTCGCGGCGGAGACAAATTTTGAGCGTGCCGGCATCCCCCCGCCGCCGCCATGGAAGCGCGAGCCGGACTGGGAACCGCAGGCACCGGGGGCTCTGCGGCTGCACGGCTTCGCTTCCCGGCCAGAGCTGCAGAAGCTCAATCGAAATTCAATCTATGTTTTCGTCAATCGGCGTTTGATCCGCGACCGGCTCATCCTGCACGCGCTGACGGAGGCGTACCGCAATATTCTTCCGCCCACTTCATTTCCCGTAGTCCTGCTTTTTCTGGAAATGCCGCCGGAAGAAGTCGATGTGAATGTGCATCCCGCCAAGACGGAAGTCCGTTTTCGGCAACAGGGATTTGTGCACGATTTTGTCCGCGATGCAGTCCGCAACGCGCTGGTGAAGACCCGTCCGGCGGCGAGCTTTCTGACCGCGCTCAGCCATCATCCCGCAATGACTCCCGCATTGGTGCCGGACATTTCTCCACTGCCCGGCGCGCCCGACCCTTCTGAATTCACCCCGCCCGTACAGATCGCGAGTGCGGAAGCCCAGGTCTCAGATGCGGGCTCCGTTACTTCTCTGGTGCAGGAAGACTTTACAGTTCTGCAAACTAGTGATGACCTGAACACCGCGGATGCTGCGCGGTTTGAATTGCAGCCTCCGGAGCCAAGACCCGAAGCACAGTCGTTACCATTCCTTGCCACGGAAAATTTTGAGGAAGAGAGCGCCCCACCAAGTTTGCATGGACTGGCGTCCCTGCGTCCGTTGGGCCAACTGGAAGAGTCCTTCATCCTCGCCGTAAATGAAGAAGGATTGTGGATCATCGATCAGCATGTGGCGCATGAGCGCGTGCTGTTTGAGAAGATCGTTCGCGAGCGCGATGTGGAGCAGGTGCAGCGTCAACGGCTGTTAATGCCCGTATTGATCGACCTCAAGCCGGACCAGATGCCCCTGTTTGCCGCGATCGCAGCAGAGCTGGAGCAGAACGGGTTCGAAGCCGAACCCTTCGGGCCGCGCACCCTGGCGGTCAAGGCGACGCCGGTCGGGCTAACCGGCCGTGAATTGGAACGTACACTGATAGAGGTGTTGGAGCAGACGGAACGGGAGCAGCAGGCGGAAAATCTGGAAACCCTTCGACTTCGGATCGCCGCCTCGATCGCCTGCCATGCGGCGATCAAAATTCACACGCCGCTTGAGATGGTCAAAATGGAATGGCTGCTGACCGAACTGGCGAAAACCGAGCACCCAACCAGCTGTCCGCATGGGCGTCCCATCGTCCTACGGTATTCTTTAAAAGAGATTCAACGCGCATTCCAGCGCATTTAGACCGGCTCTTCGATGGGCTGGTGCTCAGACTGAAATACGTTGTCATCCAGAGCGAAGAAATACATTGTCGCCCTGAGCAAAGAAATACGTTGTCCTCCTGAGCGAAGCGAAGGATCTCGCGGTTTGCCGGCAGGACACAAGATCCTTCGCTCAGGACGACAATTCATGGCCCGCAACACTCGGAAGAAGGAAATTTTTGAACGCGGAACAACTTAATTCGGCACGACTGGCTCGTTGGAGCCAGAACGGTGAAGCGCGACTCACGCTGGAAGCGGCAGCGGAGTGGCTCGACACGATCGGTTTTTGTCCTTATCTGCCCATGGGTCTCACCGGCGTAGCACCCGCGGCCAGTTTTCTCGAAGCTGTAGTGGGTAGGCCTGCACAGACACCGAGCGCGGGCGAGCGTTCCCGCGCGAACGAACTGCTGGCGCGGATGGTGGAAAATTCGGCGGGTGTGCCATTGAAGCTTGGCAACTCGCTGGGAGAACAGCCGGACTTCGTCGCCAGCCCTGAAGTGCTGCGATATATCTATTCCCTGCGCGGAGATCGCAATTTTAAGACAGGTCCATCGACCGTCGGCAATGACAAGGTGACGCCGCTGGCCCTGCATTGCTGGGAGGCGATCAAGGATCAGGGGCCGCTCGATGTCGGCGCGCTGCAGCCGATCCTGGGCCGCGATATTACGGAGGCGGCGATTGCGCGCGCACTGCAGGAGCTTTGGATTGGGTTGTACGTGTTTCCCAGCTCCAGCATGACCGGCAACGCCGCTAAGTGGGAGTTGCTGTCGCGGCGTTTTCCGCAACAGGTTGCCGCGGGGGCCAGTACCGGGCAGGCGCAATCGCAGTCCGCGATGGTATCGCTCTATCTGCACGCGGTGGTCGCGGCAGCGGAAGAAGAGATTCTGGCTTTCCTTTCTCCGCTGGCCCCGCAATCCAAACTGCGGGAAGTAATTCACGGATTGGGTTCCATGCGGCAATTGGACATCATCGACATCGGCGGGCGCGCGCATGTCTGCCTGCAAGGCGGCCTGTTGCCGGAGATGGTGGCGCAGCTTTCCGAGGAACAGTTGGGAGTAACGATGAGCAAAACCGAAGACGAGAAAGATGGAACGTTCGAAACCGGGAGCATAACGTCTGGAACGGGCGAGGACCGAATCGAAATTGAGCGCGAGCCGTCGCGGCCGCGGCGCGATTCCGACGAAGCAGGAAAATTCGTGCCCAAAAAATTTGTTCCGAAGAAATTTGTTCCGAGAAGCACTGTAACCGGGGAATCTGCCGGCCAACGGTTTGGCAGCCGCGCATCCGGCGGACGCCCTGGCCCCGGCGGTGCTGGACGCTTTGCAGGTGCACGTCCCGAGGGAGCTTCCGCATCACGGCCGCGCAGCTTCGCCGCAAGCGCGGGCGATACTCCCCGCTACATGGGAAAAAATTCTAAGGGGAGCGGCTTCAAGGCAGGTGGTTCCGGTGGCCCAGGTTCTTACGAGCGCAAGCCATCGACGCGCGGCTTAGGCGAGCGCGCCAAACGTTGGGACAAATCCGGTGAGGGCGCAGGCGGACGGGCAGGCGGGGATCGAACATTCGAGCGGAAGCCGCCTTTCAAGTCGCCGGGCTTCAAGTCCGCGGGATCTGGAGCGGCGAAGCCCTGGGCATCGAAAAGCCCACGCTCCGGCGACGGAGGCGCAAAGCCTTGGACCAAACGAGCCTCCTTTGGAGCGGGTGCTTCAACGTCGCGCGGAAACGATTCGGCGGAACGCCCGAAACGCTGGGAGAAGCCCGAGGAAGGCTCCGGCGCATCAGCTAGCGGGTACAAGAAGCCGTACGCGGCAAAATCTTCCGGTTTCAAATCTTCAGGGTTCAAGCCGAGCGGCTTCAAGTCTGGCGGAGCCAAGCCCTGGGCGTCGAAGACCGGAGCCGCCAGAACGGGCGCAGCGAAACCCTGGGCTCGACCGAGTTCCGATGATTCCGATTCCTCCGGACCAGGGGCCCGCACTCCGGGCGAAGGGCCCAAGCGGTGGGAAAAATCCGGTCCATCCGCGGGAGGACGTGCAGGCTTTGGAGCGCGGCCTGTGGGAGGCAAGCCCTGGAGCGCCAAGTCGTCGGGAGCCAAGCCAGCCGGGCGAAAACCATCTGGATTTACAGCTTCAGGATTCAAGTCGGCTGGCGCGAGAAAAGCCGAAGGGAAAACGGCCGGGTCGAAGCCGTGGGTGTCGAAGGGCGCGGAGTCGAGAATTGGCTCGGCGAAATCGTACGTGGCGAGGACCTCGCGCGGGCCGGATGGTGCACCTCCGCGCGGACCCCGCAAGACGTACGGCAAGTCAGAAGGCGCGAAGCCGTGGACAAAGCGGGCTGATTCCGACAAGCCCGGCTCTGATCGCGACGCGGGAGATAAACCGAAGCGTCGCGAAAAGCCGGGTGCCGCGTCTGGAGCGAAGGCGGGCGGGAAGGGCGGCGCGAAGCCGTTCTGGACGAAAAATCCGCGCGGCGGCAAAGGGTCTGTCGCTGCTTCTCGCACCAACCGTCCGCGAGGCGGTAAAAAGGCTGGCGGCAAGAAGAGCGGTAAGAAGAAATGATGGCGCTCGCGAGCCGGCGTTTGCGTCCCGTGATCGCCATCGACGGACCAGCCGGAGCGGGCAAGAGCACCCTCGCGGCGCATCTGGCGCGCTGCTTCGGCTATCTCAACCTTGAAACCGGAGCCATGTATCGCGCGCTGGCGCTGAAGGCAATCGAAAGCGGGACGCCGCTCAATGACGAAGCCGCATTGGCGCGATTGACGGAAATCACAGTAATTATTCTGGCGCCGCGCGCGAACGAGAGCAATCGAGTTCTGCTGGACGGCCGCGATGTTACCGCCCGCATCCGCGAAAAGGATGTGGCGGAAGCGGCGTCGCAGGTCAGCGTACATCCGCCAGTGCGAGCGTGGATGGTAGCGCGGCAGCGCGCTCTCGGCGCGCAGGGCGGCGTGGTGATGGAAGGCCGGGACATTGGAACCCATGTGTTTCCCGACGCTGAAGTAAAAATTTTCCTCGACGCTGCGGATGACATTCGCGGCCAGCGGCGCTTTCTGCAGCACGACCGCGCAGGCATCGAGGGGGAGCGCACCACCGAGGCGCAAACGCGGGAAGCTGTGCTGGCTTCCGTGCGAGAGCGAGATACAAGAGATCGCAACCGCGCTTCGTCGCCGCTGGAACCTGCGGCGGATGCCGTTCATCTCGATACCTCCGCAATGACGCTGGAGGAAGTTTTGAAACGCGCGGAAGAGTTAGTGCGGGCCGGGATTCGTTAATTTATCTCGGAAATGGAAATCTTCGATCCGCCCCTCGCCAGATCAATCAAATGCTGGTTCTATAGATAAACTTGTCATTCCGAGCCGGGTGCCCCAGGTATCGCTTTTGAGACCTGGGTTCTCTCGCTAAACAAATCTGTATCTCGACCGGAGCGCCGCGAAGTGAAGAGACCTGCGGTTTTTGCTCGACATCTAACCAAAAACCGGTCTACACACGTACACGCTCATCTCCTGCGGCGCATTCTTCACTGCGGATCGGTAAAATGGAAATAGAAGAAAATTCATAGAAAAACGCATTTTCCGGGTTTTCACCGATGAAAACATCGTTTTTTTGCATTTTTCATATTCCTCAAAAATGGCCAAAAAGTGGTATCCAAGTGCCACAAAATGGTATCCAGATACCACTTTGTGGTACTTGGATACCACTTTTTCCGTCTTCAAACTGCAATCAGGAGAGATTGGAGCTTTTTGAAGCCACAGAAGCAGCGGTTTTTGTAACCGGAGAAATAGGGTTTCTCCGGTTAGAGAAATAGTGATTTTTGAGGCCAAAGTCTCGCCGGAAATCAACAAACTGAACCGCCGCTTTCCGCCCTTCGTTACACCACGAAATCTGATCATGCCATCGAGCGGTTACACTTGAATTTGCAAGCTTGGCCGCCGAATTCGTGCGCCCTCCTGCATCCCAAGTAAGTAAAGACATGCAATCGAGCACTCCAGCCCGTGTCAGCAAAGTTTCGATCGCCGTCAGCATAGTTTTGCTGCTGGTCGCGATGATGCTGCCGGTCTGCCATTTGCATCCCCTTCTCGACCAGAGCGCTCCCGACCATTGCACGATCTGCGTTTCGCTGCATGCCGCGCTGCCCATCGGAACACACGCGCCTCCAATGGCGGCTTCGGTTGCATCCCTGGGACGCGTTGTCATCGCCCACGTCCAGATCCAATCCAGTTTTACGCCTCGTTTCGCTGCCAGCCGCGCCCCGCCTCCTTCAGCCTGTTGATCTCATTTCCCCCGGTTCATCGATCACAGCGCTTTTCCACCTTCTGAGAGGAACTTCCTTATGAGGCGTGCAGCATATGTGCTGACACTTGCATTTGCATTTCTATTTCTTCCAGGCGGAGTATCGCCGGGCCTGGCTGCGGTCGCCGGTACCGGTGGCAGCATTCAGGGCACGGTAGCCGATCCCTCGGGAGCAGTCATTCCCGGAGCGATCGTGAGTATCCTGAACCCGGTTACCGGATACAAAAGGACGGCAACCTCGGACGCAACCGGCCACTTCTCTTTCGAGAATGTGCCGCTGAACAATTACCACCTGACTGTGACCGCACCGGGCTTCGGACCGTTAGTCCATGACGTTGACCTGGTGGGGAGCGTGCCTACGACCTTGGCTCTGACGATGAATGTTCTGGCCGAAAGCACGACGGTCACGGTCACTGCGGACAGCGGCGACCTCGTCAATGGCAGTCCAAGCACGCATACGGATGTAAACATGTCCCTGCTGCAAACGCTGCCCACCGACGACCTGACGAACGGTCTGAGCTCCGCAGTCACGCTTGCGACCCCCGGACTCGCGGCAGACTCGAACGGAATGTTTCATCCTCTCGGAGAACATTCCGACACCACGTTCAGCATCGACGGCCAGCCTGTGTCCGACCAGCAGAGCCGCAATTTTTCAAACCAACTGACGGCGCACGCGGTGCAGTCGATCAACGTGATCAATGGAATGATTCCACCGGAATACGGCGATAAAGCCAGCATCGTGGTGCAGACAACAACCAAGTCGGCGCTGGGCGATCTTCATCCCACTGGAGATGTCTCCGCCAGCTATGGCAGCTTTGGCACGGTTGCCGTCGATGCCAATGTCGGAGTGGGATCGCAGACGTGGGGCAATTTTGTCGATCTGAATGGAATGAACAGCGGCAGGTTCCTGGATACGCCGGAGTTCACCGTGTTGCACGACCGCGGCAACAACGAGAATTTTTTTGAACGGATCGATGAAAATCCGACGCCCAAAGATACGCTGCACCTGGACCTGACCGCTGCACGGTCGTGGTTTCAAAATCCCAATCAGTTCGATCAGCAATTTCAAACCCCCAGCCAGTTCAACCCGCAAGGGTTGCCGCAGGACCAGCGCCAGCAGAACCTGACCTATAACATTGCCGGATTCTGGACGCATATAATCGGTTCGAATTCGCTACTGAGCGTGGCGCCGTTTATTCGCCAGGACAACATTCACTACTATCCCAGCGGTGATATCTTTGCGGACACACCAGTGACGCTGGCACAGAGCCGCCGGTTGCAGAACGTTGGCCTTACAGCCGACTATTCCCATGTAAAGGGTGTTCACAACATCAAGGCTGGTGGAGTCTTCCAGCACACCTTTTTAAATGAGGGCTTCGGGTTTGGAATTACCAGCCAGACCTACAATGCTGTCTGTGTGAGTGCCGATGGAACGCCGGTTGCCGCTCCGGGGATTACCGATCCCGCGGCCTGCGTTACGGAAGGCTATCAGGCAAATCCCAGTTTCGTTCCAGGTGAGTTGCAATATGATCTGACTCGCGGCGGCAAGCAGTTTGTCTTCAAGGGCCGGACTGACATCAAGGAAGAGACGCTGTACTTCCAGGACAACATCGTCTGGAAAAACTGGCAGTTTCTGGTGGGCGCGCGGGGCGATAACTACAACGGCCTCAGCTCAAAATACATGCTAGAGCCGCGAGCCGGCGTGACTTACAAGGTCCCAAAAACAGGGACGGTCTTCTCTGGGGGATTTGCGCGGCTCATGCCGACTCCATATAACGAGAACCTTATCCTTTCGAGCTCCACGGGCATCGGCGGGCTGGGAAACGGCACCAGTGTCAAACATCCTTTGACTCCGGCTTCGCGCAACCAATACAACGTTGGGTTCCAGCAGGGTTTGGGGAAATATCTGCTGATTAGCGGCACGTATTTCTGGAAGCACACCAAGGGCGACTATGACTTTGACGTGGTGCTGAACACGCCATTGACCTTCCCGATCCAGTGGAAAAAGTCCGACATCAGTGGTGGTGGCTTGCGAGTTTCGCTCACGCCGGTCGATGGTTTTTCCGCTTTTTCCGTGATGGGACATGCGCATGCGCTGTTCTATCCGCCGGAAATTGGCGGCCTGCTGTTTAACAACAGCTCCAGTGCGACCGATCTGCGACCTTTCCTGATCGACCACGATCAAGCCTTTGAGCAGAACACGCATCTGCAATATCAGCCAAATGCCAAGGGACCCTGGTATGGCATTAGCTGGCGCTATGACAGTGGGGAAGTCGCTGGAAATGTGCCTTTTGGAACTGCGCCCGGCCAGCCTGTCAGCCTCACCTATTTAACCGCAGATCAACAGCAGCAAATCCGTTTGAGCTGCAATGGCGTCGCGGCGACGCTGGCCGTGCCGCTGGTCAGCTGCGCGCCGGAGCAACTGAAATCTCCGCTGGTGACGATTCCGCAGGCTGGCACGGAAAGTCCCGATAAGAATCCGCCGCGCATCGCCCCGCGGAATCTGTTCGATCTGGATGCCGGCTGGGACGATGTGTTCCACCGCTCCCATTACAAGACAAACTTGAACGTGACGGTCACAAACGTCGCCAACAAGGTTGCGTTGTATAACTTTCTGTCGACATTCAGCGGGACGCACTTCGTGCCCCCTAGAATGATTACCGGGCAGATGGTGTTGAATTTCTAGAGCGGATTCTCACGCGGGGCTTTCTAGTATGCTGAAGAAAGCTTAAGAATTCTGCGGTTCCTCCCCCGGAACGGCGCGGGGTAAGGTGCGATCGTCACCTTGCCCCGTAAAATTTCTTCCCTACCGTTCCCGGTTCTGCGAAAATAGATCGTGCCCACCTCGTACGACCCATTGCAAATTTCAATCCAAGGAGCCGCACCCATGTCGGCCAAATATGTTTTCGTGACGGGTGGAGTTGTGTCCAGCCTGGGGAAAGGTCTGGCTGCGGCCTCGCTTGGCTGCTTGCTGGAAAGCCGCGGGCTGCGCGTCAACCTGATGAAGTTCGATCCGTATTTGAACGTCGATCCGGGCACCATGTCGCCGTTTCAGCATGGAGAAGTTTTTGTCACCGACGACGGCGCGGAGACGGACCTCGATCTGGGCCACTACGAGCGTTTCACTCATGCCCATTTGTCTCGCGATAACAACCTGACGACAGGCCGCATTTACGAGCAGATCATTACCAAGGAACGTCGCGGCGACTACCTTGGCAAGACTGTCCAGGTGATTCCGCACGTCACCAATGAAATTAAAAATGCGATGCGCAAGGTGGCTGCGGATACGGACGTGACGCTGGTTGAGATCGGCGGCACAGTGGGCGATATCGAGTCGCTGCCGTTTCTCGAAGCGATCCGCCAGATGCGCCAGGAACTCGGCCGCGAGAACACCGTTTTCGTCCACGTAACGCTTGTGCCGTGGATTGCCGCCGCGCAGGAGTTGAAGACCAAGCCCACGCAGCACTCCGTGAAAGAGCTGTTATCGATTGGAATTCAGCCCGATATTCTGCTCTGCCGCACGGACCGTTTTCTTTCGCATGAGATGAAGTCGAAGATTGCGCTGTTCTGCAACGTGGAGGAGCAGGCGGTCGTCACGGCGAAAGATGTTGCGTCCATCTACGAGGTTCCGCTGGTTTTTGCGCAGGAAAAAGTCGATGCGCTAGTGCTGAAATATCTGCATCTGGAGGCGGGCGAGGCCAAGCTGGAACGCTGGCGCGAACTGGTACAACGTTGCTATGACCCGAAGGATGAAGTTTCCATCGGCATCGTGGGTAAGTATGTCGAGTACGAGGACAGCTATAAATCGTTGAAGGAAGCGCTGGTCCACGGCGCGATGGCGCACAACCTGAAGCTGCGCGTGACCTGGGTGGAGGCCGAGGGCCTGGAAACGAAAGATGCCGACGACCGCAGCTACGAAAGTCAGCTGGCCGGGTTCGACGGCATTCTGGTGCCAGGCGGCTTCGGCAAGCGCGGCATTGAAGGGATGCTGAACGCCATTCGTTATGCGCGGGAGCGGAGCATTCCATATTTTGGTATTTGTCTCGGAATGCAGACGGCCTGCATTGAATACGCTCGCAATGTCTGCGGGCTGGCCGAGGCCAATTCGAGTGAGTTCGATCCTGCGACGCCGCACCGCATCATCTATAAGCTGCGCGAGCTGACCGGTGTTGAGGAAATGGGCGGCACGATGCGGCTGGGGGCATGGCCCTGCATGTTGCAGCCGGATTCGGCGGCAGCGAAGGCGTACGGAAAGACTGAAATCAGCGAGCGGCATCGGCACCGGTATGAATTCAACCGCGAATACGAAGCGATTTTGACAGGCGCGGGCCTACGGATTACAGGAACCACGCCGGATGCGACGTATGTTGAGATCGTCGAAATTCCAAGCCATCCATTTTTTCTCGGCTGTCAATTTCATCCTGAATTCAAATCGAAGCCGCTGGAGCCGCATCCGCTGTTCCGCGAATTTGTTGCGGCGAGTTATCGGAACCGCCTGGCTGGCGAAGAGATTGCATCGGAAACGAATGCCACTATCCAACAGCGCATTGCGTGATGAGGCAGCGGCAATCGCCTCGTTTCATCCGTCCGACGTTTTGTAACGAAGATTTGAGAGCATAGGTACTCGCATGTCCATTTTGCACGTAATCATTCTGGCAATTATTCAGGGCATGGCAGAGCTGCTGCCTGTCTCCAGCTCTGCGCATGTCGTCGTCGCGGAAAAACTGATGGGGATGGACCCCACCGCTCCTGCCATGACGCTGCTGCTGGTCATGCTGCACACCGGAACCATGTTCGCCGTGATCGTGTACTTCTGGCGGCAATGGTGGAGGACGTATTTCCGCAGCGCGCAGACCTTCAAAACCATCGTCCTCCAGCTCATCGTGGCAAGCATTTTTACTGCGGTCATTGGCTATGGACTGATTGAGTTCATCGAAAAAATTGTTCTCCACACCAAGCACGCGGAGATTGAACAGTTGTTCGGTCGGCTGGACCTGATTGCCCCCGCGCTCGCAATTGTGGGAATTTTGATCCTCATCGCCGGGTTGAAACAGACTGCGGTGCAGCCGGATCGCGAAGACAACGGCACCGGCTTGAACATGCAGCAGGCGGGTTGGATCGGTGCGGTGCAGGGCCTGGCTATCCCGTTTCGCGGATTTTCTCGCTCCGGTTCAACCATCTCGGCTGGCATGTTGCTGGGCGTCGCTAAAGCCAGGGCGGAGGAGTTCAGCTTTGCTCTGGCTGTAATTCTGACGCCTCCTGCAATTGCACGTGAGGCGTGGAGATTGGCGAAGGCGCAACACATTACGGGGGCGAGCAGTCTCGCTTCCGCGATGGGCCCGAGCCTGCTGGGCGCGCTGTTTGCATTTCTGGCTGGCCTGCTGGCGTTGAAGTGGCTCAGCAAATGGCTCGAAAGCGGCCGCTGGTACTGGTTCGGCATCTACTGCCTGGTTGCGGCGGGCGCGGTAGAGTATCTGCATCA